>CAZDHU010000323.1:0-4202 GCA_964505355.1 uncultured Myxococcaceae bacterium | reverse complement strand
ACCAGCTGCGGGGCATTCTGATCTCGGATCGCAGCGACCCGCGCCGGCCGTTCTTCGTCTTCGCGGAGGAAGGGAGTTTTCGGGTCGACGAACGGGAGACCGTGATTCGACTGCACCTCGCGCGCGGCGATCTGCACGTCGAACCGGGCGAGGGGAAGGACGATCGCTACCAGCAGATCTCCTTCGAACGATTCGACTACGCATTCGACGCCAGCGCGATGCTCGACGGAAGTTCGCGCGAACTCCGCCCCGCCGACATGACCGACGCGCAGCTCCGGGAGGTGCTCGCGCGCGCGGCGAGCGGCGATCCGTTGAGCGATCTGCGCGAACGCGCACCGGTCGAGTACGCGCTGCAGTTGCACCGGCGATCGGTGCTTCCGTTCGCACCGATCCTGTTCGCGCTGGTCGCCGTGCCGCTCGGCCTGCGCCGCGTGCGCGGCGCGCGATCGACCGGCGCCATGCTCTGCGTGGCGATCGCCTTCGGTTACTACGCGATCCTTTCGCTCGCGCAGATGCTCGCCCGCGGCGCGATGGTTCCACCCGCGCTCGCGCTCTGGCTGCCGAACGCCGCGTTCGCGCTGCTCTCGATCCCGCTGCTGCGCCGCGCCGAGCGTGGCGAGAGTTGATGCGGTCTCCGCCCCCGGGCTTTCTCCGTCGTCCGACACCGGACGGTGTCGTCGTCCTGCGATCGGATCTCGAAACGTCGCTCGACGCGATCGGTCTGTTCGCGACCGGCGGATTCGAGCGGCTCGCAGCCGCCGAGCCGCTCGCGAAGGGGCGCGCCGAGACGCGCGTGCTCGCGCTGCCGGCCCGACCGGAACGCGCGGTGCTGCGCTGGTTTCGTCACGGCGGCTGGCTCGGCCCGATCCTCGGCGGCTGCTTCGTCGGCAGCGGCCGCGCGCGCCGCGAGCTGATCGTGACCGCGCGTCTTCGTGCCGCCGGCGCCCCCGTCCCGGCCCCGCTCTTCTGCGTGGAACGCCGCCGCGCGGGTCCGTTTCGCGAGCTGGTGCAGGCCACCGCGCTCGAGCCGCGCGCCGTCGATGCGCTCGTCTTCCTCGCGTCCGCACCCGCCCCCGCAACGCTGCTTCGTGCCTGCGCGGCGGCCGGCGATGCCGTGCGGCGCTTCCACGACGCGGGCGGGCGCCATCCCGATCTTCATCTCGAAAATCTGCTGGTTCGAAACGAGGCTGACGGCGTCGCGATTCGGATCATCGATCTCGATCGCGCGCGAATCGGCGCGCCTCCCTCCACCGCCCGGCGGATGCGAGAACTCGCCCGCCTCGCTCGCTCGCTGACCAAGCGCGGTTGCGTCGCGCAGGTCGGCGCGCGTGGAATCGCGCGTTTCTTCGGCGCCTACTGCCGCGACGATCGCGCGCTGCGCCGCGCGCTCGTCGCTCGCTTCGCCGGCGCGCGCCGGCGGCTCGCGTGGCATCGCCTCGGCTATCGCCTCTTCGGTCCGTAGACGTCGTCGGCGATGCCCGGGCTGTGTCGAAACCGGCGGTGCGACCAGAGCCAGGGTGCCGGTTCTTCGCGGATCACGCGTCCCAGTACGTCGGCGAGCCGCGCGGTGAGTTCGATGGCGTCGTTTTCTCGGCTTCCCGTCGCCGGCGCAGCGAGAGCCGGCTCGATCACCACGCGATGGCGGCCGTCCGGCAGCCGGTGAATGTGCGCGGGCACGATCGGCGCGCCGGTTCGGAGCGAGAGCCAGGCGGGCCCCGCGTTGCTCCACGCCTCGACACCGAGGAACGGGACGAGGACGCCGCCCTTGCGCGCCGTCGTGTACTGATCCACCAGCACGCCGACTGCGCGACCCGCGCGAAGCGCACGCAGGATCGCACGCGCGTCCTGCGGCACGATCTGCGTCCCGTCGCGCCCACGGCGCGCGACGATCATTCGAAACAGACCGGGATTGCGCAGCGCGCGTCCGACCACCGCCGTGCCGAGTTCGGGCAGATGCGCGCGAAACGCCGCCGGCACGAGTTCCCAGCTTCCGTAGTGGAGCGTCGCGCCGAACGCGCCGTGCCCCTCGGCGACCGCGGCGACGAGGTGCTCGGCGCCGACGATCTCGACACGCGCGCGAATCTGCTCGGCCGACCAGCCGGAAAGAAGCGCCCACTCGACCGCCGAACGGCCCATTTCCGACAGGCTCGCGCGAAGGATCTCGCGATGCGCCGCCTGGTCTCGATCGGGGAAAACGAGCGCGAGATTCGCGAGCGCGACCCGCGTCCGGCGGCGCAGCACGAGGCCGCTCGCGCGACCGAGTGCCGCGCCGAGCGAGAGCGCGAGCGACTCGGGAAGCAGCGAGACGAACCCGATCGCGAGCTTCGCGGCCGCGAGCTCGATCGCGTGCCGTAGCGGTCGAAACGCGCGGGAGCGCCGGCGCCGACTCATCGCAGCCGTGCCTCCAGCCAGTCGAGCAGTGCGGCCGGATCGTCGACCTCGAACGCGATCGCGAGCACTCGGAGCTCGGCTCGACCGACGGCGTGAGACGGAATCTTGAGCGCGTCCTTCGCGGTCGTGATCCAGAGCGACGCCTCTTGCTCGAGCGCGGCGAGATCGGAACGCCGGTAGACGTGGTGATCCGGAAAACTCCGCTCCGCCACCACCGTCGCACCGAGCGCCCGCACCGATTCGCGCAGGCTGTCGGGACGCGCGATGCCCGAGAGCAGACCGACCTCGCGTCCCGCGAGCTGCGAGAGCGGGAGCTCGTCGTTCGAGCCGACCCGTCGCAGCGCGATCGGCCGGCGCCGGGCGACGAAGCGAAACGCGGCCGGCGCGAGCTGCGCGATCAGCGCTTCCTCGCCGGCGGGAAGCGCACCGCCGACCACGCCGATCGCGTCGGCATGGCGAAGCGCCGAAAGAGGCTCGCGCAGTGGACCGCGCGGCAACGTGAATCGATTGCCGAAACCGAGGGCCGCATCGATCAACACGAGATCGACGTGTCTCGCGAGACGATGGTGCTGAAAGCCGTCGTCGAGCACGAGCACGTCGGCGCCGAAGACCCCGGCGGCGCGCAGGCCCGCGAGGGTGCGGTCACGCCCGACGATCACCGGCACACCCGGTGCGAGGCCGGCCAGCAGCATCGGTTCGTCGCCGGCTTCACGCACCGATGCGTGGACGTGACGGCCGTCGCTCACGACCACCAGCGGCGCACGCGAACGCCGCCCGTGTCCACGGCTCGCGATCGCCGTTCGATGTCCGCGATCCCTCAATTGCGAGGCGATCCACGCCGTCGCCGGCGTCTTCGCCGAACCGCCGACCACGAGATTGCCGACGCTGATCACACGGCAGGCGGGATTGTGCCGGGGCCGGACGAGCGCGCGATGCGCGCGCGCCGCGAGACCGTAGAACGCAGCGATCACCGCGAGCGGAACCAGCGCGAGCCGCTGCCAGCGCGTCTCGTCGCGCCGCTCGAGCCAGGGCAACCTCACGCGCTCGCCTCCTGCAACGAATCGATCAGCTCGGCGGCGCGCAGCGCACTGCCCTGGTGCCCGGCCAGCGCACGGCGCCCCGCTTCCCCCCGCGCCGACGCCGCGCCGGGATCGCGCAGCGCCCGCACCAGCTCGTCGGCCATCGATCGCGCATCGTGGACCACGACCGCGGCACCGGCCCGCAGCAACCGGTCCGCGGCCTCTCGAACATTGTCGAGCCGAGGACCGAAGACGACGGGTCGCCCCGCCTGTGCGGGTTCGAGCACGTTGTGTCCGCCGATCGGCAGCAGCGTGCCACCGACGAACGCGAGCGTCGCGCGCGCGTAGATCGCAGCGAGATCCCCGATGCCGTCGAGCAGCAACACCTCCCCCGCCGAAAGCGCCTCGCCCGACAGCGCCGAACGCAGCACGAGCCGGCGTCCGCACGCACGCACCCGCTGAGCGACTTCGCTCGCGCGAGCGGGATGCCGCGGCGCGAGCACGAGCGCGCAGGCAAGGCCCGCGGCCTCGGTCTTCTGGAGGCAGTCGAGCGCGATCTCTTCTTCGCCCGCATGCGTGCTCCCCGCGACGAAGAGCGGCGCCTCGCCGATGGCCCGCGCGAGATCGGCGGCGAGCCGGACGGGCGTCGCGGGCACGTCGAGTTTCAAATCACCGGTCACCTGCACGCGGGCGGGATCGACGCCCAGCGCGACGAAGCGCTGCGCATCCTCCTGCGCACGCGCGCCGACCGCCGCGAGGCGGTGAAGCGTCGGACGGATCAGCGGCGCGAGC
>CAZDHU010000322.1:0-1770 GCA_964505355.1 uncultured Myxococcaceae bacterium | reverse complement strand
TGATCGTGATGTTCTTCTGCGTACAGCGCTTCACTTCCTTGAGCGTCTCACGGATAGTGATCGGGCTCGGCGGATAGGCAAAGTAGCTGCGCCCCTTCTCCAGGTGCGCCGTCGGCTCGCCATCCGAGATCATGATGATCTGCCGCGTCCCCTGCGTGTGCTTCGCCAACAGCTTCTGCGCGATCATCAGCGCGTGGTGCATGTTCGTCCCGAGCACTGATTCGTCCCAGCGCACGTACGGAAGCTGGTCCGCCTTCAACTCCCGCGCGTACGCGCTGAAGCCGATGATGTACAGGCTGTCCCGCTGGTACGCCGACGAAATCAGGTTGTTCAGCGCCAGCGCCACCTTCTTCGCCGATTGGAAGCTCCCGCGCAGCGCCATTGACCAGCTCAGGTCGAGCATGATTACGGTCGCCGTCTGCGTCAGCAGCTCCGTCTTGTTCACCTCGAAGTCGTCTGGATGGAGCTTGATCGGCGTGCCCGGGCCTACCCGCAGCATCGAGTTGAACATCGTCTTCTGGATGTCCAGGTGGAACGGGTCCCCGAACTCGTACTGCTTTGTCACATCCGTCCGGTCGCCGCCGTGCCCCGAATCCTTCGTCTCGTGCTTGCCAAACGTGTCTTTCTTTAGCTGCCGGTAGATCTCTGCCAACGCCCGCTGGCCGATCTTCCGTGTCCCCCGCGGCGTCAGCTCAAAGCCGTTGCCCTTCTTCCGGATGTACCCGGCCTCTTCGAGGATCTCGAGGAACTGCTTCAGCTGGTCCAGCGTCTCCCGCGCTTCGGGTCCCAGGATGTCTTCCAGCTTGTCGACGTCGATGTCCTCGATGTCCCCGCCGTACTGCGTCCGCTCCAGCTGCCGCTCGAGTTCATCGATCGACTGCATCTGGTTCATCAGCTGCATTGCCGATTCAAGGTCGATCTCTTCGTCTCCCCGGAATGGATACTGGTTCCGCATGTCCCGCATCGGGTAGAGATACTCGAGATTCTGCCCAAGCTCGCTCAGTGACTGCTGAAGCTCTGAATCGCCGATCTTGTCCGATAGCAGGTCCTGTAGCTGCTGGCGCATCTCCCCGGGAAGGCTGTCCATCAGGCTCTGCATCGCGCCCATCTGCTGCTGCATGTTCTGGATCAGCTCTTCCAGCGACTGTGGTGGGTTGTCCCCGAACATGTCTCCGTACTGCTGCATGAACTGATCAAAGTTCGGGTCCTTGCCCGCCATCTTGTCCTGCAACATCTGGTTCATGTCGCGGACCATGTCTTTCATCCGCTGCATGTCTTCCGGCGACATGTTCTGGATCTGCTGAGACATGTCCTTGAAGAACGAGTCCATCATCGCCTTCTTCAGGCTCTCCAGCAGCTCGTTGAACTTCGCCTGCGCCTCGGGGTCCATGAACTCATACTGCTGGAGCTGCTTCACCTGCCCCGCAACATCCTCGGGCAGCTGCTCGATGTACTCCTTCTTCTTGTTCGCGATGTTCCGCAACATCTCTGCGAACTCACTTTCCGGTTGACCTTGCTGCCCGGGTTGCTTGCTTCCCTGCTGACCCTCGCTGCCTTCGCCACCGTCCTGCTGCTGGCCCCGGCTCTGCTGGCTGCCCTGCTGTGAGGCCTCGGCCCCTTCCGGCGAACCCTGCGGTGAGCCGCTCTGCTGTGGTTGGCCCTGGTCACCCTGCTGCCCGGCCTCACCTTGCGGCTGCTGGGCCTGGTTCGCCTCGTCCAGTCGGCGGTCCAGCGTCGAACGCTCCATGTCCAGGATCTCGTCGAGCTGCT
>CAZDHU010000321.1:0-4303 GCA_964505355.1 uncultured Myxococcaceae bacterium | reverse complement strand
ACCCCGGCGATCACGATCTCTTTCTCGAGCGCTGCGTGCCGGCGCAGATACGGCGGAACGAGAACGCGTCCGGCTCCGTCGATCGGGCACTCCGTCGCGCCCGACACCATGAAGCGCTGAACGGCCTGCACCTCGGGCTTCATCGACGGTCCTCGCGTCAGCTCGTCCTCGACCTCGAGCCAGTCGGCATGCGCATAGAGGGCGATGCAATGCTGCAGGTTGGTCAGGATGGGCGACCGACCTTCGGCGTCGCGAAGCAGCGCGCGAAAGGAGACCGGAATGCTCACGCGTCCCTTCGGATCCATCGTGTGCATGAAGCGTCCGCGGAACATCGCCTCGATTTCGCTCCCTGCTCAACCCGACCACCTCGAACCACTCGACTCGCTGAATGAGGCATCGACCTGCTTTGTCTGCCACTTGATGACACCTCATCCCACTCGGCAGGTTTGTACTCCCACCAGAAATTTCCGTCAACGCAGAAGTGGACTTTTTTCGCGCGCGCACGCGAAAAAAAACTCCCTACAAGATGTTGTGTCACCCGAACGCGCGGGCCCCCATTCGAAGGGCTGTCGCGATGCGGTTCGAGCTAGGAAGCGGCGGAGTCGGTGAAGAAGCGCGGATGCGCGTTTGCCACCGGCTGCACGACGTGGCGCAGCGCGCTTCCCGGAGGCATCTCGATCGACGGAGCCAGCGCCGGCGTCGTCGGTGCGAGCCAGGCATCGAGCACGGCTGCGGTGCCCGCCTGCAGGCCGCGCTCGCCGTAGCCCCCTTCGAGCATCGCCACCACTTTGCCGCCGCACACCTCGTCCGCGAGTGCGCGTGTGATTCGGGCCAGTTCCGCGAAGCCTTCGTCGCTGACCTCCATCGAGGCGAGCGGATCGTCGGTGTGCGCGTCGAAGCCGCAGGACACGAGCAGCATCTCCGGTCGATACGAGCGCACGACCGGAACGAGCACGCGCTGAAAGGCGCCGATGTACTCGGCATCGCCGCAGCCGGCGGGCATCGGAACGTTGACGGTCGTTCCGGCACCAGCGCCGACGCCGGTTTCGATCCAGTCGCCGGTACCCGGATAAAACGGGAACTGATGCGTCGAGAAGTAGAGCACGGAGGGATCGCGTTCGAAGCATCGCTGCGTTCCGTTGCCGTGATGCACGTCCCAATCGATCACCAGCACGCGTTCGAGCCCGGCCTGCACCTGCAGTGCGCGCGCGGCGATGGCGATCGAGTTGAACAGACAGAAACCCATTGCGCGTTCTGCTTCCGCGTGATGGCCCGGCGGCCGGACCGCCGCGAAACCCGCGTCGGCGTCTCCGCGTGCGACCGCGAGCGCGAGATCGATCGCGGCGCCCGCCGCGAGTCGCGCGATCTCGTGGCTCGCGGCCGAAGCGAAGGTGTCGGGATCGAGTGCCACCGGCGCGTGCTGCGCGGTGGCGGCGATGCGCTCGAGATGCGCGGGGGTGTGAACTCTCAGGAGCTCTTCATCGCCGGCGGGGCGCGGCAGCAGCGGGGTGAGTCGAGCGCGACGCGGATCGATCGCCTTCGCGGTGGCGGCGAGCCGTTCGGGCCGTTCGGGATGACCGGCCGGAGTTCGATGGTCGCGATAGCGCAGATCGTCGACCAGCAGGACGCGACGCGTGACTCCCACGAACGCCGATGGTATTGGAGGATCTGGCAGCGGTCACGGTGCGTGACCGCGCAGGAGCCCCATGGGCACGCCGTCTTCGATCGCCATCACGGGCCTGCGCACGTTCCTCGGTGGCCGCCTCGCGCTCCGGCTTCTCGCACGCGCGGACACGACGGTGGTGGGCATCGACGTTCGGCGCCCGTATCGGATGGACGACCGGCTGCGCTGGCATCGGCTCGATCTGACCGAACCGACGGCGGATGCGTCGCTGGTCGACGTCTTCGAGCGCGAGCGCGTCGAAGTGCTGGTTCACGCCGCGTTCCGCAGCGAACCGACCGCCGACCTCGAGTACGACCACGAACTCGAAACGCTCGGGACGCTGCACGTCCTGCACGCCTGTGCCGCGGCGAAGGTGAAGCGGCTGGTCGTGCTGTCGTCGACGATGGTCTACGGCGCACGTCCCGACAATCCGAACTTTCTCGACGAGAACCACCCGCTGCGCGGACACGACGCGGCGCACGGCGTCCGCAATCGCGTCGAAGCGGAGGCACTGGTCGCGCGGTTTCGAGAGCGGCATCCCGAAACCGAGGTCACCGTGCTTCGTCCGTGCTGGATTCTCGGCCCGACGATCGACGATCCGATCGCGCGCATGTTCGCGCGCCCCGTCGTCCCGACGCTGCTCGGCTACGACCCGCTGCTGCAGCTCGTGCACGAAGACGACGTACTGCGCGTGATCGAAACCGCTGCGCTCGAGCGTCACCCCGGCGTGTTCAACGTCGTTTCACGCGGCGTTCTTCCGCTCTCGATGCTGCTCGCGCTGGCCGGAAAGCGAAGCGTGCCGGTTCCCGTCCGGCTCTGGTACGCGCTGCTCGGCGCGCTCTCGCAGGGGCGTACGGGCGATGCGCCATCCGGGTTCTACGACTACCTGCGTTTTCTCTTCGTGGCCGATGGATCGCGAGGCTGGAAAGAGTTCGGCGATCCCGTGTTCTCGACGCGCGAAACCTGGAGTTCGTTCGTTGCCGCTCGCCGGCTTCGCGCGGCGGCGAGGCGCGGATGAGCGCGCGAGCGAGCGACGAGGATCCCGTGACGCTGCGACGGGCAATCGACGACCTGCGCGAGGAAATCGGCCGCCGGCTTTCGTCGAGCGACGAGAGCGCCGGCGGAGTGCGGGCCGTCGTCGAACGTGCGGGCGAGTCGCTCGCGAACGCGGATTGGATGGGCCTCTTCGATCGCGCGCGGCAGGCGTTGCAGCGCGTGGGAATGGACGAGCGCTCCGGCGACGTCGACGAGTTCGGCCTCGAAGCCGATGCGCTGCGCCGTGCAGCTCCGCTGTTCGACTGGCTGCACGATCGCTGGTGGCGCATCGAGGTTCGCGGCGCAGAGCATCTGCCCGCGTCGGGCAGTCATCTGATCGTGGGCAACCACTCGGGGCTTCTGCCCTGGGACGGGATCATGCTCGCGCATGCGGTCGCGCGACTTCGGCCGTCGAGTCCGCGTCCGCGGTTTCTGGTCGCGGACTGGCTGGCGACCTTGCCCTTCGCGCAGCCGTGGCTGACGCGGATCGGCGGCGTCCGGGCCTGTCGCGAGAACGCGCAATGGCTGCTGGCGCACGGTCGCCCCGTGATCGCGTTTCCCGAAGGCATCAAGGGAGCCGCGAAGGTCTATCGAGAGCGCTATCGCCTGCAGCGATTTGGGCGCGGCGGTGCGGTGCGCGTCGCGCTCGAAGCAGGCGTTCCGCTGGTGCCGGTCGCGGTGGTCGGTGCGGAAGAAGCGCATCCCGTGCTCTTCAAGATGCACACGCTGGCGAGGCTGGTGGGGCTGCCCTTCGTGCCCGTGACGCCGACCTTCCCGTGGCTCGGGCCGTTCGGGCTGGTTCCGTTGCCGGCGCGCTGGTCGATCGAGTTTGGTCCGCCACTGCCGCTGGCCGATCTGGCGCGCGAGGCGGCGTCCGACGAGCTGCTGGTATCGCGCCTCACCGAGACGCTGCGCAGCCGGATTCAGGCGATGCTCGACGAAGCGCTGCGCCGGCGGACCGATCCCGCCGACTGACCCCGCCGATCAAGACGACGTGCGGTTCTCGTGTGCGCGGGGCGGTTCGGCCGTGCTCGCGGCCGGATTGGTGGCTTCAGCCGGCCGGCGCGCGCTTTGCGTTTCGAGTGCGCGCGCGACTCGCTGGAGGTTTGCGTTCAGGCTTTCGAGGTCGGAGCGCCGGGGAAGATCGAGCAGCGAAACGACGCGCTCGATCGCGCTCTGCACCACGCGATCGAAGTCCGGTGCCGCAAAGGCGATCCACTCGCCGATCCGTGCGCCGCCTTCGCGTTCGCGCCCCGCCACCAGACGCCGCACGTTGCGCTGCAACCCTTCGATGCCTTCGCTGGCCTCGTCGACGCCCTTGCGCAGCGCGCCGTAGAGCGCTTCGCCGCTGCGCTGAATCAGTTCGGTCAGCAGATTGCCGGAAACGCCACGGTTGGTGCGTTCGCTGTCGACGAGAATTTGCGAGAGCGTGATCGAGGTGATGTCTTCGCCGCTCTCGTTGTCGGTGACGCACACTTCGGTGCCCGCTTCGATCAGCTCGGCGATGCCCTTGAGCGTGATGTAGCGGCTGGTTTCGGTGTTGTAGAGCTTGCGGTTCGCGTAGCGCTTGATCAGAACGGGCATCACGACTCGAGTCGCG
This sequence comes from uncultured Myxococcaceae bacterium, assembly GCA_964505355.1. Classification (GTDB taxonomy): domain Bacteria; phylum Myxococcota_A; class UBA9160; order UBA9160; family UBA9160; genus CAZDHU01. The sequence goes on along the minus strand of CAZDHU010000321.1, from coordinate 5 downwards.
GGCGC
>CAZDHU010000320.1:0-3182 GCA_964505355.1 uncultured Myxococcaceae bacterium | reverse complement strand
GACCCCTGGGCTAGAACTGAGTGCTCTCTAGCAATTAAACCCAGTGATCTAGTAAGTTGTGGGTTGGAAGTTTGTAATGATAATACTGCTAACCATGAGGTTCGTATTAGGGTTAAGCCTTCTGATCTAGCAGGCTGCGGTCTCAAGGTTCAAGAGTTAGATGGTAATAATCGGGATGATCCTTGTAAGTTAGCCGTCGATGTGGCTGCTATTGCGGGTTGCGGTCTTAAAGCCTCTACGGATAATATCAAGGCTGGTATAGATGGATGTAAGCTAGTTCTTGATGTTGAAGCGATTATTAGCTCTGAACACGGTATTGATAAAGAGGACGGAGATCAGAGTGATGATAATGGTCCTTGTCGTATCAAGGTTAAAACCAATAAGACAATCCGCTGCCTAGACCCAGCCAATCCTCCGACCCTCACAATTACTGGAGGTAACCTGAAGCTTACGATCTACTACAAAGACGTGGATGTATATGGCGTAGATAATAGCTCGGGTTCGTTAGATGTAACCGTTCCAGTTACCACCTGCCCGGAGTAACAATGTCTCTCTATACAAGAGGAGGGGAATTACTTCTCCGTGATGGAAAGTTGGCTGCTAACGTTGATTGCTGCTGCCCTTCCTGTGCTTACTGTTCGGATATCTGGGCTATCACTACGCATATGGTTCTCACGGTGTCAGGCTTCCAAGACTACGACTTTACATTCTCCAATAGATGTACTTGCAAAAAATCATTCGGTGGTACAATAATACTAGGGGATGAAGTAGAGCACCACACTTGTAGCAATATCGACGGAAGCTATACCATAGATTTATCAGAGGAGCTTGCGCCTGGAATACTCTACTGTGGGACTTTAGTTCTTTCTGACAATGTTTGTGATGGTCCACTATTGTCAACTAGAACCTGTGTAGGAACTCGTCCTCCCTGTCGTATAGAAGACGATCATACTTATACCGTTAGAAATTATCTTCATTCGGTAGCACTTTGCGTGACTTGTAGTGGAGGGGTTGTCGGCGTTAATATGCCTTATTTCAGGCAGACTGCTTGTCTATATATAGATGGAGTTCTTTCACCCCCTTCTAGTTCTGCTTTTGATAATAGTTGTTGTTTTTTCGGAAGAGGTAGTCCTCTCCCTCCAGAATGGACCTTTGACGAATGGTGCCGGGGAGTTCCTAAGTCGATCTCCTATACCCAACAGGATTGTGCTCTTAATGATCTAGGAACGGTAACCTACACTTTTAATCCTGGGGTTCCGATAGTGTAATGGCTCTCTGTGTCTTCGATAGTACTGGAGCCTGTACTCTTCCTGGGTGCAACAGGAAGGCCCCTCCCGGTGTAGACCTAACAAAACATAAGCAGCAGTGTCATTCTGCCCCAGTACCCAAGCTCCTTCCTAGACGGAAGGGGTTAGGTACTTTTGTGGCTTCACTACTATCCAAACTTGGAATAAAGAAAAAGAAGGGCTGTGGCTGCCATAAGAGAGAGGCCGCTCTCAATAGATTTGGGTGGAGGATTTCGGATATGGTCAAGCGTTCACTCTCTTTCTTCTCTCGTCTCATTCTGGGACACCCTAAAGACCGTCGCCGTAAGAAGTTACTCCAGCAGCAACAAAATCCTCCTCTTCCTTCCCAGGAAAAGATGGAGCAGGCCGCAGCTAAAGAACTTCGTCGTCAAGCCTTGCTAGCAAAGCAAAATTTAGCTTGACTTCTTTACTAGTCCCCCCATCCCCCTTAGACTAGAGTGATGGCTAAGCCCGTACTAGAATTCCGTATCAACGGTAAACGGTGGCTCCTAGTAAGGGAGAGGATACCAGATGCTCTCAATCGTGATGGCGATTGTGACCATCCTGATACCCCCAACAAGAAAGTTCGGATTGACACCCGACTACGGGGTAAACAAGAACTAGAGACCTACATCCATGAAGTTCGTCATGCTGAGAACTTCAAGATGTACTCTGAAGAGTATGTCAAGGAAGTAAGCCACGATCTTACTAATCTGCTCTGGCGGTTGGGGTACCGCCGAGACCCCTCTTTATCGGAGTAAGTATGGCGAGAGTAGGCATCATTGGGGATATGCACGCCCCATTCACGCACCCGATGTACCTGAGGTTCTGCCAGGATACATTTGCCCAATGGAATGTCACTAAGGTTGTTTCAATCGGGGATATAGTAGACAACCACGCTCACAACTTCCACGAACACGACCCAGATGGCCGCTCTCCTGGGGATGAAGTAGTCCTTGCCCGCAAACAACTTAGGTCTTGGAAACGGTGCTTTCCAAAGCTCGATGTTTGTATAGGCAACCACGACGAGCTTCACTACCGCAAGGCTAAGGATGCCGGAGTGTCCACTGCCTTCATCCGGCCCTACAAGGAAGTCTGGGAGACCCCCAATTGGAACTGGCAGTTCTCCCACCAGATAGACGGGGTTCTCTACACTCACGGTACAGGGAATAGTGGAAAAGACGCGGCTATCAACCTCGCTATTCAAAAGAGGCAATCTACGTCGATTGGGCATATTCACACCTATGCCGGTGTTAAATGGCACGCCAACGACACTTCGACCATCTTTGGACTTAATGTCGGGTGTGGTATAGACTGTCGTAGCTATGCCTTCGCTTATGGCCGTGATTTCGTTGTCCGCCCCATGCTGGGGTGTGGGATCGTTCTAGACGGAGTGTACGCCTATTTTGAGCCCATGCGGTGTGGGCCACGCGAGAAATACAACCGGAGCCGAGCTTAACATGGAAATCGTCTGCGATATGGACGGGGTATTGGTGGACTTCGTAGAATCCGCCAACCGTATCCACGGTCGCCCCGGATACGTTCCCAACAAGTTTGACTACTTCGAGGATTGGGGATTGACCGCTGAAGAATTCTGGGCTCCAATTGACGCCCAAGGCCCTGAGTGGTGGAAGAACATTACCTTCTACCCCTGGGCTGAAGACCTACTCGATATCATCGCCCGCTACGCTAGCGATTTCGTGGTAGCTACCGCCTGCTCCAAGAACGCTTACTCCTCCCAGGGTAAGGTGCAGGCTATCCAGGCTTACTTCGGGCAAGACTTCAGGAAGTACTTCATCACCCCCTGTAAGCACTATCTAGCTAAGCCGGGTAGGGTTTTAATTGACGATTACGAGAAGAACACCCAAAAGTTCCTAGAGAATGACGGCAACGCCA
>CAZDHU010000319.1:0-8240 GCA_964505355.1 uncultured Myxococcaceae bacterium | reverse complement strand
CGAGCCACGGAGCAGCGTGGCCCTTGCCGGCGCCGGCTCCGGCTCCGCATCTCGCGAATCCCATCTGCGGTGACCCTGTCAGTGAATCCCCGACTGCCCCGACAGCTCTTTCACGACTTCGCCGATCACGGCCTTCGCATCACCGAACAACATCAGGCAGTTGTCACGGAAGTAGAGTTCGTTGTCGATGCCGGCGAAACCGGGATTCTTCGAGCGTTTGATGGCGAAGATCGTCTTCGCTTTCTCGGCGTCGATGATCGGCATGCCGTAGATGGGACTGCCGGCATCTTCGTGTGCCGCCGGATTCACGACGTCGTTCGCGCCGACGACGAGCGCCACGTCGACCTGCCCCATGTCGGGGTTGATGTCGTCCATTTCGACCAGCCGGTCGTAGGGGATGTCGGCTTCCGCGAGCAGCACGTTCATGTGCCCGGGCATGCGTCCGGCCACCGGATGAATGGCGAACCGCACGTCGATGCCACGTTTGGTGAGCAGGTCGTAGAGCTCGCGCAACCGGTGCTGGGCCTGCGCGACGGCCATGCCGTAGCCGGGCACGATCACCACGAGGTTCGCGTTCTCGAGGATCTGCGCGGCATCGGTCACGGTCGCCGCCTTGTACTCCTTCTGTTCGCCCGTCGCGCTCGACGCCTGGACCTGCCCGAAGGCGCCGAAGAGCACGTTCGAGAACGAGCGGTTCATCGCGCGGCACATGATGATCGAGAGGATGAGCCCGGAAGATCCGTCGAGCGCACCGGCGGTGATCAGCAGTTTGTTGTCGAGCGCGAAGCCCATCGCCACCGCCGCGAGCCCGGCGTAGGAGTTGAGCAGCGCGATCACCGTCGGCATGTCGGCACCGCCGATCGGGAGGATCAAGAGGACGCCGAACGTCAGCGAGAGGCCGATCATCACCGGAAACAGTTCCGTTCGCGTCGGATCGAGCACCAGCCAGGCGCCGCAGACGCCGGCCAGCGCGAAGAGCGCGAAGTTGACGACGTTCTGGTTGCGATACGTCATCGGCCGGCCGGGCAGGATCTCCTGCAGCTTGCCGGCGGCCATCAAACTTCCCGTGAAGGTCAGAAAGCCGAGCAAGACTTCGACCACGATGGCCACGATGCGAAACGTCGTCAGCTCGCCCTCGGCCGACCAGAGATAGAACTTTGCGGTGCCGACGAGGCCGGCGGCCAGACCGCCGAAGGCGTGAGACAGCGCGGTTCGCTGGGGCACCGCCGTCAGCGCGACCCGCGAAAGCGGCACTCCGACGATCGTCCCCACCACCATCGCGACGCCGATCCAGACGAAGCTCTCGATCTTCGGATCGACCAGCGTACCGATCACCGCGATGCCCATCGCGAGCGCGCCCGCGCCGACGCCGCGACGGGCCGTGCTCGGATGCGAGAGCCAGCGCAGCGAGAAGACGAAGAAGACGGTGGCCGCGACGTAACTCGCCTGCTGGAAATGGTGCGCGAGCCCGTCCATCACTTCTGCCCTCCCGGCCGGCGGAACATCTTCAGCATTCGGTCGGTGATCAAGAATCCGCTGACGATGTTGATGGTGGACGCGGCCACGGCGATCGTGCCGAGCGTGGTCGAAAACAGGTCGTGCTCTTCACCGGCAATCAGCAGCGAGCCGACGATCGCGATCGCCGAGATCGCGTTGGTGAGCGACATCAACGGTGTGTGCAGCAGACGCGACACGTTGCGAATCACGTCGAATCCGATGAACGTCGCCAGCACGAACACGAAAATCAGCGGCCAGATGTCGTAGCTCATCGCGATCCGACCTCCTCGGCGAGGCGCGCGGCCACCGCCGGATGCACCAGCTCTCCGCCGTGAGCGACCAGCGATCCCTTCGTGATCTCGTCTTCGCGATCGATCACCAGCGTTCCCTCTTTCGCGAGATGCGCGAGGAAGGTGACGACGTTGCGCGCGAAGAGCTGACTCGCGTGCGCGGGATGGGCACTCGCGGGCTGCAGCACGCCGCAGATCGTGACGCCGTGCTCGACCACCGTTTCGCCCGGACGGGTGAGCGCGCAGTTGCCGCCGTTCTCGGCTGCCAGATCGACGATCACCGAACCGGCACGCATTCCGCGCACGGCGGCTTCGTCGATCAGCAGCGGTGCGCGGCGGCCCGGCACCAGCGCGGTGGTGATGACGACGTCGATGCCGCGCATGCGAACGCCGAGCAGTTCGCGCTGTCGCGCGTAGAACGCTTCGTCCTGCGCCTTCGCGTAGCCGCCGGCACCTTCTGCGTCTTTGGTGTCGAGATCGAGCTCGACGAACCGTGCGCCGAGACTTTGTACCTGCTCCTTGACGGCGGGCCGGGTGTCGTAGGCCTCGACGGCCGCTCCGAGACGGCGTGCGGTCGCGATCGCCTGCAACCCCGCGACGCCCGCTCCGATCACGAGCACGCGGGCCGCGGCGATCGTACCCGCCGCGGTGGTCAGCATCGGCACGATCTTCGGCAGCGCCGACGCACCGACGAGCACCGCGTGATAGCCGGCGATCGTGGCCTGCGACGAGAGCACGTCCATCGACTGTGCACGCGTGATGCGTGGCACCAGTTCGAGTGCGAAGGCCGTGACGCGACGGCGCGCCAGCTCGGCCGACACCTTCGGCCGGTCGAGCGGCTTCAACAACCCGATCAGCGTCTGCCCTTCACGCAGCCGATTCAGGTCGCCGTCGCCCGGCGGCTGCAGCGTGAGTACGACGTCGGCACTCGCGTAGAGGGCGTCGCCCGACGGCACGCGCTCGGCACCGGCGGCTTCGAAGTCCGAATCCAAAAATCCCGCCGCCACCCCGGCCCCGGTTTCGAACTGAACCCCAATCTTCTTCGAGACCAGCGTCTTGACGGCGTCCGGAACCAGCGCGACACGGCGTTCGCCGGCTGCGTGCTCGCGGGGAACGGCAACGATCATCGGGCCTCCTGCGACTGATTCCGGTCGATCTCGATCCCTCGGGTGTGCTTCGGACACCGCGTCCGCCGCACCGGTGGCCGAGCATGACACGCTCGCAGCGCGGGACCAGCCTGAAGGCCCCGTTTCGTGCGAATCAAAGCGACGCCGGGCACCCACCGGCCGGGATGCGGCGCCGCAACGAGCAGGTTCGGCGACGCAATGCGGCGTCGGGTCGTGTCGGACGATGCGCGGGCCCGAATGCGCTCGCGCATCGAGAAACAGGCGAACGGCGAGCCGTCGAATCGATCGCGAGGGGCGACTCGAATCGAGTGTCGCGGGGTTAACCCCGCCGTCCTGCGATTCTGCGTGAACTCGCGACGCGCGATCTCGTTCGTGCCACGAACGACTTCTCTCGACCACTTCTCCATGAGCGTCGCGGCGAACCGCTCGAGGGAAGCGCGCCGAACGCGAAGCTCCGGGCCCCGAATCTCGCAGCGCGCGGGCCCGCATCTCGAAGAGGGGGGGCGCGATGTCACGTCGATCGTTGGGATGGAGTGCGGCTGTTCTGCTGGCCGGCGCGTGCGCGGCGTCGCCCGCATCGGCGACGTTCATTGGCAACTCGCAGGGCGGCACGGAGTTTCCGGAAGGCGCCGCCTCGTTCGCGGACGAAGTGGTGTTCTTCGCCCCGTCGCTCGTGAACGGCGAGCCATCGGCCTCGCGGCGCAATCCGGCCGCCACGCTCGGCGTCCCGAACTACGTGGGCGGCAGCACGTGCGACGGCACGCAGGCCTGCGCGTTCGCATCGCTCGGCGACGGCGGCAGCATCACCCTGCGCTTCACCGACAACCTGCTGACCGGCAGCGACAGCAGCGCGCTCGATCTCTGGGTCTTCGAAGTGGGCGACGACGTCGAAGACACGTTCGTCGAGATCAGCACCGACGGCGCGACCTGGTTCTCGGTGGGCAAGGTCTTCGGCTCCACCGCCGGCATCGACCTCGATGCCTTCGGGTTCGGGGCCGCGAATCGATTCTCGTACGTGCGGCTGACCGACGACGGGAACGAGGGCGATCAAACGGGGCCGTCGGTCGGCGCCGACATCGACGCCGTCGGTGCGATCTCGACGCAGATCGTTCCCGAACCGAACGGCGCTTCGCTGCTCGGCTTCGGCCTCGCGACGCTTCTGCTCTGCCGTCGCCTTCGAGTTCGCGCGGTGGCCGTTCACGCGCAGAAGTGTTCGGCACAATCGCCCGCGTAATCCGCCGGCGCGACCAGCTCGGATCCTTCGCCGCGCACCAGCACGGCCACGCCCTTGCAGCCTTCGCGAAAGACGGTGACGCCCTTCAGCCCGCGCTCGAAGGCCGAGAAATGGATCGCCTCGACGTCCTCCGGCGTCGCGCTCGCCGGCAGGTTGATCGTTTTCGAGACGGCGTTGTCGACGTGACGCTGAAACGCCTGCTGAACCGCGAGATGCCGCTCCGCTGCGAGATCGGGCGCCGTCGGAAAGAGACGCTGGACCGAATCCGGCACACCGGCGAGCCCGCGGACCGAGCCTCGCGCCTGCACCTCGGCGAGCAGATCCGCGCTGAATGCGCCGGCTCGCCGCAGGGCCGCTTCGAAGCGCGGATTGGTCTCCGGCAACCGGGCTCCGTCGAGTACGTGCCGGATGAACGCGAGTGCGAAGTACGGTTCGATCCCGCCCGCGCAGCCCGCGAGAATGGACAGCGTGCCGGTCGGCGCGATCGAGGTCAGCGTCGCGTTGCGCAGGCGAAGGCCGCACGCTTCCGCGCGGGATCCCGCGAAATTGGGAAAGGTGCCGCGCGTCGCGGCGAGCCGCGCCGAGGCGCGCTGCGCGGCCTCGCGAATCACGTGCATCACCCGATCGGCCACCCGCACCGCTTCGTCGTCGTCGTACGGCACACCGAGATCCACCAGCAGATCGGCGAACCCCATCACACCGAGGCCGATCTTGCGGTTGGCACGCGTGACGGCGCAAATCTCCGGATCCGGGAGCTGGCCGACTTCGATCACGTCGTCGAGAAAGCGCACGGCCAGCTCGACCGTCGCTTCGAGTCGTTCCCAATCGAGCCGCCCCTCGCGAACGAATGCATCGAGACGAATCGAGCCGAGGTTGCAGGCTTCGTTCGGAAGCAGCGGCAGTTCGCCGCACGGATTCACGGCCGCCAGCGCGCCGAGCTTCGGCGTCGGATTCTCGCGATTGACGGCGTCGAGGAAGATCAGGCCCGGATCACCGCTCGCCCATGCGTACTGCGCGATACGGCGGGCGAGCTCGCGCGCGTCGACGCGGCGCACGACGCGGCCGGTACGAGGATTGACCAGTGCGAAGGCGTCCCCGGATCGGGCCGCGCGCCAGAACGCGTCCGTCGTTCCGAGCGAGAGGTTGAAGTTGGCCAGCCGCGCGGGGTCGTTCTTGCAGGCGATGAACTCCTCGACGTCGGGATGATCGACGCGGAGCACGCCCATGTTCGCGCCGCGCCGGCGGCCGCCCTGTTTGACCACCGAGGTGGCCGCGTCGAAGACGTCGAGAAACGGAACCGGCCCGGAGGCGACACCGTGGGTCGAGCGGACGAGATCGCCCTTCGGCCGCACCTTCGAGAAATCGAAGCCCGTCCCTCCCCCCGACTGGTGGATCCGGGCCATCCGCTTCAGCGCGTCGAAAATGCTCTCGATCGTGTCTTCGATCGGCAGCACGAAACAGGCCGAGAGCTGCCCGTTCGGCGTGCCTGCGTTCATCAGGGTCGGCGAGTTCGGCAGAAACTCGCAACGCAGCAGGGTGTCGAAAAACGCCTCGGCGACCGGACCGGGCTCGGCGCCGAACGCGTGCTCGGCCTCGGCCACGCCGTGCGCGACGCGACGGCAAAGCGCCTCCCAGTCCTCGACCACGCGGTCGTTTTCATCACGCCGGAAGTAGCGGGCCTCGAGCACGCGGAGGGCATTGGCCGAGAGCGGCGTCATGGTCGCCGAAACTAGCCCGGATCGTCCGCGAACGTCGAAGAGACGAGGCCTCCGGGACGGACGCGCTCGCGCGCGAGCCAAGCTAGTTTCTGCGTCCCGCACGAGCGCCTGTCCGTGCGCGGCGAAGACACGCAGGCAGACGAGGAGTCCCGATCCGTGAGCGAGTCCCCCCGCATTCTCCGGAAGATCACCGGCAACCATCTCGAAGATTTCCGGCTCGGCCAGACGTTCCGTCACAAAGGCGGCAAGACCATCACCGAAGGCCTCTTCAGCAGCTTCACCGAGTTCACGATGACCACGAATCCGCTGGCGAAAAATGCGCGCTACGCGCGCGCGCACGGCTTTCGCGGCCTCGTCGTTCCGCCCGGTCTGGTGATGCTGGTCGCCTTCAGCCAGACCGTCGAAGACGTTTCGGAGAATGCGCGCGCCAACCTCGAATACATCGACATGCGCTTCGGTGCGCCGGTCTACGTCGGGGACACGATCGAAGTCGACACCCGCGTGCTCGGCGTGAAGCCGTCGTCCAGCAATCCGAAGCTCGGCGTCGTCCACGTGCAGTCGGTCGCGCGCAAGAACGTCGGCGAGAGCGACGAAGCAATCGTGATGGCGTGGCAGCGCAAGGTGCAGGTCTGGAAACGCGACGACGCGAAGAACGTGGACGTGGGAGAAGTCGCGGCGGACGACGTCGCCTGCGATCTCTGGCTACCGCCGTACGATGCGACCCGTGACTACCGGGCGCTCTCGCACCTGTCCGGCGCCGACACCTACTTCGAAGCGTTCGAGCCGGGCACACGGATCGAACACTGGCGCGGTCGCACCATGACCAGCGAACACATCCATCTCACCGCCATCCTCGACAACACGAGCCAGGTGCACTGCAACCAGTTCATGATCGATCTGAATCCGAAGCAGTACGTCGGCGGAAAACTGATCATCTTCGGCGGCATTCCCTTCACGCTCTGCCTCGGGCTGTCCTGTCCGGACGTCGGTGACAACGCGCTCGGCGATCTCGTCTATCGCACCGGCCGCCACACGGCCCCGCTCTTCGCGGGCGACACGGTCTTCGCGGCGACCGAGGTGCTGGGCAAACGCGATCACCCGTCGCGCGCGGACGTCGGCATCGTCTCGACGCGCCTGCTCGGCTTCAAACACGAACGACTGCGCGACGGCGAAGCCACCCCGGACGGAGAAGCCGGCGACGCCCCCGAAGGCTGGAAGCGCACGCGCATCTTCGAACTCGACCGCGAAATCGTGGTCAAGCGCCGCAGCCATTATGCCTGAGCAATCCGCCACCGGCGGATTGCGACTCTTCGCGGCAGCTGCGCACCGCAGGACGCGCAGCGTCCGAGGAGCGCAGCGAGAGCGTCCCCGAGCAATCCGCCACCCGGCGGATTGCGACTCTTCGCGGCAGCTGCGCACCGCAGGACGCGCAGCGTCCGAGGAGCGCGGTCTCAACCCCGAGCGATTCGCCGCGGGTGAATCGAGAAGGAGAGTTCGATGATCGAATGGTCGGAATCCCAGCGAATGATCCGCGACATGGTGCGCAAGTTCGTCGAAGCGGAGATCGTCCCGAACGTCGAGGCCCTCGAGCACGGCGACCTGCCGCCGTACGACATCCTGCGCAAGATGATCAAGGCTTTCGGAATGGACGAACTCGCGCGGCAGCGATTCCGACATCAGATCGAAAAGGACGAGAAGGCGGCTGCGGCGAAGTCGCGCGGTGAGGCACCGGCGGCGAAGCCCGAGCGCGCACCGCGCGAAGACGGTGGCGATTCGGCTGCGATGCAGATGATTCCCGTCATCGAACTCTGCCGGCACTGTCCGGGGCTCGTCTCGGCGATGGGCGTTTCGATGGGTCTGACGGCGGCGGCGATCATGGGCAAGGGAACCATCGCGCAGAAGAAGCGCTGGGCCCTCGACCTGCTGACGCTCGACAAGATCGGCGCCTGGGCGATCACCGAACCCGGCTCGGGAAGCGACGCGTTCGGCGGCATGCGCGCAACCGCGAAGCGCGACGGCAAGGGCGGCTACGTCCTGAACGGCAACAAGACGTTCATCACCAACGGGCCCTTCGCCGACACCATCGTCTTCATCTGCAAGCTCGACGAGCCCGGCGTCGATCCGGCCGACCGCAAGATCCTGCACTTCGTTCTCGACAAGGACACGCCCGGTCTCACCCGGAGCAAGCCCATGCGCAAGATGGGCATGCACAGTTCACCGACCGGCGAGCTCTTCTTGCAGGACGTCGCGGTCGGTCCGGACCGGCTGCTCGGCGAGCAAGAGAGCAGCGGGGCGAAGACCGGCAAGGCCGGGGCGAAGGACACCTTCTCGATGGAACGGTCCGGCGTCGCCGCGATGTCGCTCGGCATCATCG
>CAZDHU010000318.1:0-8312 GCA_964505355.1 uncultured Myxococcaceae bacterium | reverse complement strand
GCCGCGCGCGTAGCCGGCGGTATCGAAGCCTCCCCGCCGCAGCGGCCGCGCGGGATTGGAAATGTCGACCACCTGCAGGCCGGCAAAACCATCGGCGACGAACACCAGCGATCCCGACACCGCGACACCGCTCGCGTTGCCGGGTGTGGCGAGACTCGCGACGTGAGCCGGCGAGGCGGGATTCGAGACGTCGATCAGATGCAGCCCTTCGCGACCGTCAGCCACGAACACGAGCGAACCCGAGACGGCCACGGCGCTCGCGGTGCCCGGCGTCTCGATGCCCCCGATGCGGATCGGTAGCGCCGGGTTCGAGGCATCGATCACCTGCAGGCCGCGATCGTCGTCCGCCACGTAGACGAGCGCTCCCGCTGCTGCGACGCCGAGCGCAGTGCCCGCGGTTTCAAACGACGCAACGTGGCGCGGAGCGGCCGGGATGGCCACGTCGACCACCTGTAGACCCTCGGAACCATCCGCCACGAAGGCGACTGAACCGGATCGCGCGACACCGCCCGCCCGACCCAGCGTGCCCACGTTTCCGATCAGGCGGGGCGAAACGGGATTGGTCACGTCGATCGACTCGAGGCCACTCGCGCCGTCGGCAACGAGAGCTGCCGAGCCCGCGAGCGCAACACCGAGAGCAAGGCCCGGCGTGTCGAGGCGACCGGCCGCCTGCGGCGCTCCAGGGCTCGCTAGGTCGATCACCTGCACGCCGTCCGACCCGTCGGCGACGATCGCGAGCCCGCCCGCAGCGTCGACCGCGTACGAAATCCCGCTGGTATCGAGACTGCCACGGAGCACCGGAGTCGACGGATCCGATCCGTCGACCACCTGCAGACCGCCGGACTGATCCGCGATCAGCACGAGCGAGCCATGGACCGAGACGCCCTGCGCGTGGCCCGGAGTGTCGAGTGCGCGCACGATCACAGGCGAAGTGGGAATCGAGAGATCGATCACCTGAAGGCCGCTCGTCCCATCGGCCACGAACGCCGTCGAGCCGGTCACTGCCACCGACTCCGCTCGACCCGGCGTGTCGATCTCTGCGATCAGGGCGGGCTGCGCGGGATCGGAAATGTCGATCACGGCGAGTCCGCTGTTTCCGTCCGCCACCAGCACCAGCGAACCCGAGAGCGCGAGGCCGCGCGCGTTGCCCCGCGTATCGACATGCCCGAGCAAAGCAGGCGCGCCCGGGTCCGCGACATCGATCACCTGCAGGCCTCGAGGTCCGTCGGCCAGCAGAGCGAGCGCGCCCTCGACTCGCACCGCATTCGCGGCCCCCGGCGTGCCGACGCTTCCCCGAATCACGGGCACCGCGGGATCGGAGATGTCGATCACCTGCAGTCCGTGATCGCCATCGGCGACGAAGGCGAGTGAACCTTCGACGTCCACACCGAAGGAGACACCCGGGGTGTCCACGCCTCCGAGTCGAACCGGCGCAGAGGGATCCGAGACGTCGACTACGTGGAAACCCGCTTCGTGCGCCGCAACGAATGCGAGTGGCCCCACGACGTTCACGTCGAGGGCGATGCCGGGCGTGTCGAGACTCCCGAGCAGAATCGGCGCCGGCGCCGGCTGGCCCTGCCCAATCACGCGCAGGCCGCTGATGCCGTCGGCGACGAAGACGAGCGAACCGGCCAGCGCGACGCCGAGCGCGGTGCCCGGGGTCTCGAGTCCGCCGAGCAGCGCCGGTGCCCCCGGATTCGAGGCGTCGATCTGGAGCAGACCCCCCGTGCCGTCGGCCACGAACGCCGTCGTGCCGGCGACCGTCACGTCTTCTGCGCGACCCGCGGTGTCGAATCTCCCGAGTGAAACGGGCGACGCCGGGTCTGCGATCTCGATCACCTGCAGACCGGCCGTCCCTTCGCCGACGAACGCGCGCGTGCCCGAAATCGCGACGCTCGTCGCAGCCCCGGCGGTCGCAATGCTCGCAACCAGCACCGGCGCGGTCGGAACGGCAGGATCGATCACCTGCAAACCGCCACCGCCATCGGCAACGACGGCGCGCGTTCCGATCAGCGCGACGTCGGACGCGGTGCCCGGAGTCTCGATCTCACCGAGCAACATCGGCGACGACGGCGTCGAGACGTCGATCAGGCGAAGACCGCGAGTGCCGTCGGCCAGCAGCACGGTCGAGCCCGAAACCGCAAGACCTGTGGCCTGCCCGGGCGTGTCGAGACTTCCGACGAGCGCGGGATGCGCGGGATCCGACACGTCGGCGACCTGCAGCCCGGCGAGCCCGTCGGCGATCAAAGCCAGCGCTCCCGAGATCACCACCGCCGTGGCCTGCCCGGGCGTATCGACCGTTCCGAGAGGCGACGGGAAGGCGGGATTCGACACGTCGATCACCTGCAGGCCGCTCGAGCCGTCGGCGACGAACGCGACCTGCCCGGTCACGACGACGTTCTGCGCGTTGCCCGGCGTGTCGAGCCCGCCAACGCCGACCAGCGCGTGAGCGTCGGCGCCGCGCAGGAGCAAGAGCCCCGCGAGAAGAACGAATCGCGACACGCGAACGGGCTTGCTCCCGGCCCGCGCGGGATTCGTGCGTGTGCGTCGAACGGCCTTCCGGTCAGCGAACGTGAACTCTGTCATCATCGGTCGCGAGTCCCGCTTTCAGCGCAGCGCACAGCCCGGTGGAGCCGCCATTCTACATGGCGATCGAGTGGGTCGGCGCGAGAGAAATCGGGTGCGGGCGACGGCAGCCCGCACGCGGCAGGCAACTCTCGCGGTCAACCCGCGGATCTCGTGCACCGCCTCGTCGGCCGCCCGCTATGCTGAGCGCGCCAGCGAATTGCGAGGCCGGAAACGATCATCGTCGGGAGGGCTCGATGTTTCATCGGATCCAGCGGGTTCATTTCGTCGGCATCGGCGGGATCGGGATGTGCGGCATCGCCGAGGTGCTGCAGGCGGCCGGCTACCGCGTGAGCGGTTCGGACGTGCGCGACGGGCCGACGATCGAACGGCTGCGCACGCTCGGTGTCACGGTGACGCTCGGACACGCGACGACGAACGTCGGCGATGCGGACGTCGTGGTTCACTCGTCGGCGATCCGCCCGGGCAACCCCGAACTGGTCGAGGCCGAGCGCTGCAAGATCCCGGTGATCCCGCGCGCCGAGATGCTCGGCGAGTTGATGCGCCTCAAGCACGGCGTCGCCGTCGGTGGCACGCACGGCAAGACGACGACCACTTCGTTGATCTCGCACGTGCTCCAGCTGACCGGTTTCGATCCGACCTCGGTGATCGGCGGCCGCGTGATTGCGGCCGGGCATGCGCCGACCGGCGCGCGTCACGGGGCCGGAAACTGGATCGTCGCCGAGGCCGACGAGAGCGACGGCTCGTTCCTGCGTCTCGCGCCCGTGATCGCGGTGGTGACCAACATCGATCCCGAGCACCTCGATCACTACGGCTCGCTGGACGCGATCGAAGGCGCCTTCGTCGACTTCGCCAATCGCGTTCCGTTCTGGGGACTGGCGGTGGTCTGCCTCGATCATCCGGGGGTGCAGTCGATCCTCCCGCGCCTGACGCGACGGGTCGCGACGTACGGCTTCTCACCGCAGGCCGACCTGGTGGCGAGCGAGGTGTCGACCGACGGCTGGGGCATGCGCTTCACCGTGCGCCGGCGCGGCGAGCTGCTCGGCCCCGTGCAGTTGCGGATTCCGGGGCTTCACAACGTCGCCAACGCGCTGGCGACGATCGCCGTCGCGCTCGAACTCGACGTGCCCTTCGGCCAGGCGGCGGACGCGCTGGCGAGTTTCGTCGGCATCGAGCGCCGGTTCTGGTTGCGCGGCGAAGCCGCCGGCGTGCGCGTGGTCGACGATTACGGCCATCATCCGGCCGAGATTCGCGCCACGCTTGCGGCAGCGCGCGGCCTTCACGGCGGCCGCGTCGTCGTGGTCTTCCAGCCGCATCGGTATACGCGGACTCGCGATCTCTTCGACGAGTTCGCCGGCGCGTTCCACGATGCCGACCTGCTCTGCCTGACCGAGATCTATGCGGCCGGCGAGGACAAGATCCCCGGCGTCGAAGCCCGCCGGCTGGCCGATGAGATCCGCGCGCGCGGGCATCGGGACGTGCGGTTCGTCGCCGATCTGGAAACGATCCCGGAGGCGCTCGGACCGGATCTGCAGGCCGGGGATCTCGTGCTGACGCTCGGTGCGGGCAGCATCTCCGGACTCGGACCGAAGCTGCTGGCGCGGCTCGGCGAGACGGCGGGGTGATCCCGCGCGCCGCGATCGCCGACCTCGAAGAAGCGCTCGGCGATCGTGTGCGCTTCGACGTCCCGCTCTCGCGACACACCTCGATGCGCATCGGCGGCCCCGCCGATGCCTTTGCCACTCCCGGCGACCGCAGCGAACTCGCGCGCCTGCTGGCCGTCTGCGCCACCCACCGCCTTGCGCACCAGGTGCTCGGCAACGGGTTCAACACGCTCGTACTCGATGGCGGAATCGACGGCGTGGTGATCCAGCTCGGCCGCTTCAAACGGATCGACGCCACCGGCGAGACGTCGGTTCGTGCCGAGGCCGGCGTCAGCCACGCGCGACTGACGCGATTCTGTGTCGAGCGCGGCCTCGCCGGGCTCGAGTTCGGCGCCGGCATCCCCGGCACGATCGGCGGCTGGACGGCGATGAATGCCGGCATTGGCGAGCGCGAAGTGAAAGACGTCGCGCGCGCCGTCGAGGTGATGAGCCCCACCGGAGAGCGGATCGCACGGCTTCCCGCATCGAAGCTGCGCTTCCACTACCGCCGACTCGAAGGGCTCGCGCCGGGTTCGATCGTGCTCTCCACCGACTTCGCGGTCGAGCGCAGCTCGTCCGAAACGGTGCGTGCCGAGATCGCGCGACATCTTTCTCGAAGAAGTTCGACTCAGCCCCTCGACATCCCCTCCTGTGGCTCGGTATTCAAGAACCCAACGGGAGACTTCGCCGGTCGGCTGATCGAGGCGGCCGGACTGAAGGGCATTCGCGCGGGGGGCGCGGAGGTCTCGACCGTGCATGCGAACTTCATCGTGAATCGTGGTGGCGCGACCGCCGCGGACGTGATCGCGTTGATCGAGCGCGTTCGCGCCGTCGTGCATGCGCAAAGCGGCGTGCTGCTCGAGCCCGAGGTGCGCATCGTCGGGAGGAAGCCATGAAGTGGTTGCGATTCCGCGGCAGGGCGGCGAGGCGGCACGAGCGAATCCTTCGCACGTCGACGGCAGGCGACCGACTCTGGATGCCGTCCGCCCGACCGGGCGCGATCGCGCACGCGGCGGCACAGGAATCGTCGCGAAACGGGGCTGGCGTCGTTCCCGCCGCCCGGACGGCCGACGGCGACGCAGCGGCCGCGCCGACATCGACACAGCGCCGTCGTCCGCGTGCCCGCGCACTCGTCGTGCTCGCCGTTGCCGTGCTCGGAGCATCGGCAGGCTTCGCCGCACCGGCCTGGCTCGGTCCGCTGATGCAGCGCGCCCGCACCGACTGGCTCTCTCTGCGCACGATCGCGGTCGCGGGCGCGACCGATCGGGTGACCTCGGGCGAAATCGCGGCCGCGACCGGGATCGAAATCGGCCGTTCGCTGCTCGACCTCGATCCCGCCGCGATCGAAACGAAGCTGCTGAATCATCCATGGGTGGCGGCGGCTCGCGTCGTGCGCGTTCCGCCGTCGACGCTCGTCGTCTCGGTCCAGTTGCGATCGCCGGTCGCGCGCATCGCACGGGGTGCGCAGAGCACGGAGTGGCTGGTCGACGATCGAGGGCACGCCTTCGCAGTCGCCACTTCAGACGATGCCACGCGGTTTCCGCTGCTCGTCATGGACGTGATCGATGCGCCGGCGAACGCCGAGGCCGCGCTGCTCGCGGATGGCGCCGCCGCCGCCAGTGCGCTGCTGCGTTCGACCGTGACGCGCCCGGCACAAATCGTCGTCGCACCACCCGGCGACCCGGATGGCCTTCGCCTGCGCATTTCGGGTCTCTCGACCGAGATCGTGCTCGGCGGCGGTCAGCTCGATCGCAAGTTCGCGCACCTCGCGCGCCTTCTCGCGGCGGAGATCCCCGGCCTTCGAGCCGCCTCCGCAATCGATCTCCGCTTCGCAGACCAGGCGGTGCTGCGAGGCCTGCCGGTGCCGGAGGCATCGGCGCAACGCGCGGTGAAGCCCGGAG
This sequence comes from uncultured Myxococcaceae bacterium, assembly GCA_964505355.1. Classification (GTDB taxonomy): domain Bacteria; phylum Myxococcota_A; class UBA9160; order UBA9160; family UBA9160; genus CAZDHU01. The sequence continues at coordinate 2,182 of CAZDHU010000318.1, read as the reverse complement.
GGGCCGATCCGCCATCGGACCGCAGGGGCTGAAGCCCGCGGTCCACCAGGGGGGTGAGGGACCGTGGCACGCAAAGGCGATCTCGTCGTCGGACTGGACATCGGAACCACCAAGATCTGCGCGATCGTGGCCGAGCGCAGCGAGACCGGACTCGACGTGGTGGGGCTGGGGACGCATCCGTCCCGCGGACTGCGGCGCGGCGTCGTCGTCGACATGGACGCGACCGTCGAGTCGATCAAGAAGGCCGTCGAAGAGGCCGAGCTGATGGCCGATTGCGAGATCTCCGCGGTCTACGCGGGGATCGCGGGCGGTCACATCCGCAGCCTCAACTCGCACGGCATCGTCGCGGTCAAGGACCGCGAAGTGCGCGAGAGCGACGTGCGGCGCGTGATCGACGCCGCGAAAGCCGTCGCGATCCCGATGGATCGAGAAGTGATCCACGTGATCCCGCAGGAGTTCGTGATCGACGAACAGGAGGGCATCCGCGAGCCGCTCGGCATGAGCGGCGTGCGTCTCGAAGCCAAGGTGCACATCGTGACCGCCGCGGTGACGAGCGCGCAGAACATCGTGCGCGCCGCCAATCGGGCGGGGCTCGACGTCGTCGACATCATCCTCGAACCGCTGGCGTCGGCGGAGGCCGTGCTGGCCGACGACGAACGCGGTCTCGGCGTCTGCATGATCGACATCGGCGGCGGAACGACGGACATCGCCGTCTTCGCGGACGGCGCGATCAAGCACACCTCGGTGCTCGCCCTCGGCGGCAATCACATCTCGAACGACGTGGCGGTCGGCCTGCGAACGCCGTTCGAAGAAGCGGAGCGCATCAAGAAGCGATTCGGAGCCGCCTCGGCGCGCATGCTGTCGAGCGACGATGTCCTGACGGTGCCGAGCGTCGGGGGTCGGCGTCCGCGCGAGGTCTCGCGCAAGATCCTGTGCGAGATCATCGAGCCGCGCGTCGACGAGATCCTGACCCTCGCGCGCCAGGATCTCCAAAACGCGGGCATGCTGGAGCGAATCCCGTCCGGCGTGGTTCTGACCGGGGGCTGCTCCGCGCTCTCGGGCATCACCGAACTCGGAGAAGAACTCTTCGAGGCGCCCGTCCGCCGCGGGATCCCGATGCACGTCGGCGGACTGCAGGACGTGGTGCGCAGTCCGATGTACGCGACCGGTGTCGGCCTCGTGCTCTTCGGGTTTTCGCAAACGCAGGGCCGACTGCAGAGCCGCTTTCGCATTCGCGACGAGTCCGTCTTCGGTCGGGTTCGCTCGCGCATGCGCGAGTGGTTCTTCGGTGAGGCGGACTGATCGCAGCGCGATCGGTGACGTCGGCTTTTCTGGTCTTCGATCGGCACAAAATCCGATCGATCGTGATAGATTCCGCGCACGGAGTGAGCTCCGGGGGGTGGTGAGCGATGGCGCACGATGATTCGCGCAGGGGACGACCGCAGGGAGATCGAAAGCACGCGGACCGCAGTCAGACCGATCTGCTCGAGATCGATCCCGACGCCGATGGCCGCGAGATTCTCGAGTTCGAAGGCACGTCACGCCTTTCGGCCTCGATCAAGGTGATCGGGGTCGGCGGCGGTGGCGGAAATGCGATCGACACCATGATCGCGGGCGGCCTCGGCGGGGTCGAGTTCATCGCCGCCAACACCGACGCGCAGGCGCTGCAGCACAATCGGGCGGCGATCAAGCTCCAGCTCGGTGCCGAGTCGACACGCGGGCTCGGCTGCGGCGCGATGCCCGAGAAGGGCAAGAAGGCCGCGCTCGAAGCCCGGGATCGGCTGCGCGACCTGTTGATCGGCACCGACATGGTCTTCGTGACGGCGGGCATGGGGGGAGGCACGGGCACCGGCGCCGCTCCGATCGTGGCCGAGGTGGCGCGCGAAGTCGGCGCGCTGACGGTCGCGGTCGTCACCAAACCGTTCCCCTTCGAAGGCCGGTCGAGGTCACGGCACGCCGAACGCGGTCTCGAAGAGCTGCACGGCGTGGTCGACACGCTGATCACGATCCCGAACCAGCGACTGCTCGCGCTCGCCGGCAAGGGCACGGCGATGAAGGATGCCTTCAAGCTGGCCGACGACGTACTGACCAACGCCGTGCGCGGAATCTCCGACCTGATCACCGTGCACGGCCTGATCAACCTCGATTTCGCCGACGTCCGCACGATCATGAGCGAGATGGG
>CAZDHU010000317.1:0-10457 GCA_964505355.1 uncultured Myxococcaceae bacterium | reverse complement strand
TCGTCTGCTGGGGAGACAACCAATTCGGCCAGGCGACGGCGCCTTCGTCGGTCAACGGCACGACGGGCACGGCGAGCGCGATCGCGGCGGGTGGGTATCACAGCTGTGCGATTCAGTCGGGTACGGGTCAGGCCATCTGCTGGGGAGTGAACGAGTACGGCCAGGCGACGCCGCCTTCGTCGGTCAACGGCACGACGGGCACGGCGAGCGCGATCGCGGCGGGTGTGTGGCACAGCTGTGCGATTCAGTCGGGGACGGGTCAGGTCGTCTGCTGGGGGTCCAACGGCTTCGGCCAGGCGACGCCGCCATCGTCGGTGAACGGCACGACGGGCACGGCGAGCGCGATCGCGGCGGGTCTCTATCACAGCTGTGCGATTCAGTCGGGGACGGGTCAGGTCGTCTGCTGGGGAAACAGCGACTTCGGCCAGGCGACGGCGCCTTCGTCGGTCAACGGCACCACGGGCACGGCGAGCGCGATCGCGGCGGGTGTGTGGCACAGCCTAGCGATCCAGGCCCCGGCCGACGCCGACGGTGACGGGGTGCCGGACGCCACCGATAACTGCCCGCAAATCGCGAACGCCGACCAGGCCGACCTCGACGCGGACGGCGCGGGTGATCGCTGCGATGCCGACGACGATGGCGACGGCGTGTCGGATGCAGAGGACAACTGCCCCGTGCTGGCCAACGCGAACCAGGACGATCTCGACGGCGACGCACTCGGCGACGCCTGCGACCCCGACGACGATGCGGATGGCGTCCTCGACGGCGCAGACAACTGCCCGCTGCTGGCGAACGCGGATCAGGCCAACCTCGACGGCGATCCGCTCGGAGATCTCTGCGACGGCGATCAGGACGGCGATGGCGTCGGGAACGTGACCGACAACTGCCCCGTCCTCGCGAACGCAGACCAGCACGACGCCGACGGCGACGCGGACGGAGACGCGTGCGACGTCGATGACGACGACGATGGGCTGCTCGACGGTGCGGACAACTGCGCGCTCGTCGCGAACGCGACGCAGGTGAATCTCGACGGCGACGCACTCGGCGACGCCTGCGACCCCGACGACGACGGCGACGGTGCGAGCGACGCCAGCGACAACTGCCTGCTGTTGGCGAACGCCGACCAGGCCGATCTCGATGCCGACGGGATCGGTGATGCGTGCGATCCGGACGACGACGGCGACGGCGTTCTCGATGGTGCAGACAACTGTCCGCTCGTCGCGAACGCGGCGCAGGCGAATTTCGACGGCGACGCACTGGGCGATGCCTGCGACCCCGACGACGATGTCGATGGCGTCCTCGACGTCGCAGACAACTGCCCGCTGCTTTCCAACGCGGACCAGGCCAACCTCGACGGCGATTCGCTCGGCGACCTCTGCGATGACGATGACGACGGCGACGCCGCACCCGACGCGACGGACAACTGCCCGCTGCTGGCGAACGCCGACCAGTCCGACCTCGACGCGGACGGCGCGGGTGATCGCTGCGATGCCGACGATGACGGCGACGGCGTGTCGGATGCAGCAGACAACTGCCCGCTTCTGACCAACGCCGACCAGGCCAACCTCGACGGCGACGCACTCGGCGACGCGTGCGACGACGACGACGACGGCGACGGAGCGAGCGACGCCAGCGACAACTGTCCGATGCTCGCGAATCCGTCGCAAGCCGACCTCGACGCAGACGCGATCGGAAACGCCTGCGACGCGGACGACGACGGCGATGCAACTGACGACGACCTCGACAACTGCCCGCTCGTCGCGAACGCAGATCAGGTCGACCCCGACGGCGACTTCGTAGGCACGGCCTGCGACAACTGCCCGCATCGGGCCAACGCGTTCCAGGACGATCACGGCGGTGTCGGGGCCACGTCGCCCCCGGACGGCATCGGCGACGCGTGTCAGTGCGGCGACGTCACCGGCGACGGTCGCGTGACCATCGGCGACTCGATCGTGATCATGCGCTCGCGGCTGACGCCGCCGACCACCGCAATGCCCTTCCCCGAGCGCTGCGACGTGGGTGGGTCGACGGGGTGCACGACGGCAGACGCGGTGATCGTTCGGCGCGCGCTGCTGGTGCCGGCGACGGCAACGATCGTGCAGCAGTGTGGGGCGGGGGGGCCGTAACAGGGCGCGTCCTTCGATCGAACGTGCCTCGGACGTCGAGTACGAGCGATGGCACGCGATGGCAGCGGGAAAACGAGAAATCGGCGCGCCGCCCTCATGCTTCGGGGTAACTGAATCACCCCGGATTGTTCTGAGGTGTCATTGGCTGGGAGGACGACTCGTCATCCAGGCGACGCGCGTGCCGCGTGTGTGCACGGACGGCCGACGTTCACCGTGATCTGGAAATCGAAAGCCGTCGGCGGACGAACCCGTCGGAGTCGATGTCATTGCGCGAAATCCACTGCCCCGCGTGCGGCTCGGTGCGATCGAATCGGTGGTGCCCGGGCTACGCGCGTTCGGATCGGCATCGCAGGCGCACTCGACGCGTCGATCGAGATCCGCCGGGTTTCGTCAGTCGTCGAGCGCGGACGAACTCGATCGCTCGAACTGTTGCCAGAAGCCGGACTTTCGCCGGTGGTGTTCGCGGAGGTGCGCGACGTATCGGGCGTGGGTCATGAGGTCGCGGTAGTCGCCGACCTGCGAGTCGAGGACGAACAGATGGTCGACGTAGCGCTTCGCGTGGCCGTAAGCCTTGCTTCGGGCCGCGGCGAGGATCTGGTCGGTGAGGGCGCGGTAGCACGCGACCGCGGGCAGCGGGTGGCCGTTCTGCTCGAAGCGCCGCGCGATGGCGAGAAGTTCGCCGTACGACGCGGCGACCAGTCGGTTGCGGCCGCGTAGCACGAGCGCGGCGGCGCGTTCGCGCTCGCCGAGTGCGAGGAGAAAGAGGCAGGCGGCGACCGGAGCATCGCTCCGCTCTGCACGTTCGAGGGCCTGCTGACGTGCCGTCTCCTGCTCGCCGGCCGGGAGCAGCGCGGCGTACGCGGCGAACAGCGTTGCGTCGAGCGATCGCTCGCACTGTCGCCGGCGCACGTCGAGCAGGGCCTCGCGATGGCCGAGTTGCTCGTGGGCGCGCGCGAGGAGCTCGAGCCGCTCGTGGCCCGCTTCGACATCCTCGGGACGCGTCAACCATTCGATCGCGCGCTCCACCGGGCCAAAGCGGAGGTATTGCTCGGCGATGTCGGCGGCCTGCAGGTGATTGGGTTGCGGAGAGCCGATTCGGATCGCGCGTTCGTACAGCGCGGCGTCGCCGAGCGCCCGGGCGACCTGACCCATCGCGGCCGCCGCATGAATCGATCGATACCGTTCGTGTTCATCAGGCCCGGACCTGGCCTCCTGTTCGTAGATCCGGGCCAGCCGGCGCAGCTCGAACTCCGGGAGGAGCGTCGCGGCCTCGTCGAGAATTGCGTCGCGCGCGCCGTAGTCGTTTCCCGCGTGCAGTTCGTGAACACGCTCCACCCACGCCGGGTCGGCGGGGAGGGCGGCCGCAGCGCGATGCCAGAGGCCGCACGCCTGCCGGAAGCAGTCCCCGATCGAGCCAGTCGAGTCGTCGGAGCGCTCGAAGATCTTCGCATCCGAACGGATGAACCGGTCGATCAGCTTCCACGCCTTGTCCGGTGCCGGCGCGAGGAGAAAGTGCTCGACGTCGTCGAGCCAGGCGTCGAGCTCTCGCGCGAACTCTCCGCTCTTCGCGTAGGAGATGAAGCTTCGTCCGTTTCGAAACCGCTTCAGCCGCTGCTCCAGCGAGGCCGCGACCGCGAGCGGCTCGTCGCGTTGCGCGAGAAGTGCGACGCGCTCGCCCGGCGCCTCGTCGTGCTCGGCGAGCCGAACCAGAAAGTCCACGAGAACGCCTCGCTCGATCTTCGCGAGCTTTGCGCGCAGCTCGTCCGAGGTCACGGCGGCTTTCTCCCGGTGCGTTCGCGCGCCAGCCGCGCCGCGAACCCGAGCATCGTCGGCGACCGAACGCTGGCACGCAATCCCGAGTCGGCGGCCGACCGAACCCTGCGCGCGGCCGGCTGCACGGTGCGAAGCGGGAAGACGCATCGAACGGCGTCACGCGTCGCGCAGCCGCCTGCTCCAATGCCCGGGCCGCCGGCGTCTTCTCTCCGCGAATCTCTGTGCGCGGATCTTTCGCTCGGCGCGACGTTCACACTTCGAGGCCGACGGCGCGCATCAGCGCGAGCGCGTTGCTGCGGGTGACGACGCCCGGACGCAGTCGGTAGTCGAACGCGATCTGGCCGTCGTCGTCGAGGTGGTCTTCGAAATGAACGTTGACGACGCGGGGCGCGAGCACGTCGGCGATCTCGGCCAGCGCGAGGTCGTGCGTCGTGACGAGGCCGATGGCACCTCGATCGAGAAGGCCGCGCACGATCGCGGCGGCGCCGATGCGGCGGTCGTTCGAGTTGGTGCCCGCGAGCACTTCGTCGAGTAGAAAGAGCAGGGGCGCCCGCTCGCGCGCCGCGCGCACCACGTCACCGAGGCGAGTGATTTCGGCATAGAAACGCGAGCGGCCGCCGAGCAGCGAGTCCGTCACGCGGATCGACGCGCCGACGGCGAGCGAACTCATCACGAGTCGCGTCGCACAGACCGGAGCCCCGGCCTGCGCGAGCACGGCGGCGACCCCCACGCTGCGCAGGAGCGTGCTCTTGCCCGACATGTTCGAGCCCGAGACGAGCAGTGCCTGCCGGCTGGCATCGAGTCGCAGGGAGTTTCGGACGCAGCGCGACTCCGGCAGCAACGGGTGGCCGAGGTTCTCCGCGTCGAAGCACGCCGGTCCGTCCGTGACGATCGGGAATCGATCCTGCGGGCGTTCGAACGCATGGCCGGCGAACGAGCACAGTGCTTCGAGTTCTCCCACCGCCGCCAGCCAGCGCGCGACCTGCGGGCCCGAGCGCGCGCGCCAGGCTTCGACTGCGAGCGCGAACTGTGTTCCCCAGAGCAGCAATGCCGCGATCGGTGCGAAGAGCTGATTGTGTCGCGCATCGACCTGATCGACGAGGCGCCGAAGTCGCGCGATTTCGACCGACGGCGCTCGTCCGTCGGTGTCGAGGGCCGCGCGCAGTGTGCGCAGTCGCGACGATTCGAACGATTCGCGTTCGATGCGAGCGAGCAGCGACGCCACCACGGCCAGCTCGCGTCCCGGCCCCGAAACGCCGGCGAGTTCGGCGCGCACGCGATTACGCAGCGCGGCCGCGAACCCTGTTTGCAGCAGGACGCAGGCGAAGAAGGGCAGGGCGAGCCCGAAGCCGGCGAGCCAGCTCGCGAGCGTGGCGGCGCTGGCGCACGCAAAGCCAGCGGCGGCACAGCGCAGCGCGCGCGACGGCGGAGGCACGGCCGTGTTCGCCCAGTGTGCGAGCGCGTCGCTCGCGACGCCGCGTTCGACGTCGTCGCCGAGCAGCGCGAGCGCCTCGCGCAGATCGACGCGCGGAGCGAGTTCGGCGACCGCCTGCTGGCGCCCCTCGATCTCGGCCGGGGTCGCGGGTCGCGTCAGCCAGCCCGCGAGTGTGTCTTCACCGGCGCGCGTTCGTGCGGCGCAGAGACGCTGAAACAACGAACCGTGTCCGAAGAGATCGAGATCGGCGGCATGGAGATGGGCCGCGTCGAGAAACCGATCGCCCGCCGGTCCGGTGCCGGGCCAGCGATCGTCGAGGCGTGCGAGTCCGCGCTCGTGAAACTCCGCGGCGCGTTCGGCATCGCGTCGCGCGCGCAGCCGCTGATCGTGCCAGACCACGAGTGCGAGAAAGAGCAGCAGCGCGAGTGCCGGGGCAACGCCCGGCACGGTGTCGCCGATGCCGGCCGCGATCGCGAGCGCGAGAAAGACGAGAAAAACGAGAAGGCGCGCGTTCGAGAGTCGGCCCGCGACGAGAGCATGGCGGGCTTCCTCGGTCCGCCGCAGGTCGCGCCCGCGTGTGTAGACCGTGCGCGCGTCGGTCATCAAAAGACCAGCAGTCGCGCGCCGCGACCCGGAGCGATCGCACGGCGGATCGCCTCGCGCACGAAGGCCCGCGCCTCGTCGATCGCCTGCACGAGCGCGAGCCCGCGCGCGAGCCCGGCCGTGATCGCGGCCGAGAGCGCGCAGCCCGTGCCGTGCACCGGCGCACCGTCGATGCGCTCGCTCGCGAGCGACGCGAGAACGATTCCGTCTCCTTCGCGGCGAGCCAGCACGTCGTGAGGCGGGCCGTCGCGATGCCCGCCTTTCACCAGCGCCGCCCGCGCTCCCAGTTCGCCGACCATCCGCCGCGCCGCACGTTCGATGCCCGCTTCGGTCGAGACATCCTCGCCGGTCAGCTCCTGTGCCTCCGGCAGATTCGGCGTCACCAGCGTGGAGAGCGCGATCAGCTCTTGCATCGCGCCCTGTGCACGGCGTTCGAGCAATCGGGTTCCGTCGCTCGCCGCGAGCACGGGATCGATCACGAGCGGCGGCGGGGACGCGCTGCCGTCGCGACCTCGCGGCGTCCACAGCTCGCGCAACCCGAGGTCGACCTGCCGCACGACGTCGTCGGTGGCGAGCATGCCGAGTTTGATCGCGTGCGGCGGCAGGTCGCGAATCAGCGTCCGGATCTGTTCGAGGACGACGTTCGGAAACACCGGCAGCACGCGGTGCACGCGCGCCGTGTCCTGGATGGTGAGCGCGGTCGGAAGCGCGGCGCCATGGACGCCGAGCGTTCGAAACACCTGCAAATCGAGCTGCAGGCCCGCGCCGCCGGTCGGATCCGAGCCCGCGATCGAAAGGGCGATTCTCACGCGCGCGATGGTAAGATCGCGCGCCATGAGCCGCACCCTTCCTCGTTTCGTTCGGTCGCTTCCCCTCGCCCTCGTCCTGCTGGTCGCGACCGGCGTTCTCGCGACGCCCGCGCGGGCTGCATCGAACGAGTGGTTCGTCGAGGCCGTTTCCGAACAAACCGGCCGCGTCGACGTGAAGCGCTTCTGGATCAAGGGAAGAAAGGTGCGCGTGCAGGCGGTGGTGGGCGGCATCATCGCCGAGCAGGTGGTCAGCGGAGACAGCTACGTCGCGGTCGACAGTCTGCACGGCGAAGGGATCTCGGTGGCCCGCAGCGAGGCCGCGCTGGCGCTCGATCGCAAGGGCGGGCGACCCGTGCTCGACCTGGTGGCGGCGTTGAAAGCACGGGGCGGTGAGAAGAAGAAGACCGAGCGGCTCGCCGGTCGCGACGTCGTGGTCTGGCAGCTCACCACGGACACGCTGCGGCAAACGATCTGGGTCACCAACGACGACGCACAGTTGCTGATCAAGAACGAACTCTCGATCAAAGGCGAGACCGAGGTGACGTTCTTCAACTGGTCGAGCGACGTCTCGATCCCCGACAGCTTCTTCGAACCCGATCCGCGCTGGAAGCTCGAGCACATGACCGCGGCCGAGTATCTCGAACGCTCGAAGAGCGGCCCTGTCGGCAGCGTCCCGATCGTGTTCGGAGATCTCGCGTTCGGGCCCAAATAGGACCGGCGACTTCGGCGCTGCCGCGATTGGGCGCTGCGCCTTCGATCTCAGGACGTCACGACGTCCAACCGCACGAGATTCGTGTCCGCCGCCGCCGGCGATCGCTCCGCGAGTAGCGCGAGCTTGCGTGCGATGGTGCCGGCGAGAGCACGAAACGCCCCGGCGACCGGCGAATCCGGCGCATGCACGAGGATGGGGCGCCCGACGTCGCCGCCCTCGGCCACTCGCGGATCGATCGGCAGCTCGCCGAGAAACTCGACGCCGAGTTCCTGGGCGATCTTGCGGCCTCCATCGCGTCCGAAGATGTAGTACCGGCGATCGGGCAGATCGGGCGGCGTGAAGTACGACATGTTCTCGATCACGCCGAGCACCGGCACGTTCACCTTCTCGAACATGGCGAGCCCTTTGCGAGCGTCGATGGTCGAGAGATCGTTGGCCGTGGTGACGATGATCGCGCCGGAGATCGGCGCCTGCTGGGTGAGCGTGAGTGCGGCATCGCCCGTTCCGGGCGGCAGATCGATCACCAGATAGTCGAGTTCGCCCCACTCGACGTCGGTCAGAAACTGCCGGATCAGGCCGTGCACCATCGGGCCGCGCCAGATCACGGGCGACCCATCGGTCAGGAAATAGCCGATCGACATCAGCCGCAGGCCCATCCCTTCGACCGGAAAGATGCGTTTGAGTTCACTTCGCGGCTTTCCGCCGGTGCCGGTGAGCAGCGGCAGCGAGGGGCCGTAGACATCCGCGTCGAGGATGCCGACACGCGCGCCGCTGTCGCGCAGAGCGAGCGCGAGATTGACGGCCGTCGTGCTCTTGCCCACTCCGCCCTTGCCGGAGGCGACCGCGATCACGTTGCGTACGCCGGGCAACGTGACCGCCTGCGGCGACTGCGCGGTCGCGCTGCGGCCTCGTGTGTTCGCGCTCATCGTCACGTCGACCGATTCGACGCCGGGCAGCGCGCCGACGCGCTCGCGCGCGGAGCGTTCGAACTCCGCCTTGACGGGGCAGGCCGGCGTGGTGAGTTCGATGGTGAACGCGACCCGACCACCGTCGATCGCGATGTTCTTCACGAACCCGAGCTCGACGATGCTCTGGCCGAAATCCGGGTCGACGATCGGGCGCAGCGCCGCGAGAACGGCGCTTTCGGTCACGGACATGGGGACTCCTTGAATGGGCGCGAAGACGATGGTGCGGCCGCCGGACGGCCGCGTCGCTCTCGCAACCTAGCCCGGATTCTCGGCGAAGTCCGTCGCGAGCGGTGTTCGCCGCAGGGCGCTGGCGACGGATCCCGGCGGATCCGGACGCTCGCTCCGGGTCGCCGCAGAGCGACATGGGCAGTTTGCGACCGGGATCAATCGTCACGTCAGCGGAGCGCGAACTCGATCAACCACCAGGGCTCGCGATCGAAGTGGATCGCGATGCGCTGGCGGGGCGGGCCGAGCGGGGCCAGCCGCGCGTCCATCGCGGCGTTCGATCGTACGATCAGATGTCCGCGCGTCGCGCCCGAACCGCGCAACTGGTCGAGCGCCGCGACTGGATCCGTCGCGATCGGAAGCGCGCGACCCGCGAGCACGCGGCTCACGATTCGCGCCCGTTCGTCGTCGCCGATCAGCACACCGGCATCACCCGCACGCAGAGGCGCAAACGCGGCGCGCGTCGCATCGAGTGCAGAACGCTCGCGCAACCGCGCCAGTCGTCCCGCGTCGAGCAGACCGAAACCGACCAGCGCGAGGCAGGCGAAGAGCGTCATCGCGCGCAGCGGGGCGACGGGCACCGCCGCGCGGCCGAGCGTCGCACCGCGCAGAATCAGCGCACCACCGATCGCAGCCGGCAGAGCGGCATCGGGCAGGTACCAGAGAAGGATGGGAGCGACGACGAGCGCCGCCGCTCCCGCGAGCTGCAGCGTGCGAAACGCGACTCCGAGTGCGCCATCTCGCCAGCGCCGCGCGTCGTCGTCGAGCGGCGCCGGGCCGCCGCTTCGGGGGTCGATCACCAGCGCGACGAAGCCGAGCGCGAGCGGAGAAAATGCCGGAAGCAGGTAACGAGAATGCTTCGCGGCCGGCAGGTGCAGCGCGAGAAAGATCGCGCCGAACCAGCAGGCGAGAAAACGCAGCACCGGCGAGCCGCGCCAGGCGCGTTCGCCGCGCCACGCGGCGAGCAGCAGTGCCGGCGCGAGGATCGTCCACGGCGCGAGCTGTCCCGGCAGATTGACGAGGTAATGAAAGATGCCTCCCGAGCGCGTCGTGAGCGGTGTCGCGAGCAGCGCGCTGCGGGCCTCGTCGAAACCGAGCCGCGCGATCAGCGCGAGCGGCCAGGGCGCCGTCACCGCGATCAGCGTGGCGAGTCCGGCGACACCGGGAAGACCGACGAGGACGTCTGCGCGCCGCATCGCGATGCACGAGGGCAGGGCGACGGCGAAGAAGAAGCCGGCGGCGAGCGGACCTTTGGTCAGCGTGGCGAGGCCGATCCAGAACCCGCACCACGCCATTCGTCCGACGCGTTTCGGTGTCGCCCCGATGGCTGCGTGGAAGGCGTCGAAGCCAGCGGTCAACAAGCCGGCGAAGAGCGGATCGAGGCGGCGATCGCGCGTGATCGAAAAGACTTCGAAGCTGCCGAGAAAGACGAGCGCCGCGAGCAGGCCGGCGTCGCGCCGGCCGAACATTCGTTCGCCGATTCGGAACAACGACACCACGGCGATCGCGAGGCCGAGCACGTTGGGCGCGGAAGCGGGAAACGCAGCGTCGCTTCCCGTCAGCGCGGCCACGCCGGCGACCCCCCAGACGAAGAGCGGCGGCTTGTGCAGGTAGATCATTTCGCCGAGCCGCGGAACGACCCAATCGCCCGACCGCAGCATTTCGTCGGCGAGGCCCAGATAGCGGATGTAGCCGTGATCGAAGGGCTCGCCCGCGATTCGCAGCAGAAACGCGGTCGCGGCGAAGGCGAGCGCGAGCGCGACGAATCGGCGCTCGGATCGGGGCGGCGGCGATTCGGGGCGCGGC
>CAZDHU010000316.1:0-10606 GCA_964505355.1 uncultured Myxococcaceae bacterium | reverse complement strand
CAGTACCTCGTGATCTGGTACGGCAACCTGCCGGAAGAGACGTCGTTCATCGCGAAGCGCCTCGGCGAGCAGTTCCTGGTCGAGCAGGGCAACGCCGGCTGGGGCTGGAACTTCTCGTGGGATCGCATGGCCGCGGCACCGTACGGCTGGCTTTCGATGATCGTCTGGGCGTGCTGCTGGGTGGTTCCGTTCTGGGTTCTGCTCGGACAGCGGCCGAAGAAGACGCCGGCGATCCTCGGCTCGGTCGCGCTGATCGTGATGATCGGCTTCTGGCTGGAGCGGAACGTGCTCGTCTGGCCGTCGCTCGTGCCCGACAACGGCGCCTCGTGGATCGGGCCGGTGCAGCTCGGCGTCGCGGCCGGCTTCCTCGGCGCCTTCCTGTTCGTCTTCCTGCAGTACACGAGGATCTTCCCGTCGCTCGCGCTGCCCGAACGGCACTAGCCAGGCCGACTCACGAGCGCCCTGCCGCGAGCGCCGCTGGCGGCGGGGGTCTTGAATGATCCGGGACCGGACAGCGGAATCGCGCGACCCGCGTGCGCCTGCGGGCGGAGCCGGATGAGCGACGCGAGCATCGCCGCGAGCGTCGAGACGATCCCGCTTCGCCGGGGGCGAGGCTCGGTCGCGTTTCACGAGACGGGATTTCGCGCGCCGCAACGACTCGCGCGGGATCGCTTCACCGACTACCGCGACGTCACGCACCTCCAGATCGGATCGCGCGCGCTGCGCATCGGCACCCGAACGGCGGTGATCACCCTTCCCCGCGCTGCGTTCATCAGCCCGACGGGAATCGAGCGCGTGCAGCGCCTGCTGGTCGAACGGATTGCGCTGCTGCCCGACGGGGCGATGCAGCTCTTCCGCTTCGCCGAACTCGATCAGCGGGTTCGCGCGCAGCCGCCGGTCGCGGTGGTCGGTCTGACCGCCCTGCTCTGCGCGGCATTCTGGCTCGCAGAGTGGTTCGTCGGTCCGTCGATCTCGTTCGCGGGATTTTTCAGCCGCACGCTGGTGCTGGCCGGTGAATGGTGGCGGCTGATCACCGCCAACCTCTTGCATGGCGGCGCACTGCATCTCGCGACCAACGCGCTCGTGCTGATCGGGATCGGCAGCCTCGTCGAGCGACCGCTCGGCGCGGCACGCACGTTCTTCATCGTCGTCGTCTCGGCGCTCGCCGCGATGGGTGCGGGACTCGAAGCCGGCTACGAGCAGGCGGTGGGCGCGTCGGGCATTGCCGCCGGTCTCGTCGGTGCGGCGCTCACCCTCGAGCTGCGATCTCCCGATCGCCTGCCCGTGCAGTGGCGCCTGCCGCGGCGCTGGCTGCTGGCGGCGATCGCGGCCGAGGCCGGACTTTCGCTGTTCGTCAGCTTCATCGCTGCGGCCTCGCACGCCGCGGGCTTCGTCACCGGGTTTCTGGCCTGCGCCGTCGTCTCGCCACCCGCATTGCAGCGACGCCCGGCCAGCATCCCCCTCTTTGCGGCAAACGTGTTCTTCGCCGGACTGGTGGCGCTCGCCCTCGGGACCATGACGCGCGAAGTGCTTGGCGGTACCGACGTGGTGGCGCGACGGGCCGAGCGGTTGCTTCGTCTTCCCGACGTCGATCCGGAGCTGCTCAACAACACCGCGTGGACGATCGCGACCGCAGGCAACCGCGAAGCCCGCGCGCTCGAGCTCGCACTCGAACTGGCCGAGCGGGCGGTGCGCGAAACGGAATCGCGCGACCCCAGCGTGCTCGACACGCTGGCCGAAGCGCATTTCCAGCTCGGTCACTCCGAGCAGGCGATCGCGGCGATCGACGCGGCGATTCGGCTCGCGCCCGGGGAGCCGTATTTTCGCGAGCAGCGCCGTCGATTCACGGGAGAGCGCGCGGCAGACGATCGCCCGAGCGAGCCGCAGTCGCCGGACTTCCCCGCCCTGCCGCGAGACAGCGATCTTCCGGATGCAGGTGGCGAGGACGAGCAGTGGCGTGACGACGACGAGCACGCGTGGCCGCCCGACGACGAACCCGACGAGCCCGAGTCGGAGGATCCGGGCGAGAGCGAGGGCCCGATCGCGATCTGACCGCCGCGCTCGCGCGCGTCAGCGCGTCAGAATCTCTTCGCCGTCGCTCGCGATCACGACGTTGCCGCGAAAACTCTCTCGCACGAGACGCGTGTACTGGATGTCGAAGACGGGCGGAGGGCGCAGGCGCACGAGGACCAGCGTCCGAACGCCCGCGCGCTGCGCGATCGCGCCCACCCGGGCGGTATCCGTGTGCAGCGCGGCTTCGCGCTTCAGGCGGTCGGTGTTCTCGCCCCCGGCATCGATGGCGGCCTGCAAACTCGCGCCGTGCACCGCCTCCTGGACGAGGATGTCGGCACCCTTCGCGAGTGCGATCAGCGCGTCTTCGCCTCCGCCGACACCGCTCACGACGACGGAATGATTCGCCGCCTCGAAGCGCCAGGCGAGAGCGGGCAGGGGGCCGCCGCTCTGCGCGGCCGCGCGCACGCGAATGCCGCCCGATTCTTCGGCGTAGCCGTCCGCTGCCTCGACGGCATCGAAGCGAGCACCGTCCGCCGGAAGGCCCATCGCGCTGGCGCCGGCCCCGCGCGTTGCGGCGTGCGCCTGCTCGAGGCCGCGCACGAGCGCGATCGTGCCCGGCGGGCCCACCACGCGCAGCGGTTTCGTCCGCGGCAGCAGCCATCCCGTGAGCAGCAGATCGTCGAGGCCGACCACGCTCTCTGCGACGAGGCTGGTCAGGTACACGGTCGCGGGCTGGGAAGGCGGGATTTGCGCGTTGCGCAGGGCTTCGGCCGTCGCGCGTCCCGCGTCGACGAGCAGCACGGTGTCGCCGAATCCGACGCCGATGCAGGGGCCGAGGCGATCGGGATTCTCGTACGCGCCTCCGGTGCCGATCGCGAGCAGTTGCAGCGCGTCGAAGTGGCGATCCTCCAGCGCGCGCACGCCGTCGGAGACCTCCTTCAGATGCCAGGACGCGATCGTCACCACCCAGCCGAGCACCGCGATCATCGCCATCAAGCCGAGCAGCATCGCGCGACCGGCCATCGTTTCCTTCCTCTCGCGCGATCCGGGGCGCTATTCGAAAACGACGGTGCGCTGACCGGCAATCAGCACCCGGTCTTCGAGATGCCAGCGAACGGCGCGGGCCAGCACCGTCTTTTCGAGATCGCGGCCCTTGCGCACCAGATCTTCCACCGAGTCACGGTGGAACACGCGCGTCACGTCCTGTTCGATGATCGGCCCCTCGTCGAGGTCGGTCGTCGCGTAGTGCGCGGTGGCGCCGATCAGTTTGACACCCCGCGCGTGCGCCTGGTGATACGGCCGGCCGCCGATGAAAGCCGGCAGAAACGAATGGTGGATGTTGATCACGCGTCCCGCGAGCTGCTCGCAGAGTTGGGCCGAGAGCACCTGCATGTAGCGGGCGAGGACGACGAGATCGATCCCGTGCTCGGCGAAGAGCGCAGCCTCGCGCTCTTCCTGCGCCTGCCTCGTCGCGGCGCTGATCGGCACCACGTGAAACGGGATTCCAAACTGCTGCGCGACGGGTTCGAGATCGGGATGGTTGCTGACGATCAGCGGGATCTCGCAATCGAGTTCGCCGGCGCGATGCCGCAGCAGCAGGTCGTAAAGGCAGTGGTCGTAGCGCGAGACGAGAATCGCCATCCGCTTGCGCCGGCTCGCGTACGCGATCTGCCACTGCATGCCGAAGCGCTCGGCGACCTCGCGGACGCCGCTCTCGAGCGCGATGCGATCGGTGTGAAGCTCCGCGAGATCGAAGCGGATGCGCTGAAAGAAGAGCCCCTTCGCGGCGTCGATGTGCTGGGCCGACTCGAGGATGTTCGCGCCGTGTCCGTAGAGCACCTGCGCCAGCGCTGCGACGAGGCCTCGCCGGTCGGCGCAAGAGACGAGCAGCGTGGCATGGGGATCCGCGGTCGACATTCGGCGGCGCAGTCTAGGAGACCCGTTCGGGAATGGCTCCGACCCTGCCGGCGTCGGAGATCGGCGGCCAGGCTCGGATCGTCGGCGAAGGCGCGCACCGCCCGTGCGCGCCGGCGGCCAACGTCGCGAGTTCGTGCTGGATCCGCCGACGAGTGTCGGATAGGTTGTAACGAGTCGAAGGGGATCTCACTCATCCCCGAGTTTCGACCGGCTGGCGTCGCGTTCGCGCGGCGTCGGGGGATGCCGCAAGGCATCACGCACCAGGGCCGGTCGATGCGACCCGGGACGGCGGTATGCGGCGACCGTCCGAATCGGGACCCGGATGCGGGCGCTGGGGCTCGCTGGGTGTCGTCCAATGCCGAGATGGAGGTGATTCGTGTCCGAATGTTTCCCTGCGGCGAGTGAGGTGGCGGCGTCCTGACGTCTGCCTCGTTCCGAATCGCCGCAGCTTCGGCTGCGGCTTCGTCTCGGTAGCTGCAAGGACGCAAGTCCCAGCGCCACCGCCCCGGGAGCGCGGATGCCGTAGGCCGCGTCAGGGTGACCGCCCGCTCCCGGGGTCCGACGAACCCTCCGTCCCATTCCTCTGGCCATCGGATGCGTGCCCTCGCCGGCGAATTGGCCGGATGGCCGCCAGATCGGCGAACGGTGCGCTGCCGGCGAGTCGTCTGCAGCGTTGCGGCGCCGTCCGAGCAAGGCATGTGGATTGCAATCCCGCTCCGCCGTGGTCCCGAGAAGGGGCCGGGAGGAGTTCGATGTCGCATCCCGCTCGTCTGATCTGGCTCTTCGTGTTCGGCTATCTCGCGGCCTCGGCGCTTTCGCCGCAAAGCATCGGTTGCTCGTCGGCGCAGACGGCGGTGCGCACCACGCAGGTGGTGAGTCGCTGACGAATCGGCCCGGTGGCGGGACGCGCCGCGTTGCCCGGGCGCGCAGTTTGCCGCGCGGCGATCGCTGCGCGCGCGCGCTATCTCCGCGAGATGCAGACTGCGGACGGCATCGCGTGGACGAGGCGCGGCTTTCTGGCCGTTTCGCTGCGACTCGCGGGCACCGCGGCCGTCGCGCCGGCCGTACTCGCGGCCTGTGCGCGCAGCGAGGGATCCGCTGCCGGGCGCGCGCGTTTCGATGACGCGCAGCGTGTCGTGCTCGACGCGGTGCTCGATGCGTTCGTGCCGCCGGGGGGAGCCTTCGCGCTCGGCGCCACTGCGCTCGGGCTGGGAGCGCGCGTACAGCGCTTTCTCGCGACGCGGCCGCCGGAAGTCACGGCCACCGTGCGCGGGGCGCTGGTCGCCGTCGAGTGGTTGAGTCCGCTGCTGGCCGGCCGCATCGGGCGCTTCTCGACCCTCGATGCCGCCGGGCGGGAGGCCTGTCTGCGCGCCCTCGTGGCGAGTCGCAGTGACCTCGCGCGCCGTCTCTTCGCCGGCCTCAAGCAGCTCGCGCATTTCACCTTCTACAGCGCCGACGAAAGCTGGCCGGCGATCGGCTACGAAGGCCCGTGGGTGCGTCGCGCGGAGCCGCGCGCATGATCGGGCAGGGGCACGAGCTCGACGCGCCGTTCGTGCGCTCGGTCGACACGCTGATCGTCGGTTCCGGCGCGGGCGGTGCGACGGTGGCCGCGATTCTCGCCGAAGCCGGCATCGAAGTGCTGGTGCTCGAAGAAGGCGGTCATTTCAGCGCGCGCGATTTCAACCAGCGCGACGACGACATGCTGACGGCGCTCTACCGCGACGGCGCCAGCCAGTCGACCCGCGACGGGCTGATCAGCGTGCTGCAGGGATCGTGTTACGGCGGCTCCACGGTGATCAACGCGGCAGATTGCGAGCCCACGCCGCCGGCGGTCTACGCGCACTGGAAGCGGCTGCTCGGTCTCACCGAGCTCGATGAACGAACGCTCGAAGCGTCGCAGCGACGCGTGTTCGACACGCTGCGCGTGAACGAGATCCCGCGCGCGGAAGTGAACCGCAACAACGCGATCGTGCTCGAAGGGGCGAACGCGCTCGGCCTCGCCGCCGGCGTCTTTCGGCACAACCGCGTCGGCTGTCAGGGCAGCGGCACCTGCATGATCGGCTGCGCGTACGACGCGAAGCAGGGCGCGCATCTCACCTGGTTGCCGCGGGCGCTCGCGGCCGGGGCCGACGTTCAGACCGATGCGCGCGTCGAACGAATCTCGCTGCGCCCGGCCGCACACGAACGCCGCTTCGTCGTGCATGGATCGATCGTCGAGCGCGGAAGCCGGGTCGCGCGGCTTGCGCTGCGCGTCGAAGCGCGC
Organism: uncultured Myxococcaceae bacterium; assembly: GCA_964505355.1. GTDB lineage: Bacteria > Myxococcota_A > UBA9160 > UBA9160 > UBA9160 > CAZDHU01. The sequence continues at coordinate 4,413 of CAZDHU010000316.1, read as the reverse complement.
CGCGTGGTGCTCGCGGCCGGTGCCGTGCATTCGCCGGCCATCCTGCACGCGTCGGGATTCGGCCGCTTTCTGCCGCAGCTCGGCGCCAGCGTTTCGCTGCAACCGCAGCTCGCGGTGACGGCGCGGTTTCCCGGAGCGGGATCGATCCGCGCCTGGCGCGGGATTCCGCAATCCGCGTTCTGCTCGGCGTTCGACGATCACACGCCCGAACACGGGCTCGGCGGGTTTCGGCTCGAAGGCCTCTCGGTCGGGATGGCGCAGCTCGCGGCGATGGCGCCGGGCTTCGGCCTCGCGCACAAAGAAACGATGGCGCGCATCGATCGGACGGCGTCCGCGCTGCTGCTGGTGCCGGATCGCCCGTCGGGATGGATGCGTTTCGGCGTGCGGCCGGCCGGCGGTTTCGCGGTCGAGATCGAATACCGCATGAAGCCCGAGTGGCTGAGCCGCCTGCGCCGCGGGATGCGCGCTGCGGCCGAACTCTATTTCGCGGCCGGTGCCGACGAGGTGTCGTTCGCGAGCGACGGTTTCGAGCCGCTGCGCCGTGGCGAATCGCTCGATCGGATCGATCGGTTTTCGGTGCGCACGGGGATCACGCGATTCATCTCCGCGCACGTGCAGGGTAGTTGCCGGATGAGCCTCGAAGTGGCCCGCGGCGTGGTCGATCAGGACCACCAGGTGCACGGCATTGCCGGGCTCTACGTGGTCGATGCCTCGGTGATGCCGACCACCGCGTCGACGCACACCATGATTCCCGTGATGACGCTCGCCGATCGCGCCGCGCATCGCATGCTCGGCGCCTGAACGGTCGAACCGAAATCGCGGCGCTCACCGATCTCGCTTCGACCGCCCGTGCGCGAGGGATCGGTTCGGCGGATGCTCCGTGCGCCGCGATCTTCAGCGGCCCCTGAATCGCGGCGTCTCCTTGCGCAGGAAGGCGACGGCCGCGCCCTTGAAGTCTTCGCTGGCCCCGGTGCGAATCATCGCCTCGGCTTCGAGGCGCAGCGCCGTTGGTGCATCGCCGCGGATCGCGAAGTTCAGGTTCCGCTTCATGTAGCGGTGCGCGAGCGGCGGTCCTTCGGCAAGGCGCGTCGCGAGCGCGCGCGTCTCGGCCTCGAATCGTTCGCGTGGTGCGATTCGGTTCACCAGCCCGAGTCGGTGCGCTTCGGCCGCGTCGAACCGCTCGCCGAGCAAGTAGAGCTCGCGGGCTTTCGCGGTGCCGACGATCTGTGTCATCCACCACGAGCCGCCGAAGTCGCCGGAAAACCCGATGCGCGCGAACGCGGTGGTGAATGCCGCGCCTTCGACGGCGATGCGCAGGTCGCAGGCCAGCGCGAGCGAAAGCGCCGCTCCCGCCACCGCCCCGTTGATCGCCGCGACGACGGGCTTCGGCATCTCGTGAATCATCAGCGCGGCTTCCTGCGAGCGGACGAGTCGATCGATCGCCGCCTCCATCGCGGCCGGTGCATCCGCGGCCGTCACTTCGCCCTCGCCCCCCGCCGCCGGGCCACGCTCGGCCATGTCCTTCACGTCGCCGCCGGCCGAGAACGCGCGCTCTCCCGCCCCGGTCAACACCACGCAGCGCACCGACGCGTCGTAGGCGACCTCGCGCAGGCGCTGCGGAAGCGCCGTCATCATCTCCGCGTTCATCGAGTTCATCGCGTCGGGACGGTTCAGCACCAGCGTGGCGATGCCGCCTTCGCGGCGAAGCAAGACGGTTTCGGAGGGCATTCGAATCTCCTTCTCGCGATCGCTGCTGCGTCGCGCCGGGGTCACTTGATGGCGAGCGGGTTGATCGGGGATCCGACCGCGCCGGTGATCGGAAGCGGCGGTCCGACGAAGAGAAAGGCGTAGCGACCGTCCTGCGCGCAGGCCGCCGCGAGCGCGTCGAGATGAAAGATCTCGCCGAAGAGACAGCCCATGTCGCGGATCGCGACCATGTGCAGCGGCTGAAAACAATCGGCCGTTTCGTTCGGGATCACCTCGACACCCCAGGTGTCGGTGGCGACCCCGGCCACCTCGCGCGCGTGCAGCCATGGCGCGCAGCGAAGCGAGAGGCCGGGGGCCGGGCCGCCGCAGTAACCCGCCCATGATTTCTCTTCGAGGCAGCGCGTCATCATGCCCGTGCGCACGAGCACGAGATCGCCGCTTTCGATCGTCACGCCCTGTGCCTCGGCGCAGGCGTCGAGATCTTCGGGGCGAATCGCGGTGCCGTTTTCCAGCCAGCGCAGGCCGTGCCAGCGCGGGAGGTCGAGCAGTACGCCACGGGCGACCACGTCGTGCCGGAGGTGCTCGATGCCGTTGACCACCGCACCGCCGCTCGTCACCCAGCGCAAATCGCGGTCGTTGTACATCTTGCCGTCGTAAAAGACGTGTGCGAGCGCATCCCATTGCGTTCCGCATTGCAGTGGCATCGTCACGGCGTCGTCGGCGTATCGAAATCCGCCGGGCAGAAAGTCCTGCGCGCCGGCGAGCACGTCGCCTCCGTCGGCGAGCATGACGTGAATCGGATTGTGTCGGCCGGCGAAGCCGGTCTGGGGGCCCTGCTGATCGAAGGCGAGTCCGCACGAGATCACGCGGCCCGAGCGCGGCAACTGACAGGCCGCGAGCACACGATCGGGTGTGACGAAGTTGAGCGTCCCGCGCTGGTCGTCCGCTCCCCAGCGCCCCCAGTTCGAGAGCCGTCGTCCCCACTCGCGTACCGTTCGCGCGGTCAATCGGTCGATCGGGTCGGTGTCCATCGACTGCACTTCCTCCGATCAGTCGCGCTCGCGCCGGGCGCGCGCGGCGAGCGCGGCCTCGACCCGGGCCAGATCGTCCGGCACGTCGACCGGCAGACTCTCCCATCCCTCGATCACCGCGACGCGGATCGGATGCCCGTGTTCGAGTGCACGCAGTTGTTCGAGTGCCTCGCTGCATTCGAGCGGCGTGCGCGGCAATCGCACGTAGTCGAGCAGGAAGTCGCGCCGGTAGGCGTAGAGTCCCACGTGCTGCCAGAGCGGCGGATGCGCCGCGGGATCGCGGCGCGCGGGAATCGGGCTGCGCGAGAAGTAGAGCGCGAAGCCGCGACGATCGAGCACGACCTTGACGCGGTTCGGATCGTCGAGCGCCGCGGGCGAGGCGGCGTGGACGACCGTGGCCATCGGGGTCGCGGGCTCGGCGGCGAGCGCATCGACCACCGCGTCGACCACGAAGCCCTCGATCAGCGGCTCGTCGCCCTGCACGTTGACCACCAGTTCGTCGCCGAGCGAACGCGCGACTTCGGCGATCCGGTCCGTACCGGTCGGATGCGCGGCCGAGGTCATCACGGCCTCGGCGCCGCATTCGCGCGCGAGCGACGCGATGCGAGGATCGTCGGTCGCGACGAGCGTGGTTCGGATCCGCTTCGCGCCGCGCACCCCTTCGATCACGCGGGCCAGCATCGGAACGCCTGCGATCGGAACCAGCGGCTTGCCCGGGAACCGGGAGGCCGCAAATCGCGCGGGAATCACGGCGACGGCGCTCGGCGGCATGATGGCCGGCATCCTACCCGATGCGTACAGTCCCTGCCGTGACGGAATCCGCCCCCCGGACAGCGTCGCCGCGGCGCCAGCGCGTCCTTGCCGTCTCCTCCAACAAAGGAGGAGTGGGCAAGACGACGGTCGCGGCGAACCTCGCGATCTATTTCCGTGCGCTGCGCGAAGACCTCCCGGTTCTCGTGGTCGGACTCGACGATCAGGGAACGCTCGATCGCATGTTCCGGTTGCGACCGCCCGAGCCGGGCGAAGGCAATCTGAAGCATGCGTTCGCCGAACGCAGCTTCGATCGCGTGATTCAGCTCGGGCAGTACGGCGTTCACTTCGTGCCCTCGCCGCCGGATCTGATCGGGCTCAAGGCACGCGCCGAAGACCCGCGAATTCTCGGTCAGATCCTCGAACGCACGGAGTTCGAGGGCCTCGTGATCTTCGACACCAAGAGCGACCTCGAAGCGCTGACGCGAAACGCTCTGCACGCCGCCGATCGCGTGCTGGTGCCGGTCTCGGATCGCGCGGCACTCGAAGAGGCGTCGAAGCTGTTCGCGCTTCTCGCGCAAGATCGCCGGAGCAAACGGGCGGAAAGACTCGCGGTACTTCACCTTCAAATTCAGCACCGATTGCATGCTGGGGGAGCGCGCATCGCCCAGAATCGAACGGCCGCCCAACGCACGCGGCCCAAACTCCATGCGCCCTTCAAACCAGCCCAGCGCCTTTTCTTCAGCCAGCGCTGTCGCACATGCCTGGACCAGTTCGCAATCCTTCAGTACGGAAAATTTCGCGCCGGCCGCCGTCAGACGGCGCTCGATGTCCTTCTGTTCATAGAGCGGCCCAAGATAACTGCCCTTCATCGAATCCGCGCCGGGCGTCTTGGCTGGCACCCGTGGCTTGTTCTGATTCAGGT
>CAZDHU010000315.1:0-4011 GCA_964505355.1 uncultured Myxococcaceae bacterium | reverse complement strand
TACAAATGACGGGTCAATCCGACAATGTCTCGAAAATCACGGTCTTTCTGGTTCAAGATGTTGGGACAATCCGGGGGCGTGCTCGGTCAGGCCCCTTCCGGCGCCTCGGCCCGGTTGAAGCGATCCATCGCGGCCCGGACCCCCTCGGCGAGCGCGGTTTCGACGGCGTCGGCGGCGTCTCCGAGGCGCGAGACGAGGCGCGCTTCCTCCTCTTTCGAGAACGCCTGCAGAACGTAGTCGGCCGTGCTCATGCCTGGATGCGGGGGGCGACCGACGCCGAATCGGAGCCGGGGAATGTCGTCGCGTCCGAGCCGGCGGATCAGGTCAGCAAGGCCCCGGTGCCCGCCCGCGCTGCCGGACGGCCGCAGCCGGATACGGCCGAAGGGGAGATCGACGTCGTCGAAAACGACGAGCAGGTCGTCAGGAAGATCGCCGACCGGCAGCAGCCGCAGAGCCTCGCTCACCGACTCTCCCGAGAGGTTCATGAACGTCTCGGGCAACAGCAGACCGACGTCGACGCCGGCCACCCGGCCGCGGCCGAACCGCCCGGAGAACTTGCGGCCCGTGATCGAAATGCCACTTCGTTCGGCGAGTCGTTCGACGATGCGGACGCCGACGTTGTGTCGGGTGGCGGCGTACTCGCGTCCCGGATTTCCCAGACCGACGACGAGTTTCAACCGCGGAATCCCGGCACGGCGTGCAGCAACGGCACGCCGCGCCCGTCCGAAACCAATCGCGCGAACAGGCGATGCAGCGTCAGCTTCCCTGCTTCGCCTCGCCCGCGGCTGCGGCGGCGGGTTCCGCCGTTTCTGCGGCCGCCGGGCGCGCTTCGACCTCGGCCGTCGGCTGAACGACCGAGACCACCGAAAGATCGGCGTCGCTCAACAGCTTCACGCCCTCGGGCAGCGCGAGATCTCGCACGTGAACGGAGTCACCGACCATCAGTTCGGTCACATCGACGTCGATTCGATCGGGAATCGCGCGCGGCAGACACTCGATCGTGATCTCGCGCAGCGGGAAGTCGAGGATGCCGCCGTCGAGGCTCACGCCCTTCGCCGTACCGACGACGTGAATCGGCACCGAGACCTCGATCGTCTGCGTCAAATCGACCTGATAAAAGTCGGCGTGCACGAGCGAACCGCGCACGGGATCGCGCTGCAGATCCTTCACCAGCACGACGGTCTCGCCGGCCCGACCCTTCACGCGGAGATCGAAGAGCGTGTTCATGCCGGCATGACTGCTCGACAGCGCCCGCTCGAGAGCACGCGGCTCGATCGACAGCCGAACGTTCTCGACGCCCCGGCCGTAGAGTACGGCCGGAATCCGACCGCTCGAGCGCAGTCGCCTTCCGATGCCCTTGCCCGTCTCTTCCCGAACCTCTGCCTGCAGCGCACTTTCCGACACGACGACCTCCGAACTTCGTTCAGACGAACAGAGAGCTCACGCTCTCTTCGTTGTTGATGCGACGAATCGCTTCGCCGAGCAGCGGAGCGATCGAGACGACGTGCAGCTTCTCGCAGGCCCGCGCCTCGTCGCGGAGCGGAATCGTGTCCGCCACCACCAGCTCGCGCAGCGGCGACTCGACGATCCGCTTGAGTGCGGGCCCCGAGAGCACGGGATGCGTGATCGCGGCGTAGACTCCCGCGGCCCCTTCGCGGGCCAGCGCGCGCGCCGCTTCGGTCAGCGTTCCAGCCGTGTCGACGATGTCGTCGACGATCACGCAGGTGCGTCCGCGCACGTCGCCGATGATGTTCATCACTTCGGCGACGTTCGCGGCTTCGCGCCGCTTGTCGATGATCGCGAGGCGCGCGTCGAGTCGCTTCGCGTAGGCGCGCGCGCGCTCCACACCGCCCGCGTCGGGCGAAATCATGCAGAGATCGCCTTTGAACCGATTCTTGATCGCCTCGAGGAGCACTGGCGTCGCGTAGACGTTGTCGACCGGAATCCCGAAGAAGCCCTGGATCTGCCCCGCGTGAAGGTCGAGACAGAGCACGCGATCGGTGCCGGCGACCGAGATCAGATCCGCCACCAGCCGCGCGGTGATCGGCATGCGCGGCCGAACCTTGCGATCTTGCCGCGCGTAGCCGTAGTAGGGAATCACGGCCGTGATCCGCCCCGCCGACGAGCGGCGGAGCGCGTCGACCATCACCAGCAGCTCCATCAGATGCGTGTTCTGCGGCGCGCAGGTGGCCTGCATGACGAAGCAGTCCATCCCGCGCACGTTCTCTTCGATCTCGACGCTGACTTCCCCGTCGCTGAACGTGCCGACCTTCGCCTTGCCGAGTTCGACGTCGAGGTATTCGGCCACCGCGAGCGAGAGCGACCGGTTCGAGTTGCCCGCAAAGATCTTCATGTCTTGCATGCCGACACCACCTGACTCTCGCGGAAACCCGCACCGTCCATTCTCGACCCGATCGACTCGTCCGTCCGCGCCTTCGAATGCTACCGGCGCGCGGTGCCCTGGCTGGGGCGGCAGGACTCGAACCTGCAGATGGCGGCTCCAAAGGCCGCTGCCTTACCAATTTGGCGACGCCCCATCAGAGTCCCCGGAGCGGAGCTCCCGCCGCCGGGACTTCCCCGGCCGGCGCTCCGTCAGGACGAATCCCGTCCGGGTCGAACGACGTCCACCGCGAGGCCACGCGCACCCAGGCCGGTGGTGCGAGGCGCAGCGCCGACGCCGCAGCACGCGCCTGCGACAGACCCTCGAACATGCCAAACAGCGTCGGTCCGCTCCCCGAAAGCCCGATCCCCACGGCTCCGACCCGTTGCAGCGCGTCTTTCAACCGGTCGATGGCGGGACACAGGCGGCGCGCGGCAGGTTCGAGATCGTTCTGGAGAAGGCTCGACAGGGCTCGGGGATCGCTCCCCTCACGCTGGACCGGCAGCCCGGAAAGCGCCGGCATCGTAGACGCGTGGGTGTGGGGAGTCAACGCGCCGGCGATCTCGTCCCGGACTCGAAAGACCTGCGCGGTCGAGAGCTCCGTGCCGGGATGCACGAGCACGAGTGCGAGCGAGGGAAAGTCGGCGACGGGCTCGCACCGCTCGCCGATTCCCGTCACCCACGCCGGGCGGGGCTGAAGAAAGAATGGGACGTCGGCGCCCAGCCGGAGGGCAATCTGCTCGAGCTCGGACGGCCGCAGCGCGCCGGGCACGAGCCGTCGCAGCGCGCGGAGCACGGCTCCCGCGTCACTCGACCCGCCGCCGAGGCCCGCCGCCGCCGGGATGCGCTTGTGCAGCCGCACCGACACCCGCCCCCCGATGGCCGCCGCCTCCAGAAAGCCGATGGCCGCTCGTGCCGCGAGATTCGTCGCGTCATCGGGAACGCCCGGAACGCCGCCGGTGATCGCGAGCGCCACCGACCGGCTCGTGTCGGGTTCGATCTCGACGGTGACTTCGTCGATCAGATCGATGGGAACGAAAAGGCTCGCAAGCGTGTGATAACCATCGTCGCGCCGACCCGTCACGCGCAGGCCGAGGTTGATCTTCGCCGGTGCGTCGAGCGAAATCCGGCCGGAACTTCTCGTCAACGAGACGCCTCGACGAATCTCATTCGCAGTTCGTAGAGCAGGCTCTCGATCAGGCGGGCTTCTTCCGGTTCGAGATTCCCGCGCGTCTTTTGCTGCAGCATCTCGAGGATGTCGATCGTTTGCCGCGCGAGCGGAAGGTTTCGCTCGGGTGCTCCGCCCTGCGGATCCGCGACGAAGCCGAGGTGATGCATCACCGAGGTCGAGAGAGAGAACACGAACGTCGAGAAGTCGATCGCGGGGAGTTCGTCGCGCGAGCCCGACGAACTCCCCGCGGCGGTCGCGCCCGGATTCGCGTTTTCACCGCTCGATTTCGTCGCGTTCGACTCTGCGGGCTTCTCGTCCGGTCCGGACGACGCACTCGCCCGTCGATCCACGACACGAAATCCGTCTTCTCCTTCCAGGGTCATCGCATGCCTCCCGTCGCATCGATCGTCTGCGCACTCGATCCCGCATCCGACTCGCGTTCGCGCGCCGCGCGCTCGGC
>CAZDHU010000314.1:0-1674 GCA_964505355.1 uncultured Myxococcaceae bacterium | reverse complement strand
CCAGCACGTTCTTCGCGAGCTTGAAGAGGCACGCGCTGCCGAGCGTGGGCAGACCGAGCAGGAACGAAAACTCGGCCGCCTCGCGCGGGCGCATCCCCGCCAGCAACCCGCCCGCGATCGTCATCATCGAACGCGAAGTGCCCGGCCACATCGCGACGCATTGCAGTGCACCGATCGCGATCGCCTGGCGGGCCGTCATGTCGTCGATGCGCCGGCCGTCGACCACCAGCCGCGCAACGCGCCGATCGAGCCAGATCATCCAGAAACCGCCGGCGACGAGCGCGGTGATCACCGGCACGGGATGGAAGAGCCTCGCCTCGATCGCGTCGTCGAGCAGCGGTCCGGCCAGTGCGGCGGGCAAGAACGCGAGCGCGAGGTGAAACAAAAGCCGCAGGCCCTCCCGGTCGCGGCCGATCGCTCCGCGCAGCATCGAGAGCACGCGCGGTGCGTACAGGCCGAGCACGGCGAGGATCGCTCCCCCCTGAATCACGATCTCGAAGGCGTTGACGGCTGCAATGCTCGCGGGATCGTCGAGGTCGAGCCAGGACGAGACGAGAATCAGATGGCCGGTCGAACTCACCGGCAAGTATTCGGTGATTCCCTCGACGAGCCCGAGCACGACCGCTTCCCACCACTGCACGTGCGGCACCCCCGAAACGGTGGATACCGGATCGGTCCGTCGCCAGAAAGCCCGAACGTCGCGCGAGCGTGCGAGACGACGGAATGTGACGAAAACGTCGACGAACGCGCGTTCAGTCGTGTGCCGCCTCGCGCAACGTTTCGATCACGTGCGCCGGTGCGCGCAGCACGAGCCGGGTACCGAGTTCGTCGTGCGTCTCCGAGAGCACGCGGCAGCGCCCGCGGATCTCGGCCACCCGTCCGGCCTCGCGCCACGGGATGACGATCTCGGTCTCGACCATGTCGCGTTCGAAATGCCCGACGATTCGCGCGTGAAGGCGCGTCACGTCCGCGGGATCGAGTGCGGAGAGTTGCAGCGCATCGGGAAAGGCGTCGCGCAGCGCGTGTCGCGCTTCGTCGGAGACGCGGTCGATCTTGTTGAGCAGCAAGAGGATCGGTCCGCCGGCGCCGATCTCGTTCAGCACGTCGCGTGTGACGGCGATCTGTGCGGCATGCGCGGGATCGGAGGCGTCGACCACGTGCAGCAGGAGATCGGCATCGCGCGCTTCGTCGAGGGTCGAGCGGAACGATGCCACGAGATCGTGCGGCAACTTCTGGATGAAGCCGACGGTGTCGGAGACGAGAATGCGGGGCGTCGTCTCCGGCTGAAGCGCGCGCACGGTGGTGTCGAGCGTCGCGAAGAGTTCATTCGCGACGTAGACGCCGCTGCCCGTCAGCGCCCGCATCAGTCGCGACTTGCCGGCGTTGGTGTAGCCGACCAGCGCGACCGTGGGCGTTGCCGCGCGCCGTTTGCGACGCACGCCGGATTCGTGCTCGATCGACGCGAGTTCGCGCCGCAGTTCGGCGATTCGGTCGCGGATCTTTCGCCGATCGAGTTCGATCGTCGACTCGCCCGCGCCGCGACCGCCGATGCCGCCGCCCTGACGGTCGCCCCCGCCGCCCTCGCGCAATCGCGGCGCGAGATACGCGAGGCGCGCGATCTCGACCTGCAGCCGCGCTTCGCGGCTGCGCGCATGACGTTGGAAGATGGCGAGG
>CAZDHU010000313.1:0-12628 GCA_964505355.1 uncultured Myxococcaceae bacterium | reverse complement strand
GTTTCGCGGACCCGCCGGAAAAACGCAGAGCCCTCTAAACACCACAGTTCGAGGGGCAGCGCCGGGTTGCGCCACGCACGCGCGCGCACGCCTTGCGCGCGTCGCAGCCCGGAAACGACTCCACCGGCGAGTGCCGGTCCGGGCCCCGGCGCGAGCAGCGCGGGCACGCGACCGTCTCCGTAGCGGGCGAAGAGGTGCCGCACGATCTCGTCCGATTCGTAGAGCGCGAGCCCGGCATTCGGGTCGACGAGATACGGAAACTGCGCCTTGCCTCCGCGCGCGACCACCTCGCTTCGAAAGCGCGTCCCACCCTTCGGGCAGGGCCGAATTTCGGCGTCGAGATCGAGCGTCGTGAGCGCCTCACGAACCTTTCGGCAATAGGGACACGATTCGAACTCGTAGAGCACGAGCGGCTGTTCGGGACGTGCGCCCGGTCTTCCGACGGAGATTCCCGCTCCGAGTCGAAGCACCGTGGCCGCGAACGACGAGGCGACGTCGAGGGCTCGAATCATCGAGCGAGCGTATCACGCTCGCTCCCTTCGTCAGCCTCCGAAGATCCCGGGAACGAGCCACTGACAGAACAGCGTGATCGCGAGAATGCCCGCGAGATCGAGCACGAGGCCCGTCCGCGCCATCGATCGAACGCTGACCCATCCGGTCGCGAACGCGATCGCGTTCGGAGGCGTGGCAACGGGCAGCATGAATCCGCAGGAAGCGGCGAGCGTCGCCGGCACCATCAGGACCAGCGGCGAAAGCCCGAGGGCGGTCGCCGTCGCCGAGAGCAGCGGCATCAGCAGCGTGGCAGTCGCCGTGTTGCTCGCGACTTCGGAAAGCAACGTGGTCAGGGTGACGGTTGCGAGCACGAGCAGCGGGAGCGGGATCTCGGCGAGACCGCGCAGTCGCGCGCCGATCGCCGCGGCGAGCCCCGTGCTCTCGAAGGCCGAGGCGAGCGCAAAGCCACCTCCCATCAGCAGCAGCACTCCCCAGGGAACGCGCGTTTCGACGCTGCGCCAGTCGAGCAGCGGTCCGCGTGCGAACGCGACACTGGCGCCGCCGCGCGCGCGCCAGACGAGCAACGCGAGCCCGACCGCGATCGCGACGGTCGCGTCGTGCGTGAACGCGGGCCGCGGCAACCACTCGCTCCAGCCCGGAACACGAAGCCCGCCGAGTTCGAGCGGAGAACGTGTGATCCAGAGCAACACCGCGACCGCGAAACCGCCGAGGACGAATCGCTCGGCCGAACTCATGGCACCGAGCTCGCGGCGTGCAGCCTGCACCGCCGCCCCGCCACCCGACGAGAATCGAAAACGGGACAGCGGTGTTTCGGGCGCGAGATGAAGCAGGGCCGGATAGACGATGGCCGTCAGCAGCGCCACCAGCGGCACTCCGAGACACAGCCAGCGCAGAAACGCGATCGGCGGATGATCGGGATGAAGGCTCTTCAACTGCCCGACGAAGACCAGATTCGGAGCCGTTCCGACGAGCGTTCCCATCCCGCCGAGACTGGCTCCGTAGGCGACTCCGAGCATCACGGCGGCGCCGAGTGCGCGTCGCGCGCGCTGTGTGGCCTCGATGCTCCGCGTTCCGTCGAGCTCCGCATCCGCGCACACGTGCTCGACCACCGACAGCGCCACCGGCAACATCATCAGCGCAGCGGCGGTGTTGTTGATCCACATCGAGACCGCGACGGTCGCGACCAGGAAACCGAGCACGAGCCGTCGCGGTTCCTCTCCGATCGCCGAGACCAGTGCGAGGCCGATCCTGCGATGCAGCCCCTGGCGTTCCATCGCGAGCGCGATCAAGAACGCGCCCAGAAAGAGAAAGACGATCGGATCGCCGTAGGCGGTCGCCGTCTCGGCGGCACTGCGCACGCCGAGCAGCGGCAGTGCCACCAGCGGTACCAGCGAGGTCGCCCCGATCGGCAGCGCTTCGCCGATCCACCAGACGACCATCCAGCCCGTCACGGCGGCAAGACGCCAGGCTTCGATCGACAGGTCGGCGGGCCGTGGCAGCGCGAGCATGCCGAACAACACCAGGAGCCCGGCCCACAGACTGAGACGCCGAACGCGCGGCGACGCGTCTCCCTCTTCGGCGCGGATCGCAGCGTTCGCGGGGTCTGCCCGGTTCTCGCTGGCCGCTTCCCGCGACTCAGACGAGCTCACGCCCACCGTCGGGAGGCAGCACGCGGTCGAGATACCGCTTCACGTACTTGCCGAGCACGTCGGCCTCGAGGTTCAGCCGCTCTCCCGGCGCGCGACGCCCGAGTGTGGTGACCGCGAGTGTGTGAGGAATCAGCGCGACGTGAAAACCCGCGCGTTCCGTCGCGACGACGGTCAGCGAGACTCCGTCGATCGCCACCGATCCCTTGTCGACCAGCAGGTCGGCGAACGCCGGTGCGCAGTCGACGAAGAAGCGCACGTCATGCTCGTGTCGCTCCAGTCGTCGCAGTGTCCCCGTTTCGTCGACGTGTCCCTGCACGATGTGGCCGTCGAGGCGCTGATCCGCGCGCACCGCGCGCTCGAGATTCACGGCCGCGCCGATCGAGAGTTCGCCGAGATTGGTTCGCGAAAGCGTCTCGGCGACGGCCTCGAAGCCCAGATGCGATCCGTCGATCCGCGTCACGGTGAGGCAGCATCCGTTGACCGCGACCGAATCTCCCGGCTTCACGCCGGCGACGATCGGCGCCGCTTCGATCCGAAGCGCGGCGAGATCCGCGCCGCGATCCAATCGTTCGACGCGACCGACCGTCTCGACGATGCCCGTGAACACCTCAGCGCCGCGCGCCCGGAAAGCGCCGGTCGATCTCTCGCATCATCGAGTCGCGCACCGTCTCGTACTTCGCCGGCAGCTCGAGCGGCGGATTGGGCACTTCGGACTGAATGCCCTCCAGCGACATCGAGTGATACTTCACCTTGAAGTCCGTGAACTTGAGGCCGTGCGCCGTCGAGATCACGACCACCCGCTCGTCCGCGCGGATGGTGCCGCGCGCGACCAGCTTGCGGGTCGCAGCCAGCGCGACGCCGGTGTGCGGACAGTTGAAGAGCCCCGTGCGGTCGGCGTGGGCACAGGCTTCCGCGAGCTCGGCCTCGCTCGCCTGCTCGACGATGCCGTCGTAGCGACGTAGTGCATCGATCGCCTTCTCGATCGACACGGGATTGCCGATCTGAATCGCCGAGGCCAGCGTCGGCCGCGCAGCAATCGGCTCGAACACGCGAAAGTCGGTGCGAAACGCGAGATAGAGCGGATTGGCCGCCTCGGCCTGCGCGCAGACGATCCGCGGCCGCCGATTGACCAGTCCGAGTTCGAGCATCAGATCGAGCCCTTTGGCCAGCGCCGACACGTTGCCGAGATTGCCGCCCGGGATCACGATCCAGTCCGGCACTTCCCAGTCGAACTGCTGCACGATCTCGATGCCGACCGTCTTCTGTCCTTCGATGCGCAGACTGTTCATCGAGTTCGCCAGGTAGATCCCGTCGCGCTCGGCGACCTTCTTGACGATCTCCATGCAGCCGTCGAAATCGGTGTCGAGCGCAAAGACGATCGCGCCGTTCGCGACCGGCTGAATGAGCTGCGCGATCGAGATCTTTCCGCGCGGCAAGAAGACGACGGCCGGGATGTCGGCCGCCGCCGCGTAGGCGGCGAGCGCCGCGGAGGTGTCGCCGGTCGAGGCACACGCGACGGCGGGAATCGCCTTCCCGCGGGCGCGCATCTCCTTGACCATCGAGACCAGCACGGTCATGCCGAGATCTTTGAACGATCCGGTATGCGAGTTTCCGCACTGTTTGATCCAGAGATCCTCGATCCCGAGTTCGCGCCCGTAGCGCTCGGCCCAGAACAGGTTCGAGTTGCCCTCGTACATCGAGACGACGTTCTCGTTGTCGATCTCGGGGCAGACCCACTCCTTCTTGCCCCAGACGCCCGATCCGTACGGCCACTCGTTGCGATGCGAGCGGGCGGTGAATCGCTGCTTCCAGACGTCGGCCGGCGTTTTGCGCAGCTCGTCGACGTCGTGCACGACCTGCAACAATCCCCCCTGCCGATCGGTGTAGACGACCTCGTCGAGGCCGTAGCGCTCGGAGGGGTCGCGCAGGCTCTCGAACCAGGCGCGGTACACCGGTTTGTCGGCGTTCATCGCGTCTCCTTTCGCGCCCTCGGGCATCAGACGTCCTCTTCGATCCGAATCAACCGCGTCGGAGCCGTCACGTCGCCGAGCCGGTCGATCCTCGCGAGCGCGCGCCGGATCGCATCTTCACGCGCCGGATGGGTCATCACCAGCACGGGCACCGAAGATCCGCCGCGCCCCTTCTGAATCACCGACTCGATGCCGATCTGCTCATCACCGAGCAGACCGGCGATCTGCGACAACACCCCGGGGCGATCCGCCGCCTGGAATCGCAAGTACGTACGCCCCTCGATCTCGCCGAGCGGAACGATCGGCTTCGCGCGCAGTTCGGATGGCAGATACGCGAGCGGCGCCACCCGCCCGCCCCCGCCACGCCGGATCTCGCGCGCAATCTCCATCAGATCGGCCACCACCGCGCTCGCGGTCGGCATTTCGCCCGCGCCGGCGCCATAGAACAGCGTGCGGCCCACCGCGTCGCCCTGCACCGCGATCGCGTTCATCGCGCCGTCGACCTTCGCCAGCAGACTCGCTGCGGGCACGAAGGCCGGATGAACGCGCGCCTCGATTCGTTCCATGCCGGCTTCTTCCCGCGACTTCGCGATGCCGAGCAACTTGATCCGGTGACCGAACTCGCGCGCCGCCTCGAAATCGAGCGGGACGAGGCCGCGAATGCCTTCGGTCGGAATCTCGGACGGTGCGAGCTCGGCGCCGAACCCCATCGCGGTCAGCAGCGCGAGCTTGTGCGCGGCGTCGATGCCGTCGACGTCGAAGGTCGGATCGGCCTCCGCATATCCCAGCCGCTGCGCGCGTTCGAGCACGACCTCGAACGCTTCTCCCGTGCGCTCCATCTCCGTCAGCATGAAGTTCGTGGTGCCGTTGATGATGCCGTGGACGGTGAGGATCCGATTGGCGGCGAGCCCCTCGCGCACGGAGCGCAGAATCGGAATCCCGCCGCCCACGCTGGCCTCGAAGGCGACGTCGACGCCCCGCTTCGCCGCCGCGTCGAAGATCTCGCGGCCGTGCGCGGCGAGCAGGGCCTTGTTCGCCGTGACGACGTGCTTGCCCGCTTCGATCGTGCGCAGGACGAAACGCCGCGCGACGTCGTAGCCGCCGATCAGTTCGATCACGATCTGCACCGCGGGATCGGCGATCAGCCCGTCCGCGTCCGCATCGAAGCGAATCCCCGAGAGATCGACGCCGCGATCGCGCGTGGTGTCGAGGTCCGCGATCCGAATCAGACGGAGCGGAAAACCGAGACGCGCCTCGATGGTCGGTGCGTTGCGGCGAAGCAGCTTCGCCACGCCGGTACCGATGGTTCCGAAGCCGATCAGGCCGACGCCGATCGCAGGCGACGCGGGCGACACGTTAGACCCCCTGATCGCGCAGGAAGCGACGGATTCCGCGGACGGCCTGGCGAATGCGCTGCCGATTCTCGACCAGTGCAAAGCGCACGTGGCCCTCGCCGGCTTCGCCGAAGCCGATGCCCGGCGACACCGCCACCTTCGCCTCGATCAACAATCGCTTGGAGAACTCGAGCGACCCCATGGACGCCAGCTTCTCCGGCAACTTCGCCCAGACGAACATCGTCGCGAGCGGTTTTTCGATCTTCCACGCGCCCTCGCCCGCCATGCCGAGCCCGTCGATCAGCGCATCGCGTCGCTCGCGATACGTATCGACGGCCTCCTGCACGCAGTCCTGCGGCCCGCGAAGTGCGACGATCGCGCCGATCTGAATCGGCTGTGGCATGCCGTAGTCGAGATAACTCTTGATCCGTCCGAGCGCGTGAATCATGTCGGGGTTGCCGGCGGCGAATCCCACTCGCCAGCCGGCCATCGAATGGCTCTTCGAGAGCGAGCCGAACTCGATCGCGACGTCTCGTGCACCCGGCACTTCGAGGATGCTCGGTGCCTTGTAGCCATCGAAGCAGATTTCCGCGTAGGCGAAGTCGTGCAGCACCATCACGTCGTGTTCGCGCGCGAACTCGACCACCTTCTCGAAGAACGCGCGATCGACGACCTGCGTGGTCGGATTGGCCGGAAAGGACAGGATGAGCAGCTTCGGCTTCGGCCAGGTGACGCGCATCGCCTGTTCGAGATTGGCGAAAAAATCGCTGTCCGCCGTGAGCGGAACCTTGCGCAGATCGCCGCCCGAGATGATCACGGCGTACTGGTGAATCGGATACGCGGGATCCGGGCACAGCACGACGTCGCCCGGCCCGACCGTCATCAACACGAAGTGCGAGATTCCTTCCTTCGAGCCGATCACCGCGATCGCCTCGCGATCGGGATCGAGCGAGACGCCGTAGCGGCGCTCGTACCACTCCGTCACGCCGCGGCGAAGATTGGGCAGCCCGCGCGATGCCGAATAGCGATGATTTCGCGGATTGTGTGCCGCCTCGCAGATCTTCTCGACCACGTGGGGCGGTGTCGCGAGATCGGGATTGCCCATGCCGAGGTCGATCACGTCCTCGCCCGCGCGTCGCGCGGCCGTCATCAGCGCGATCACCTCGCTGAAGATGTAGGGCGGCAGGCGGTTCAGCTTGTGAAAATCGTGTCGGACGGTCGGCATGACGCTCCTCGATCCTTCGGGTCGATTCAGGCGCGCGCGGCGCGCAGGTGCTCTTCGGCGTGAAAGGACGATCGCACGAGCGGTCCACTCGCGACGTGCGAAAAACCGAGATCCCGCGCGACCGCGGCGAGATCGTCGAACTCGGAGGGATCGAGATACCGCTCCACGGCGAGGTGATCCCGCGTCGGGCGCAGGTACTGACCGAGGGTGAGAATCTCGACGCCGGTCTCGCGCAGAAGCCGCATCACGTCGGTGACTTCATCGAGCGTTTCGCCGAGGCCGAGCATCAGCCCGGACTTGACCAGCGCACCGAGCCGCGACGCTTCGCCGAGAATCGCCCGCGAACGCTCGAATCGGGCGCCCGGGCGAACCCGCCGATACAGCCGCGGAACCGTCTCGACATTGTGGTTGAAGACGTCGGGCGCGGCGTCACAGACCGTCTGCACCGCCCCCGGGCTGCCCTGAAAATCCGGTGTCAGCACCTCGATCGTGGTCTCCGCGCGCAAATCACGGATCGCACGAACGCAGGCGGCGAACTGCGACGCCCCCCCGTCGGCGAGATCGTCCCGGTTGACCGACGTGAGAACGACGTGCCGGGCACCGAACTCGGCCGAAGCTCTCGCGACGCGCGCGGGCTCGCCGGGGTCCGGACCGCTCGCCGGCCGACCGGTCGCGACCGCACAGAACCGACAGGCGCGCGTACACACGCTCCCGAGCAGCAGGAAGGTGACGTGTCCGCGCGTCCAACAGTGGCTTCGGTTCGGACAGCGTGCCTCTTCGCAAACGCTGTGCAACCCGAGCGTGCGCAGCCGCCGCTCGATGCGCGGGATTTCGGGTGACGCCTCGGGAGCGCGCTGGCAATGCGGCGGCAACCGTCGAGGCTCGAACGAGCCCGGCCGGCGGCCGATCTGGAGCGGCGGGGACCCCATGAGAACCTCGGTAAGCGGCCAATCTATCGGTTGATTTTCGCCCGGGCAAGGCGCGACTGCCGGCGCGGTCAGCCTCCGGCGCGTTCCCCGTCGCGGCTACGTGCGAACCACAGATAGAACGGCAGGCCGGCGAGCGTGACCGCGATTCCGATCGCGCACTCTCTCGGGCGCCCGTGCATCATCGCGATCGCGATCCCCGCATTCGCGACCAGATAGGTTGCCGGCACCCACGGATACCCCCAGGCGTGATACGGCCGGTGTCGCCGCGGCTGCCGGCGGCGCAGCGCATAGAGCGCACTCGTGTCGGCCATCGTCGCGAGCACGATCGCGAACGTCGTGTAGTCGAGAACGCTCGGAAAGCGTCGCAACACGATCAACAGCGCGAGCGCGACCAGCGCCTGCACCGAGAGCGCGACGTGCGGCGTACCGAACACCGGGTGCACGCGGTCGACGCCCGGGAAGAAGCGCCCGTCGAGCGCCATCGCATACGCGATCCGGGGACCGACCAGAATCGTCGCGTTCAGCGTTCCCGCGATCGATGCCAGCACGAAGATCGCGACCAGCGTGCCGCCGGCATCGCCGAACAGGCGACGCGCCGCGGCTTCACCGACGTTCGAAAGACCACTCTGCTCGGTCACCGGCAGCGCGTAGAGGTAGACCGCGTTGACCGCGAGATAGATCAGCGTACAGAGCACGAGGCCGACGAAGAGCGAGCGCGGGACGTTTCGCTCGGGCGTGTGGATCTCGCTGGCGACGTAGACCGTCGCGTTCCACCCGAGATAGCTGAAGAGCACCGGGGAGAGCGCGAGCCCGAACGCGCCAAAGCCGATTGCGTTCGAAGCATGCGGCAGCGCCGGCGGCGCGAGATGCGCGAGGCTTCCGCTCCCGATCAGCGGACCGAGTGCGACGAACGCGACGAGCGCACCGACCTTGAAGGCAGTGGTTGCGTTGTTGAAGCGCGCCCCGCTGCGAACTCCGACCACGTTCAGCACCGTCATCGCGAGCGTGATCCCGCTCGCGCCCGCGAGCTGCGCGCCCGCGCCGAGCCGCACGAAGGTCGCGAGCCCGCCGGCAAACCCCGCTGCGAGCGTCGCGATCGTGCCAGCGTAGATCACGAAGAACGAGAGCCAGCCGACGAGGAATCCCGCCAGCGGATGCCAGGCTTCGCGCAGATAGACGTAATCGCCGCCGGCGTGTGGATACATCGCGCCGAGTTCGGCGTTGGCGAGTGCACCGGCCAGCGAGAGCAGACCTCCGGCGACCCACGCACCCATGATCCAGCCGGGGTGCGGCAGGCTTTCGGCGATGCTGCCCGGCGTGAGGAAGATGCCCGAGCCGATCACCGACGCGACCACGAGGAAGGTCGCGTCGGTGAGCGAAAGCTCGGGGCGCAGCGCGTCGCGCGGATCACGCCCCGGCCGCGCTTCGTGCTGCCCGGCCGGTTCGTTCACCGCGCAGCTCGTCGCGGGCGCTAGAGCAGCGGGATGATCAGGAGAGCGACGATGTTGACCAGCTTCAGCATCGGGTTGATCGCCGGCCCCGCGGTGTCCTTGTACGGGTCGCCGACCGTGTCTCCCGTCACCGCCGCCTTGTGGGCATCGCTGCCCTTTCCGCCGTGCGCACCGCTTTCGATGTACTTCTTTGCGTTGTCCCAGGCGGCGCCGCCGGTCGTCATCGAGATCGCGACGCAGATGCCCGACACGATCGAGCCGATCAGCAAGCCGCCGAGCGCCTGCGCGCCGAGGCCGACGCCGACGATCACCGGGATCAACGCGGGAATCAGCGCCGGCGCGATCATTTCGCGAAGCGCCGCCCGCGTGACGATGTCGACGCAGGTGCGGTAGTCCGGCTTGCCCGTTCCCTCCATGATGCCCTTGATCTCGCGGAACTGGCGCCGAACTTCCTGCACCACTTCGCCTCCGGCCTTGCCGACGGCGTTCATCGCCAGCGACGCGAAGACGAAGGGGATCACGGCACCGAGGAAGAGGCCCGCCAGCACGCGCGTGTCGTTGATCGCGAAGCTCAGGTTGGCCAGCTCGGCGCCGCCGAGCCGGTGCAGATCTTCGATGAACGTCGCGAAGAGGACGACCGCGGCGAGTCCGGCCGACGCGATCGCATAGCCCTTGGTGACGGCCTTGGTGGTGTTGCCGACCGCGTCGAGCGGATCGGTGACCGCGCGCACTTCCTTGCCCAGCTCCGCCATCTCGGCGATGCCGCCGGCGTTGTCCGTGATCGGGCCATAGGCGTCGATCGCCACCACGATTCCGGCCAACGAAAGCATGCTCATCGCCGCGATCGCCACGCCGAACAGTCCTGCGAGACCAAAGCAGGCGAGCATCGCGGCGACGATCACGACCACCGGCGCCACCGTCGACTGCATGCCCACCGCGAGACCACTGATGATGTTCGTCGCGTGACCGCCGAGCGAATCGTTGGCGATCTTCACCACCGGCTTTGCGCTGCTGCCCGTGTAGAGGTCGGTGATCAGCATCATCGCGCCGGTGACCGCACCGCCGATCAGCGCGCAGAGCCAGAGCGTGAACTGGTTGAAGCCCGCGTCAGCCGGCACGTCCGTCAGCACCGGCGCCGCCAGCAGCAGCACGGCGAGCATCGCACCCGTTGCGACGGCGAGACCGCGGTACATCGCACCCATGATGTTCGGCGTCTCACCACCGAAGCCGGGCCCCACCTTGACCAGCGGAATTGCGATCACGGAGCCGATGATGCCGGCCGCGCCCACCAGCAGCGGGTAGACGAACATGTCGGTGCTGGTCGGGAAGAGGATGTGCGCCAGCAGCATCGCAGCCGCCGCGGTCACCGCATAGGTTTCGAAGAGATCGGCCGCCATGCCCGCGCAGTCGCCGACGTTGTCACCCACGTTGTCCGCGATCACTGCGGGATTGCGAGGATCATCCTCGGGAATGCCCGCTTCGACCTTGCCCACCAGATCGGCACCCACGTCGGCGCCCTTGGTGAAGATGCCGCCGCCCAGTCGGGCGAAAACCGAAATCAACGAACCGCCGAAGGCGAGACCGATCAGCGCACTGGTGTCGCCGACCAGCCACCAGACGCCGACGATCGAGAGCAGCCCGAGTCCGACCACCAGCAGACCGGTCACCGAGCCACCCTGGAAGGCGAGCCCGAAGGCGCGGGCGAAGCCTTCCTTCGCGGCTTCGGCGACGCGCACGTTCGCGCGCACCGAGACGTTCATGCCGAGGATGCCGGCCGCCGCGCTGGCGAGCGCGCCGACGGCAAAACCGATCGCGGTCGGCGCGCCGAGCGCGATCAGGATCAGAATCAGGATCGGGACACCCACCATCGCGACGGTTCGATACTGGCGTCCGAGAAATGCTTCCGCGCCGGCCCGAATCGCCGCCGCGATCTCGTTCGCGCGTGCGTGGGTCGCCGGCTGTGCCTGGACGGTCTGGTAGAGCATCAGCCCGTAGCCCACGGCCACGAGCCCGGCGAGAAACGCAAGTAGGACGATCATCGCAAAGTCTCCCGATTCGAACGAAGGTCTTTCGTGCGCGACACGCGAAGGCCCGAACGCGGGTGCGCGGGGTCTCGAGGATTGCTGCCGGCAGAGCGGCCCGGTCGGGACCACACGCTCGAATCGCGCATCCCGCCGGCCCTCCGGACGGCGCCTGACACTAGACGCCGGCCCCGGGCGCGTCCAGCCCTCCGGCGCGTCGGCGCGCGAGCTGCGCCCGCTTCAGGGCGCGTCGAGGTACGGCGCAACGCGCTCCGCGTAGGTCCGTTCGGGATCACGCAACAACCCGAGCCGCAGCGCACAATCGAAGAGCAGGATGCGGTCGCTCGGCGGTCGAAGAGGCGCTCGCGGATGTACGGCGTCGCCATCGAGCACGCCCGTCAGATGAAGAAACTGCGCGGCCGCGTGCTTGTAGGCCGGGATGGGGGTGCGGAATCCCACATTCCCGAGATGCTGAAGCGCATCGTTGATCGAGAGGAACTCGAGGCTCCCCTCGGCGAGCGCACGATCGCGCGCTGCAAACCGCTCGGGCGCGAACGCCGAAAGCCCGAGCAGATAATCGCTGCCATAGGCCACGAGATCGATCGCGAGATCGTTGCCGGTGTAGACGCGAAACTCCGGTCGCCGTGCATCGCGCAACCGCAATCGCTCGAGTTCGAGCGCGCGATCGAGCGACGAATGTTTCGCGCCGACCAGCGCGGGAAGATCGAGCAGGCGCAGATACGTCTCGCGATCGTAGATCCGGCCGTGCGGCGCGAAGACCGGCGAAAGCTCGAAGCCGATCGCGCGCGCACACCCGTCGAGCACTCGCGCGTAGAACTGCACCAGCTCCGCCGGCGCGAGCGAAGCCATCGCCGGACACTGCACGATCACCGGCGTTCCGCCGAACGCTTCGATCTCGCGAATCACTCGCCGGTACTCGGGCAGCGCAGAGTCCGCGTGCCGCCCCGCATCGCCCGCGAACGCACCGGCACAGAACGGCACGCCGTCGCCGAGCGTTCGCCGCGTTCGTTCGAGCACTTCGCGCCGCTCGCCGGGCGTCAGCAGGTCGACGAATCCCGTGTCCATGTTGACGGCCGGAACCAGTCCGGCGGCGTGCGTCCGCAACAGCAAACGCTCGAACGCCTCGTCGTCGCGACGACCGCGTTCGGTGTAGGGCAGCAAGAGCGCGGAGATCGCGTGCACCGGCCTCGGCCCGAGGCGCGCGAACGCAGCGGCGAGATCGAGCGTGCATTCGCCGGCTTCTCCATCGACCGGCCCCGTCGCGTGGCTCATCCCGTCGATTCCTTCTTCGTACCCGCCGCTTCGCGCTTTCGTTCCGCGAGCAACCTCTGCTCCGGGCGCTCGCGGTAAAAACGATCGAGCGGATAGCAACCCGAGACGAAGCCATTTCGCGGCGCCGACGTGCAATCGCTGAACGTGCGGCAAACGAGGGCTCGCTCCGGTCGCCGGCCCGCCAGCACGTCCGCCGGAAGCCCGGGCAGCGAAAGCGCCATCCGGCCGAGGCCGATCGCGTCG
>CAZDHU010000312.1:0-31478 GCA_964505355.1 uncultured Myxococcaceae bacterium | reverse complement strand
GCCGACGCCGCCCGATTTCACCTCGGCGAGGATCTCACGCACCAGCCCTGGCACGCCGTCGGCACTGGAGAAGATGCGCTGGCCCTTGCCGCCGCCGCCGCCGATCGCCTTCAGGCGGAACCGTCGCCCGGGCTCTGCGTCGAGCAGTCGCGCGGCTTCGATTCCCACCGTCTCGACCAGTTCGTCGATCGAGAACAGATCGACGCGTGCCGCGTACGACGCGTCGAGCAGCCGCTCGGCCAGCACGGGAAGCGGCGTCCGGGCGTCGCCGAGCCCCTCGACCTCGAGGCCGTGCTGTTTCGCGCTGCGTGCGAGCGTTTCGCGATCGGGATGCTTCCGGAGCAGCGCTCGCAGCGTGACGTCGTTCACGCCCGGCGTGACCGACACCTGGTGTTCGATCGCGGTCCGTTTCGCTTCGTCTTTGGCGCCGGCGGCCGCCTGCGTGTGCGAGCAGGGGCCGATGAAGCGCAGCCCCGCCGCTTCGAGCGAGCGTACGAAGTGTGCGTCCTCGGCCATGAAGCCGTAGCCGGCGAAGACGAAGCCGTATCCGTGCGTTCGGCAGATCGCGATGATCTGTCGAATCCGCTCTTCGCGCTCTTCGCGGGTCGCACCCGAGTAATCCGGCACGGCGTGCACGTGACGCGGCGGCATCATGCGCAGCTCGGGCGACTGCGCCCGCGGGAAGACGATGCTGTCGCGCTCGGAGATCAGCATGCCGATCTTCGGAATGCCCATCTCGCGAAAGACTTCGATCGCTTCCTTGCGAATCGGTCCGCGGCAGACGATCAGCACGCCCATGTCTTCGCAGGAAAACGAGCGCGCGAAGGCCGAGGCCGATCGACCGAGGCGGCGATCGCGATGAATCCGAGCGTCGTCGGTGTAGGAATGCTGCGGCCGGTCGCTCGACATCAATGAAACTCCCGCTGGATCGATTGCATCGGACCGGGCTCGTAACAGCGCAGCAAGAAATCGAGGTGGCTCGCCAGCACGCGACGCAGATCGGTCGGCATCACGATTTCCGAGATCGAACCGAGCGAAAGCGCTTCCCGCGGATTCATCAGTTCGCGCTCGTAGCGCTGGTTGAACTCCGTCTCCCGTGCCTTCAGCCAGTCCGCGGCCTCGCGCTCCGCCTCCTGCTTCGCCGCATTCGCATCGGCGCCGCCCTCGATTCGCGACTTCGTCCCTTCGCGAGCGCGCGCCGACGCCTCGTCCCGCACCTTTCGAAGATCGGTTTTGTAGACGTATTCCTTGCCGGCCGGGCCCATCACCGCGACGCGCGTGGTCGGCAGCGCGAGCACGATGTCGGCTCCCGTCGCGTAGCAGTTGAACGCCGCGTAGGCGCCCCCGAAGGCGTTGCGGATGATGAGCAGGATGCGCGGCGTGCGGATGTCGATGATCGCGTCGAGCATCGCGCGCCCGGCCTGCACGATGCCGCGCGATTCCTGCTCGCGGCCCGGCAGAAACCCGGTGGTGTCTTCCATGAAGATCGTCGGCACGTTGTAGATCGAACAGAAGCGCACGAAGCGCGCGATCTTGTAGGCCGCGTCGACGTCGATGTGGCCGCTCGCGACCGCGCTGTTGTTGGCGATGAAGCCGACCACGTGGCCGCCGAGGCGGCCGAACGCGGTGATCGCGTTGCGCGCGCGATCAGGCTGGATCTCGAAGTAATCGCCGTGATCGCACACGCGCTCGATCAGAATCGAAACGTCGACCGGCGTGTTGAATCCGGTCGGCGAATCGAAGGCCTTGCGCAGCAGCGTGTCGATCTCCTGCGTCGGGCGCTCGACGGGATCGGAGGTCGGCTGGAACGGCGCCAGTACGCGGTTCGACGCGGGGAGATAGGAGAGCAGCCGTTGGGCCGTACGCAGCGCACCGACTTCGTCGGCGACCGTGATGTCGGCGACGCCGCTCGCGCCGTGCACCTTCGGCCCGCCGAGGTCGTCGGGCGTCACGTCTTCGCCGAGCACGGTCTTCACCACGCCGGGCCCCGTCAGGCCGAAGAACGTCTCGGACGGCTGAATCACGAAACTGCCCTGGCGCGGCAGATAGGCGCCGCCGCCGGCGTTGAAACCGAACATGCACATGATGCTGGGCACCACGCCGCTGATCTTGCGCAGCGCGGTGAAGGCTTCGGCGTACCCGTCGAGACCGCCGATGCCGGCGGGCACGAATGCGCCCGCGCTGTCGTTCATGCCGATCAGCGGGATTCCGCGATCGCCCGCGAGGTACATCAGGTTGGCGAGCTTGCGCCCGTTGGTGGCGTCCATCGAACCCGCGCGCACGGTGAAGTCGTGGCCGTAGATCGCGACGTCGCGGCCGTGGATCTTCGTGATCGCGGTGACGATCGAGGCACCGTCGAGGTTCTGGCCCCAGTTCTGCCAGAGCACGGCGGGCCGGGCATCGCGATCCTGCAGAACCTCGATCCGCTCCCAGACCGTCATTCGATCCCGCGCGTGCTGGCGCAGTGTCTGCAGCGTGCTGGCTGCCGCGTACGGCCGGCGGCGCAGTTCGGCGCCGGCGGCGAGAGCCTGGTCGTACGGCCCGGCGGTGGCGGGATCTTGCCGTACCGGCGGCGGGGCCAGCGGGTCGTCGAGTGTCGGCAGCGGTTGATCGGGCTTCGGGGCGGGCGTTCGAGGCGTCGTCATGGCGGGCGGAATCCTTCTTGCGCGGGGGCCGGGCCTTCGAGACGCGTCCGACCGCCCGGGCGGCCGAGTGTGGCGTGGATCGAGGGACGGGGCGAGCCGGAGCGGCGAGTTTTCCGATCCGCTCGCCCCCCTCGACCGGCGGGCAGTTTCGCGGCGAGCCGCTTCCCCGCCCCGGGCGGTTTGCGCACAATGCGGGCCGTGGCCCGACACAACGGCAAGCGACGACAGCGTGCCCGAAACCGGCGCCCCCCCGTCGGTTCGACGCCGGGCGTGCTGGTGTTCCCGCCCGGAGACGATGCGGCGACGACGCGAATCCATCTGATCCGGTACGACCGCGACCACGTCGACGAGCACCGCAGCGTCCCGGTCGAGCGGCTCCCGGGCCTGCTCGCGGCCGGAGGGGTGAGCTGGATCGAGGTCGAGGGGCTCGGCCACGAGCCCACCATCCGGCGCATCGCCGAGATCTTTCGCATTCATCCGCTCGCCGTGGCCGACGTCGTCAACGTGCCGCAGCGACCGAAGGCCGATCCGTACGACGGCTACGAGCTGCTGATTTGCCGGCAGGCGCGACTGCGGGCGGGCTGCGAGTTCGATCTCGAGCAGGTCAGCATCCTCGTCGGTGACGCCTGGGTGATGAGCCTCCACGAGGGCAGCGAGGACGTGTTCGATCCCGTGCGCGCGCGGATCCACGGCGGTGCGCTGGTGCGCTCGATGCAGGCCGACTATCTCGCCTACGCTCTCGTCGACACGATCGTCGACGGCTACTACCCGATCACCGATGCGATCGGAGACGACCTCGAATCGCTGGAAGAGGAGGTCGTGCAGCGCCCGTCGCCGCACACGCTGGCCCGCATTCATCGACGGCGCCGCGATCTGCTGACACTTCACCGTGTCGTGCGACAACAACGCGATGCGGTCGGGGCGATGATGCGCGTCGATCATCCGCAGATCGGCGCCGCCGCCCGCGTGTATCTGCGCGACACCTACGATCACTCGATTCAGATCAGCGACGCGCTGGAGAGCCTCCGCGAAGTGGCGCTCGGACTGATGGACGTTCAGCTCTCGACGGTCGCCAACCGGACGAACGAAGTGATGAAGCTGCTGACGGTGATGAGTTCGATCTTCATCCCGCTGACCTTCATCGTCGGCATCTACGGCATGAACTTCGACGTGATGCCCGAACTGCGCTCGCCGTTCGGTTATCCCGCCGTGCTGTTCGGGATGTTCGGCATCGCCCTCACGATGGCGGTTTATTTCCGGCGGCGCGGATGGATCGGCCGGGACGAGGAGCCGCCCCGCGATCCACCGGTCGACCCGCCGCGCTGATTCGCGTCGATCGTCGGATCGCCGCGCTCACGCCCGATGGCGCGGCGAGATGTGATCCGCATCACCGTCGCACGCGACGTTCGCCAACCCGATGCAGTGCGCGACGACGAGCGTCGAATGCGCGCGCGCTTCGACCGTCGAAGCCGTGAGCGCGCGCGACCCCGCGCGTTCGCCGGCGCGCTCGAGTCTCGCGTGCGTCCGGCCGATCGAAGTCGAGCGGTTCTTCGGCGAGGACTGACCATGGCGTTTCCGACCCCCGATCGTTTCTTCCGCACGCCGCGCACAGCGGCGGCGCTGATCGCTCTCGTGCTGCCTCTTGCCGCGTGCGAGACGATGGGCCCGAAGACGGGCATCGGTGCCGCCACCGGCGCGGCGGCGGGCGGGCTGATCGGCGCCGCGGCCGACGGCGGTGACGGCGAAGCGATCGTGGCGGGCGTGCTGCTCGGAGGTTTACTCGGCGGCGCGCTCGGCAACGCGCTCGATCAGCAGGATCGGCTCTACATGGCGGAAGCGATGCAGCAGGGCCTCGAAACCTCGCGATCGGGCTACGAGACGGAATGGCACAACCCGGACTCCGATCACTTCGGCAGCGTGACGCCCACGCGCACCTGGCGCACGGCTTCCGGCGAGTACTGCCGCGAGTATCAGCAAACCGTCACCATCGGCGGCCGCACCGAACACGCGTATGGCGAGGCGTGCCGCGAGTCCGACGGAAGCTGGCGGGTGGTGCGGTGATCGTGCAGCGAAGACACCGGCCTCCGCGTTCGCACGCGCGAAGCCGTTGTCCGAATGCACGAGATCTGCTGTGGTCTGCGCGTGCGCCCTCCGGGCCGCACGGGACGGAGGGATGCCCGTGAAGTTGCCGGCGCGCGGGCCGATCACCGGATCGGGCGAGGAACTCGCGCGTTGCGGAGCGCAAGAGCCGGCGCCGCGACTCGATCGGCGAAACCTGCTGATGCTCGGCGCGACGACGATGGCCGCCTGCCTCGTTCCCGGTCTCGCGCAGGCCGCACGCGCGGTGCGTGCTCCGGCGGCGCGCAGCCTGTCCTTCGAGCACCTGCACACGGGCGAACGGCTTCGTGTCACCTACTTCGACGGGCGTCAATACGTCGGCGAGGCGCTGCACGAGATCGATCACGTGCTGCGCGATCACTACTCCGGAGATCAAACGCGAATCGATCCCGGCCTGCTCGACCTGCTCGCGACGGTCGCGTCCTCGCTCGATGCGCACGCACCCTTTCAGGTGATCTCGGGCTATCGCTCGTCTGTGACCAACGCCATGCTGGCCGCTCGCAGTCGCGGCGTCGCGCGGCACAGTCTCCACATGGACGGGCAGGCGATCGACGTTCGCCTTCCCGGCCGCCGACTCTTCGACCTGCGGCGCTGCGCCTGGAAGCTGCAGCGCGGCGGCGTCGGCTACTACCCGAGCGCAAACTTCGTGCACCTCGACACGGGTCGCGTTCGTTTCTGGTAGGGCCTCGCTACGGCGGCCTCGCAGTCCTTCGCCGCCGACTCGACGTGCACCGCTCTCATCCGCGCTCACTTGCCTGCGACCTGCCCTCCGCTCGCCGATTCACTCCCGCGTTCGCCGGACACGGTTCGGGATCTTTTCCGATGCGTGCGATTCCCCTCAAGACTGCGCGCGCCCGTGGTCGATGGGGAGGACGGATCGACGAGAAGGAGAGCGGGATGGCAGTGAGTCCGGTCGAAAACAGTTCCGCGCCGGCGAACGTCGAGATGCTGCGCAAGGCGATGCAGAGCGAGAAGCAGCGCGGAGAGAGCGAAGTCCGGCTGATCGAAAAGGCCGGCGAAAGCGCGAAGGCCATGCGAGGCCGGGGCGTGACGAAGGAAGGCAGGGTCGACCTCTATGCCTGAAGGCGGTCATGGACATCCGCCGTAACCCGGCACGGCGCCGGTGAAGAGCGAGCATCAGCTCGCGACGCGGCGGTGACGCGCTCCCCCCTTTGGCGTGCACCGCCGCGTTTCATCGACCTGACCGTTCGTCTTCCCGGCCGGGCCGGTGCGGGCCGCATCGCCGTGAACGCATCGTGCCCCTGCGCGCACGTCGTCGCGCGATCCCGGATCTGTTCGGAGTCGCGGGTCGATCAATCGTCGCACCAGACGAGTTCGGCCACGCCGCCGTAGACGCCGAACACGATTGCCGCCTGACCGTGACGGCGCGCGAGCGCCACCGCTTCTTCGATCGAGATCCCGAGCACGAGAACGCTGGCTTCCGGCGGCCACGCACCGTCGTCGCCCCGGCTTTCGCCCGCGAGACACGAGAACCCGCGTGCAGCGAGTTCGGCCTCGAGCGCGCGCTGGCGCTTCTGGTTCGCAGGCGCGTCTTCGGGGATCGATCCGGGATTGTGCGCGGTCACGAACGCCCATGCACCCGCTTCCTGTTCGATCAACAACGCATCGAGCGCGGGCTGACGCTCGCCGACGCGAATCGGAATCGAACCGTCCGGCAGGCGAACGACATAGGTCGTCGCGAGATACGCACCGAGCAGTTCGCCGCGCCGGCTCACCGAACCCGTCAACCTCGAAAGAAGACGAACGTGACCACCCCGAAGATCGGAACGAGGATGCCGCAAGACCACGCCATGTAACCAAAGAAGCTCGGCATCACGACGCCGTTCTCTTCGGCGATCGCCTTCACCATGAAGTTGGGGCCGTTGCCGATGTAGGAGTTCGCGCCCATGAAGACGGCGCCCGTCGAAATCGCGCCGAGGATCGCCTGCGCGGCAGGGCCGCGATCGAGATACGCCGCGAGATAGCGGCCCTCGAGCGGTACGCCCTCGAGGCCGCAGGCGGTGGCGGCGAACGTCAGGTAGGTCGGCGCATTGTCGAGAAAGCTCGAGAGCAGCCCGCTCGCCCAGAAGAAGTGCGCAGGCGTGCTGAGACCGAAGCCCGGCGCGTGATGATTCAACAGCAGGAGCGCAGGCCCCATGGTGACGAAGATGCCCGCAAAGAGAACGGCGACCTCGATGATGGGGCCGAATCCGAACCGGTTCGCCGCGCGAATCGGCGCGCGCGTCGTGTGGTAGGCCGTGAACATCAGCGACGCGAGCAGCGCCTCTTGCACCCCAAACGGCCAGGGCGATCCGCCGCTACCGAGGCCGCTACCCGAGGCGGCAATCACCACCACGATACCGAGCAAGAAGATCAGGTTGTGCACGCCGTCGATGCGCAGCGGTTCGTGCTGCTGCACCTCCGCCAGTTGCGCCCCTTCCCGCTCGCGGTCTTCGCGAGCGAGAATCGCCTGATCGATCCCGTTGAAGATCAGCAGCAACAGACCGTTGACGAACGCCCACTGCGGCAGCAGGTGCAGCGTCCAGCCGAAGGGAACGCCCTTTAGAAATCCGAGAAAGAGGGGAGGATCTCCGAGCGGCGTCAGAAGCCCACCGCAGTTCGAAACCACGAAAATGAAGAAGATGAAGATGTGAACCTTGCGCTGGCGCGTTTCATTGGCGCGCAGCATCGGCCGCAAGAGCAGCATCGAGGCGCCGGTGGTGCCGATCACGTTGGCGAGCACCGCACCGATCGCGAGCAGCGCGGTGTTGAGCAGCGGCGTGCCGGAGAGCGAACCGCGCACGTGAACCCCGCCCGTGATCACGAAGAGCGCGGCCAGCAAGAGGATGAACGACACGTACTCGCGCGCATTCTCGAGCAGCTGGTGCACGCCATCGTGACCGAAGGCGATCGGAAAGTAGAGCAAGATTGGAAGCGCCCAGCCGAGCGCGACGATGCCCTTGTTGCGATTGCTCTCCCAGAGGTGCCCGGCGACCAGCGGCAGCACCGCGATCGAGAGCAGGAGTCCCGCGAACGGAAAGATCGTCCAGACCGGAAGCTGCGCACCGAGACCGTGCACGACGACGTCCCTCCCGAACTCGCGCAACCGACTCGGCGAGCGCCGCGGAGCGTACGGGCGGCGCAACGGGTCGCAAGGCCCGCGCGCCGGGCGGAGCTTCTTCGCCCGCGCCGCCCGCAGCGGCACTCCATTCGAGCTCTCGCCGTCCGAGGCTCAGGTCAATCTCGGAGCCGGCCGATGGGGAGGCATGTCGGCCGAGCGTGACGAGGATGCCAGCTCCGGCGAGCGCGACCGTGTGTTCTCGCGCGCGGTCGCGACGAGCGAGTTCGCGATCGGCCTCGCACATGCGCTGAACAACGCCTTCACCGTGATCGCTGGCGAGGCGAGCTTCGTACAGAGCGAGCGAAAGGACGATCCGCTGCTCGACGAAGCGTGTGCGTCGATCCTCGAACAGGTGACGCGCTGCGCTCGCATGACGCGCGCGCTGCAGTTGCGGCGCGAGGAGACGGCGCCCGCGGTGCGTGCCGCGCCCGAAACCCACGACGTCGTTCGCGCACTGCGTGACGTCGCGGCCGTGCTGGACGATTCGCTCTCGCGCCGGATCATGCTCTCGATCGAGACGCCGGAAGACGAGCTGCTGGTCTGCGCCACGGCAGACGATCTGCAAACGGCGTGGCTGCTGCTGGCTCACGAGGCCACGGCGCGCGTGCGTGGCGGAGGGCGGGTCGTTCTGTGCGCAGGCGCCGGCGCGAACGAGGTCGTGCTGACGGCTCGCGCCGTGCCGAACGGCGACGCGCCGCTTCGCACGCCCGCGACCACATCGGGTTCCGCACTCGATGCGCTGGCGCGACGTCTCGGCGGACGCTGCATCGCCGACGTCGATCCGACCACGAGCACGCGCAACGTCTTCCTCGCACGAATACGAGACTGACGAACGGAGACTCGACCGGCCGCCCGATCGATCGCCGCTCGATCGCTCGCGCGCTGCCGGAGATGCGCTGCGGTGCCGAAGCACGCCGCTGCCCGCGCGAGCGCTCGCCCCGCGCGAACGACGCGTTCAGCCCGCGGTCGACGCGAACGGGCGCACGGCGGCGGGATCGCGCCGTTCGGATTCGAGCACGGCGATGGTCACGCCGAGCACGGGATGTCGGATCGCCGCCGCGATCTCGGCGAGCGGCGTCAACACGAACGCGCGCTCGTGAAGACGCGGATGGGGCAGCGAAAGCTCGGGGTCGTCGCAACAGGCATCACCGTGCAACAACAGGTCGAGATCGAGCGTGCGGGCGGCATCGCGCTCGCCGCTGCGCTCGCGCCCGGCTTCGCGCTCGATCGCGAGCAGCCGTTCGAGCAACGCATGTGCCGAGAGCGTGGTCCGAAGATGCACGGCGCCGTTCAAGTAGCGACCCTGCGGCGCCGGGCCGACGGGATCGGTCTCGTACCAGCTCGAAACGGCCTCGACGCGCACGCCCGGCGCCGCCCGTAGCGAGGCGAGAGCGAACTCGAGCTGCCGCGCGCGATCGCCGAGGTTCGAACCGAGCGCGATGAAGGCGTCGACTTCCTCACGGATTCGCTCGAGCGCCGCGGCCTCGAGCTCGAGGCCGGCGGTTTCGGGCAAGAGCCAGACGAACGCGATGCAGGCGGGGATGATCATCAGCGCGAGCCACGCGATCGCGGGCACCAGACCGCCGAGCTGCCCGGCGAGCATCGCCGTCGCGAAGTTCGCGACGACGGCAGCGAACGCACCGGTGGCTGCCGCCCAGCCGTTCACCGTGCTGCGTAGCCGCGTGGGAAAGAGTTCCGTGCTCGAAGAACGCACCGCGACGATCGACGCATTTCCCATCACCGTCGCGAGACCGAACAGCGCGCCCAGCAGAATGGAGGACGCGAGTGCGGGCGGCGTCAGGTAGAAGAGCGCCATCAGCGAGGTCGAGAGCAACGCGCCGCCGGCCAGCGTCGCGCGGCGGCCGAGCCGATCACTCGAGACGCCCCCGTACCGATACCCCGCGAGACCGAGTGCGCCGCCGAGGAAAAGGATCACCGTCGCCACGCCGGGGCTGCGACCGAGATTCGTCACCAGGTGGTAGTAGGGCCACATGCCGACCGCGGTTCCCGAAAAACCGCCGCAGAGCACGAAGAGCAGAAGACCGAGCACACGCCGGCCATACGGGGGCGAGAGCAGCTCGCGCGCGCGCGCCTGCGCGGTCTCGCCCCGATCCGACGCATCCCGCCAGCGCGTCGTTTCCGGCAGGGCGCGGCGCAGAAACGGCAGCAAGAGAACGCTGGCCACCACCAGCAGCCAGGCGCCGCGCCAGCCTGTCTCGCCCGAAGCGAAGGCGGAAGTCACGGCCATCGCGCCGCCGCTGCCGAGCGCAGCCGCGATGCCCACCAGTCCCTGCCCGGAAGCACGGCGTTCGAGTGGCAACTCTTCGGCGACCACGACCGTCGAGACCATCACCAGCGTGTTCGCGAATGCCTGCGCGAGCACCTGCGTCACCAGCCAGCTCGACGGCTCACGAACGATCGCGGAGCCGAGCGCGGCGAAGGGGAGCCCCGCCGCACAGAGCAGCAGAAGTCGACGCCGGCCGAGACGATCGGTCTGGCGGGCGAGCAGGACGACGAAGAAGGCGTTGCATGCGATCCAGCCGAAGACGCGCGCGATGCCGGCGTCGTCGAGACCGAACTCGCGTGCCATGAACGGCGCCGCGACGCCGTTGACGGTCTGCACGTAACCCGCCGCGCCCATCAACGCGGCGAGCAGCCACATCAGGCGCTTCGATGCATCGGCCGTCATCCGCCGGCCTGCCGGCCGGCGGCCAGTGCGTCGCCCCGCGGAATCGGGCCGACGACCGGGTCGTCTTCGCGCGTCGCGCGATCGAGATCGAAGGACTCGCGACCTTTGGCCGGTTGCGCACGGACCGGACAGGCCTCCATCTCGCACACCGGACAGTGCGCCGGCCAGCAGGGATCGAAGTGGACGATCAGCTCTCCACTCCAGCCTTCGACGTTCGCCATCGCCGCGTGCAACGCGTCGTCCATGTCGTGCAGGCGCTGCGCGTCGAAATACCGCGGCACGACGAGATGAAGGTCGGCGTGATGGAAGGCGCCGGACCGAAAGCTGCGCAGCGAATGGACGTCGATCCAGCCCGGTTCGCGTCGCGCCTCGAGTGCCCCGACCATGCGCGCGAGCAACGCGTCGTCGGCTTCGTCCATCAATCCCGCGATCGCCTGACGCATCAGCATCCATCCCGTGCGCAGGATGTTGAGCGCGACCGCGATCGCGATCAGCGGATCGAGCCACTGCACCCCGGTGACCCAGACGGCGGCGAGGCCCGCGATCACGCCGAGGCTGGTCCAAACGTCGGTCAGCACGTGATGTCCGTCCGCCTGCAACGCGAGCGAGTGCGTGCGCCGGCCGACGCGCAGCAGGTAGGCCCCGAGACCGGCGTTCGCGGCGGTCATCGCACTGACGAGCATCAGTCCGACGTCGAGGCTGCGCAGATGCGAGCCTTCGACGAGATCGCGGATCGCCGCGCCGAGAATCAGAATCGCCGCGATCGCGATCAGCGTCCCTTCGACACCGGCCGAGAAGAACTCGACCTTGCCGTGACCGTAGGGATGCGACCGATCCGCGGGCCGCGCTGCGACGATCAGACTGAAGAGCAGAACGGCGGCCGCGACGACGTTGACCGTCGATTCGAGCGCATCCGAGAGCACGGCCGCGGAATCCGTCAGCCACCACGCCGCGAACTTTCCGCTGAAGATCGCAATGCCGGCCAGCGCGGAAACGAGTCCTGCCCGAAGTCGCGCCTCACGCTCGAGATGTCCCACGTCGGTCACGACGCGAGTCTACAGGCCTCGGGGCCGCCGCTACCATCGGCCCGTGTCCTCGACACCCTCGCTCCCGCCCGAGCTCGTCACCGCAGTCCCCGGTCCGCGCTCGCTCGCGCTCGCGACTCGGCTCGCGGCCTGTGAATCCCGCAACGTCACCGCTCTCGTGCCCGAGCCGCCGATCTTCTGGGCCCGCGCGCACGGTTCGAACGTGTGGGACGTCGATGGCAACCGCTTCGTCGACCTCGGCGCGGGATTCGGCGTGGCGCAGGTCGGTCACGCGCATCCCCGGGTGATCGACGCGATCGCCCGACAATCGCGCGAGCTGCTGCACGCGATGGGCGACGTACATCCCGCTGCGGTCAAGGTCGAGCTGCTCGAAGCACTGGCCGCGCGCTTTCCCGGAGGCGGCCCCGCGCGGGTGGTGCTCGGCTCGTCCGGCTCGGATGCCGTGGAGATCGCGCTCAAATCGGCGCTGCTCGCAACCGGACACGCGGGAGTCGTCGCGTTTGAAGGCGCGTATCACGGCCTCACCTTCGGTGCGCTCGAGGTGACGTCGCGCACCGAGTTCCGGCGCCCCTTCGCGGCGCGACTCGCGGCGCCCGTCGCCTTCGCACACTACGGCGACGCCGACGACGTGGTGCGTGCCGCGCGCACGCTTTCGACGCCCGTCGGCGCGGTGATCGTCGAACCCGTGCAGGGCCGCGGCGGAGAACGCATCCCGCCGGCCGGCTTTCTGCGCCGGCTACGCGCGCTGTGTGATCGATACGCCTGGCAACTGATCGTCGACGAGGTCTACACGGGATTCGGTCGGACCGGAAAGCTCTTCGCCTGCGAACACGAATCCGTGGTGCCCGACCTGCTCTGCGTGGGCAAGGGACTCGCCTCGGGAATGCCGATCTCGGCCTGCATCGGACGCCGCGAGACGATGGACCACTGGCCGGCTTCGGAGGGCGAAGCGCTGCACACGCAGACCTTTCTCGGTCATCCGCCGGGCTGCGCGGCCGCGCTCGCGTCGCTGGCGGTACTCGACGAAGAATCGCTCGTCGAACGCGCCGCGACGACCGGCGCGGCCGCGCTCGAACATCTGCGCGCGCGGCTCGCAGGACGCCCGGGAATCGCCGACGTGCGCGGCCTCGGTCTGCTGCTCGCGATCGAATGCGATCGCCCGGCCCGCGCGCTCGCCGCCTGCCAGCAGGCGCTGCGTCGCGGCGTGATCTGTCTGCCCTCGGGCGACGACGGACGCGTGATCGCCCTGACACCTCCGCTCTCGATCGAACCGGAATCGTTGCTGCACGCACTCGATCGCGTGATCGAGTCGCTCGGATGAACGACTCTCGTGCGCAGAACGCACGACCCGGCGCGCGTCCTACCGGTGCCGGTGCGAGCTCTGGCGGAGATCCGGAACGCGCCGCGCTCGATGCCCGCGTACTCGACTGGATCGCGGACTGGACGCGCTC
Source organism: uncultured Myxococcaceae bacterium (assembly GCA_964505355.1). Taxonomy (GTDB): domain Bacteria; phylum Myxococcota_A; class UBA9160; order UBA9160; family UBA9160; genus CAZDHU01. The sequence goes on along the minus strand of CAZDHU010000312.1, from coordinate 18,408 downwards.
GCCGGGCGACGAGGCGGCCGCCCGCGAGGCGCGCTTCGACGCGCTGGCGCGAGATCTCTTCGTCTTTCAGTTCGATCACTGCGAGGCCTACGGGCGCTTCTGTCGCGGGCGCGGTGTGACACCGGATCGTGTCACCGGCTGGCGCGAGATTCCGCCCGTCCCGGCCGGCGCGTTCAAGGAACTGGCGCTTCGCAGTTTCCCGGCCGAGCGCACGCGACACGTCTTTCGGACCAGCGGCACCACGGGCGCGCGCCGCGGCGAGCTGCATCTCGACACGCTCGCACTCTACGAAGCGTCGGTGGTGCCGAGCTTCGTGCGCTTCGTGTTGCCGGAGGCGAGCGAGGCGCTCGCGGCGTCGGCGACGCGCGCGCAGGCCGGTGCAGCTTCGGGCGAGTCGTCCCCGCCGGCGAGCGCCGGCATCGCTTCTCGCTCACCCGCGTTCGCGCTTCGCATCCTCGCGCCGTCTCCGGTGGAGGTGCCCGATTCGTCGCTCTCGCACATGTTCGGCGTGTTGCTGCGCGAGCTCGGCGAGCGGGGAATCGTCGATCGCGCGTCGAGCGGTTTCGATCTCGCACACGGAGTGCTCGACGTGGAGGGTCTCGCCGCCGCGATCGGTCGCGCACGCGAAGCGGAGCGGCCCGTCGCGCTCTGCGGTACGGCCTTCGCATTCGTCCATCTGCTCGACGCATTCGGAGCGAACGACGAACGCTGGCGACTCCCGGCCGGTTCACGGGTGATGGAGACGGGAGGGTTCAAGGGACGATCGCGCGAGCTTTCGCGCGATGCACTGCACGACGCGATCGCCGAACGACTCGGCGTCGCGCGGGATCACGTCCTCAATCAGTACGGGATGACCGAGCTCGCCAGTCAGTGGCACGATTCGACGCTCGCCCTGCCCGGCACACCACGCCGCAAACTCGCACCACCCTGGATGCGCGCGCGCCTCGTCGATCCCGAGAGCGGGCGCGACGTCGCCGACGGCGAGGTGGGCGCGATCGTGCTCGTCGATCTCGCCAACACGGGCAGCGTGGCGGCGATCCAGACCGCCGATCTCGGACGCCGATTCGCGGGCGGCCTCGATCTGCTGGGACGCGATCCCGGCGCGGAGGCGCGCGGCTGCTCGATCGCGGCGGACGAGATGCTGGCGACGGGAGTTCGCGCGTGAACGCGGCACGGGAGGCGGTGGCGACGCGCGCTTCTTCGCCGCGCGAGGTCGGCGATGCGCTCGCGCGCGTGCGCGAGGCCGGACGCTGGCTGCGCGAGCAGCGCACCGAGGACGTGATCGATCGGCTGGCCTGCGCGCTCGACCGATTGCGCGACGCCCGGGATCCGGCCCGACGCGCGCTCGAGGAGGCGCTACCCGAGGCCACGGGCTTCGATCCCGAGACCGTGCGTGACGGGCTCGCGCGAGCGCTCGCGCCGTTGTCCGGTGATGCGCTGCGGGCGCTGGCCCGTCGCGAGCTCGGCGCCGGGTGGGGCGACGACGCGGTGGCCGGTCCGCTCGCCGGCGGTTTCGAATGCGCTGCGGTGATTCTCGGCGGATCGCTTCCGACGCCGACGCTGATCGATCTGATCGCATCGCTCGCGGCTCGCTCGCCGGTGGTCGCGAGGACGTCGCGCCATGATCGAGTCACCGCGCCCCGCGTGGCGGCCCTGCTGCACGAGATCGATCCGCGCCTCGGCGCCTGCGTCGAGACGCTCGACTTCGCGCACGACGACGACGCATGCCTCGACGCGCTGCTCGACGCGGACTGTGTGGTCGCCACCGGGAGCGACCAGGCGATCGACGCCCTGCGGGCGCGCATCCGCGCGCCCCGGCGCTTCATCGCACGCGGACATCGCGCATCGATCGCCTGCCTCGATACCGGCGCACTGACACCGGCCGGTGTCGGCACGATCGCCCGTGCACTCGCAATCGACGTCGCCACCTTCGACCAGCTCGGCTGCCTGTCCGCGATCTCCGTTCACCTGATCGGGCCAGATCCGTCGGCCGCACCGCGACTCGCCGAATCGCTCGCGGACGAACTCGGCGCGCTCTCGGTCCGGATGCCGCGGGGTCGCGTCGACGCCGGAGCCGCAGCGCTACTCGCACAGGAGCGTGCGGGCGCTGAGCTTCGCGCCGCCGGTGGCCGGGACGTGCGGGTGCATGGAGCGCCGCAGCATGGGTTCACCGTGGTCTGCGAAGACGATCCGACGCTACGGCCGGCCCCGCTGCACCGCTTCGTGCGCGTCCACCCGGCGGCCGAGTTCGCGCACGCGGCGCGCGCGCTGCAACCACTCGCCGGAAGACTCGCGGGCGTGGCGATCGCGGGATTCGAGGGCCCTTCCCGCGCGGCGATGGTCCGCCTCGCATCACAACTCGGTGCGTCACGCCTTTGCGCGCCCGGAACGCTTCAATCTCCGCCGCTCGGCTGGCATCACGAGGGGTGCGGCGTGCTACTGCCGTTCGTCCGGTTGATGGACGACGAGGGCACGGCCGGCTGATCGCGCGCGATGCGTCACGCGACGGGCCCCGCGCGGCACGGCAGACCGCGGGGCATCTGGCGTAGACTGCGACGCCAACCCGGCGCGCCCCGGAGCCTCGACATGCGCATCCACCTCGTGACGCCGAAGAATCCGCCGAGCTTCTGGACGTACGACGAGATCCTTCCGACGCTCGGAAAGCGCGCGATCTTTCCCAATCTGTCGATGCCGACGCTCGCCGGACTCACGCCGCCGCAGCACGAGGTCACGCTCTGCGACGAGAACGTCGAGGAGATCGACTTCGACGTCGAGGCCGACGTGGTCGGTGTGACCGGCTACATCGTCCACCGCGAACGCATGTTCGAACTCCTCGACGCGTTTCGCGCGCGGGGCCGGCGCGTGGTGGTCGGGGGGCCGTTCGCGTCGCTCTGCCCCGAGCAGTTGCGCGAACGGGCAGACGTGGTCTTCATCGACGAGGCCGAAGAGACCTGGCCGGCGTTTCTCGCCGATCTCGAGCGCGGAACGCCGAAGCCCGAGTATCGCGCGGCCGAAAAGCCGGATCTGACGCACGCGCCGCCTCCGCGTTTCGATCTGCTGAAGATCGATCGCTATCACGCGATCACCATCCAGTTCGCCCGCGGCTGCCCGTTTCAGTGCGAGTTCTGCGACATCACGGTGATCTATGGACGGCGCCCGCGCGCCAAGACGCCCGCGCAGGTGCTGCGCGAGATCGACGCCTGTCATCGACTCGGCGCAAAGCAGGTCTTTCTGGTCGACGACAACTTCATCGGCGATCGCCGGCTCGCCAAAGAACTGCTGCGCGAGATGGCACGCTGGGGTGAGCGACACGGCTGGCCGATGGACTTTCAGACCGAGGTCTCGCTCAACGTCTCGCAGGACGAAGAGCTGCTCTCGCTGCTGCGGGCCGCGCGTTTCACCACGATCTTCGTCGGCATCGAGACGCCGCGCCGCGAGTCGCTCGCCGAAACGCGAAAGACGCAGAACATGCGCGGCGATCTGGTCGAAAGCGTGCACCGGATCCAGGCCCACGGCATTCAGGTGCAGGCGGGAATGATCGTCGGCTTCGACGCCGACGACGCGTCGATCTTCGACGAGCAGCTCGCGTTCCTCGAGCAGGCCCGGATTCCGGTGGCGATGGTCGGCATGCTGCAGGCGCTTCCCCAGACCGCACTGCACGCGCGGCTCGCTTCGGAGGGCCGGCTGGTCGCCGAAAGCCTCGGCGATCAGTTCGTCGGCTCGAACGTGATGCCGCTGCGGATGAGCCGACTCGAGCTCCATCGCGGCTACCGGCGGTTGCTGCTCGCGCTCTACGATCCCGCGCACTACCGGCGGCGCGCGCTCGCCTTCATCGTCGGCAAAGGTGACCAGCGCGCACAGGGCTGGCATCTGCGCCCCGGAGATCTCGCGCTCTTCGCTCGCGTCCTGCGCGACACGCTGCTGCGCGGTGGTTTTCGGCGTGCGGTCTTCACGCTGTCGCTGTTCGCCGGCGTGCTCTGGCAACGGCCCGCTCGCTTCAAGGACGCCGTCTCTTTCGCCATCGTGCATCGCGCATTTCACGACTACATGCGCCGGCTCGCCGTTCATCTCGACGCCGCGATCGCCGAACTCGAGCGTCGCGACGGCACGGCGAACCACGAGGTGGCGGCGTGAGCGGGCCGGCGGGTCGTGCGGCCGGCGAAGCGCTGCCTCCGCTCGACGGCAGCGAGGCGCTCTTCGTCGTCGATGGAGACGTGCTGCGACCGACCGCCTTCGCGCGCGGTCCGTGGGCCCCGAACGCGCTGCACGGCGGGCCCGTCGCCGCCGCGCTCGCACGCGCGATCGAATCGGTCGAAGCGCCGCTGCCGATGCATCCCGCTCGCCTCACGGTCGAGTTGCTGCGGCCGGTGCCGCTCTCGCCCCTGCGCATCGAAACGACGTTGCTGCGCCCGGGCAAGAAGGTGCAGCTCGTCGGTGCGTCGCTCTTCGCGGATGCGCTCGAAGTGGCGCGCGGCACGGCACTGCGCATCCGGCGCGCCGATCTCAGGCTGCCCGAGGGCGCGGTGATGAGCGATCTCGCGCCGCCGCCGACACCACACGGTGTCGCACCGATCGAAACCGGGTTTCACACCTGGTCGCCGGCGTTTCACAATGCCGCGACCGAGCATCGCGTGGTGTGCGGAAGCTGGAGCACGCCGGGTCCGTGCACGGACTGGATCCGGCTTCGCGTCCCGCTCGTCGCCGGCGAATCGCCGAGCCCGCTGCAGCGCGTGGCGGCGGCGGCCGACTTCGGCAACGGCGTGAGCGGCGCCCTGCCCTTTGGCGCCTTTCGCTACGTGAACCCCGATCTCTCGATTCATCTCTTTCGCGAGCCCGAAGGCGAATGGATCGCACTCGACGGCGTGACGCATCTCACGCCGTCCGGCGTCGCGATGGCGGAATCCGCGCTGTTCGACGAACGGGGACGCATCGGCCGCTCGCTGCAGAGTTTGATTCTCGAACGCGGCTGAATCGGCGCCGGCGTTCGGCGTCCGGGCGCTGCGATCGCGGAAGGAGAGCGATGGACGCCCGCTTTCTCGAATCGGTGCGAAGCGGATTCGCGGTAGGATCGAACGTGATCACGCTCGGCGCGCCGCTGCATCGCGGCGAGTGTCATCCCGAACCGCTCGTCACGCTGCCGGTATCGATGCTCACCCGGCATGGTCTGATCGCCGGCGCGACGGGCACCGGGAAGACGAAAACGCTGCAGGGGATCGTCGAACAGCTTTCGGCCGCCGGTGTGCCCGTCTTCGTCGCCGACATGAAGGGCGACCTCTCCGGGCTCGGTGCGACCGGAGAGGCCGGCGAGCGCGTCGCCGCGCGCGCGAACGAGACGGGCTGGTCGTGGCGCGGTGCGGCCTGTCCGGTCGAGTTCCTCGATCTGACCGGACGGCGCGGCGCGCAGCTTCGCGCCACCGTCTCGTCGTTCGGCCCTCTCTTGCTGGCGAAGGTGCTCGGTCTCAACGAGACGCAGACCAGCGTTCTCACGCTCGTCTTCGCGTACTGCGACGACCGCGATCTCTTGCTGCTCGACTTCGCCGACCTGCGCACCGTCCTGCAGTTTCTCGCGAACGAAGGCGCCGGCGCGCTGAAGGACTACGGCGCCATCTCGCCGCAAACCGTCGGCGTGCTGCTGCGCCGGATGGTCGAACTCGAGCAGCAGGGGGCGCAGGCGTTCTTCGGCGAGCCCGAGTTCGATCTCGACGACCTGCTGCAGATCGAGCGCGACGGACGCGGCCTCGTCAGTGTGCTCGAACTCTCCGAGGTGGCGGATCGGCCCGCGCTCTTCTCGACCTTCATGATCTGGATGCTCGCCCGGCTTCACGGTGCGCTGCCCGAAGTCGGCGATCTCGAGCGACCGAAGCTCGTCTTCTTCTTCGACGAGGCGCATCTGCTGTTCGAAGGCGCGAGCGCGGCGTTTCTCGAACAGGTGCAGGGAGTGGTGCGTCTGGTGCGCTCGAAAGGCGTCGGCGTCTTCTTCGTCACGCAGAACCCAAAGGACCTGCCGGACGACGTGCTCGGGCAACTCGGCCATCGCATCCAGCACGCGTTGCGCGCATTCACGCCCGACGACGAGAAGGCGCTGCGCGCGGCCGCGCGCACCGTGCCAAAGACGGAGTTCTACGACGTCGAAGAAACGCTGACGACGCTCGGCATCGGCGAGGCGCTGGTCAGCGTGCTCTCGCCCCGCGGCGTTCCTTCGCCTCCGGTGGCGACGCGGATGATTCCGCCGGGATCGCGCATGGCGCCGCTCACCGAGGATGAACTCCGCGCGCGGCTCTCGACTCCACAGGTGGCGAAGTACCGGGAAACGATCGATCGGGAGAGTGCGCACGAGAAGATCTCGCGAGAGCGCGAGTCGATCGCGGCGAACGGTGCCACGACGACGTCGCGAGAGAGCACGCGATCGGCGTCCGAATCGACACGCGAAGCACGGAACGAACCCGGGACCCTCGAGCGGATTCTGCGTTCCCCCGTCACCCGGTCGGTGGCCGTCAGCGTGGCGGGCGCCATCACGCGCGGACTGATGGGCGCGATCCTCGGGCCGGCGCGGCGGCGACGCTGATCGCGGCCGGGACGGCATCGCACAGGGCGCCGATCGTTTCGCGACCGGCGAAACGCACCGTGACATCGCTGACACCCGCGCGCGCGCGACGACCCGGTCAGCGCAGGGTCGACGGCAGCGGATCGAGAAGGCCGGGCGCGGTCCATCGCCCGTCGCCGTCGGCATCGACGAAGATCGGATTCGTGAACGCGAACGGCCGCGATCCGTCCGTCAGCAGCGTGAACCGCTCGTCCGCGTCTCCTTCGATCTCGACCGTCACGAAGGAATCGCGCGCGAACGAAAGCACGATCCGTTCCGGAGTTCCTGCCCGACACGGGCGCTCGTCGGCGATCTCTCCGTTCACGAGCACGCGCATTCGCGAAACCGGTACCCAGGACGCCGCGCGAACCGCGACGTCGAGCGTCGCGGTGGATCCGCGCGCGGTGTCGCCGACGCCGGCCCCGTCGATCGCCGCTACGACGAACGGTCCCGTGGTGCCGAAGGCGTGCTGCGCGCGCAAGGCGGCGACGAATGCATCGCGATCGAAGCGGACGAACTCGTCGTCCATCCGGACGTAGTTTCGCGGCAGTGCCACCAGCTCGCCGGGATCGTGCGAATCGCTGTTCGCCGTCGCGGTTCGCACTTCGCCCTGCAGCAGCAACGAAAACCAGTCGCCGCGCAGCGCGAACCAGGTCCGAAGTCGGCGGCCGTTCATCAGCTCGATTGCGTCGAAATCGAGATCTCGCCGGCCACGGCTTCCGGTTTCGACGAGCGCGCGGTTCACGGGATCGTCGAGCGGACGCGTCGGATCGAACCCCGTCTCGCCCACCGAGAGGTGCGTGAAGAGATTCTGATCGTTCCGGCGCCCCGAGCCCGTTCGCGGATGATTGAGCTGCACGAGCGGGTGCGTTTCGAGCGCGCGCGCATCCGCGATCAGATCGCGCAGCCGACGCGCTTCGGTGTCGGGTGCACCGCCGCGATACGCGCTCGGGTCGGGGACGAGCGGAAAGACGTTGGCATGGCCGAAGGTGTGGGGCGCCTCTCGACTGCGAACGGTGCTCGTCGCCTCGACGCCGGGAATCGTGAGCAGACGTCCATCGAGACCGAGCGCATGCCGGAGCGGCGCGGGATCGAAGACCACGTCGTGCTCGCTCGCAACCAGCACCTCCGCACCTTCGGCCGCGAAGCTGACGAGACGCTGCGCGGGCGACAGCGGAGAATCGTCGCTCATGCCCGAGTGCACGTGCAGATCGGCCGAGATCCAGCCAGGCGTTTCGAACGCGCGCGCGGGCGGGTCGATCACGAGCGCCTGCGTCTCGCCCGCGCGCGCCTCGAGCCGCGCCTCGCTGAGCTCGAACTCCGGGCCGCGGGTGGCCAGCACGCGCCAGCGTCCCGGTGCGATCACGATCTCGTGCGGATCACTCTCGATGCCGGCGAGCGGTAGATGCGGCGTCGAAACCCCCGCGCCGACCGCTTCGTCACCGATCCGGTGGCCGAGCAGATCGTCCGCGAACCGCGCGGGATCTCCGTCGCCTTCGCGCACGAAGGTGAGCCGCATCGGATGACCGCGAGGCAGCGTGACGCGGGCCGGCGTGCCGAGCGCGATCGTCCCCGCGTCGAGATCGGCGCCTTCGCGCGCTGCCGGTATCTCGCGCACCACGGACCGACCTCCCGGCGCGCGTGCTTCGAGACGCAGCGCGCGTGGCGGAACGCGCAGCGAGAACTCGCCCTCGCGCCCGGGCCGGACCTCCGTGATCGGCGCGCCGTCGTCGGAGAAAACGACGATGCGTGCCTCGCGGTCGTCGACGCGCCCGCGCAACCCGACCGAGGCGCCGGCCGCGAAGACGCGATCGGTGACCGACGCGACGTCTGCGCGATCTCCGACGAGCAGGCGCCGCTCGATCACCAGCCGCTCGCCGGGTTCGAGATCCATCAGCGGCACACGGACGAGATCGAACCAGCCGGCGCCCGCCGCCTCGTCGCCCGCGAGCGACGGCGCCGCCAGCACGCCGAGCGCGGAAAAATCTTCGCCGCTGATCGCGAGCGGCGGTACGCCGCGGCGCGAACCGTCGCGCGACTCGATCCGGGCCGCGCGCAACCAGAGTCCGTACGCGATCCCCGGCGCATTCGACGCGCTGCCGACGAAGACGTGCAGATCGGCCGATGCGATCGCGCGCAGCAGCGAGACGAACGAATTGGAATCGACCTCGGGATGGACGAATCCCGGCGAATCCTCGCTCTCGCGCGTCGAGAGCGTGAACGGCGCCAGCGAGCGGCGGCCGTGCACCGCCACGTCCCCGACCAGAAAGAGCCGCGCACCCGGTGCGCGTCGCGAGACCTGCGAGGTGATCGCGATCTCGCCGGGATGCTCGGCGTCGACACGGTACTGTGTCTCGAGGACGAGCCCGTCGAGCTCGCCGCGGGTGTGCAGCGTCGCGCCGTTCGCGTCGGCTTCGGCGCGAATCGAATCGACCGGCGGCACGGCTTTCTGCGAGAGATTGAACAGCGTTCCGAGTTCGGCCCACTCGTCGTCGGCACGACCACAGTGCCCGACGTCGACCAGCAATCCGCCGCGCGGCGAGAGCGTCGCTTCGTGCGAGAGGTCGGAGAGCACCGCACAGATCGTTCCGTTGCCGAAGGCCCAGTCGCCGACGCCGCCGATCGCGTGCATCCCGCCCACACGGCGATGCGTCACGTTTTCCGCGGTGATCCGTTCCGCGAAGAGTTCGGCGCGGACGGACGCGCCCGACACCGAAAGCAGCGCCCCGAGCACGACCCCGGCGTGCGCCGGGCGAAGGCGAACGCTCAAGAGCCTGCGACTCCCGCCGCCGGCGTCTCGTGCACGGGGTCGCTGCTCGCATCCGATCGCACGCGAGCCCCGCGCCCCGTCCGAGGATCCCCCGTGCGCTGGCGTTCGGGGCCCGCCGTCGTTCCACGCCGCGCGGGCTCGCGCGAAGGCGGATCGAGCGCAGGATCGTCGAAGCGACGCAGCACGCGGTAATCGGTCGAGCGCTCGACGGGCACGCGCCCGATCTCGCGCACCAGACGACGGATCTCCTCCGCCGGCAGGTTTTCACCGAAATCGGAACCCGATTCGCGGCTGATCGATTCTTCCATCAACGTGCCGCCGAAGTCGTTCGCGCCGGAAAGCAGCGCCATCTGCGCGAGCTTCGGACCCATCTTCACCCACGACATCTGGATGCTGGTGATCCACGGCCGGAAGAAGAGCCGTGCCACCGCAACGAGGCGCAGGTCTTCGTTCATCGACGACCCCTGCCGCGCGTTCAGCTCCTGGAAGAGCCGGTTCTTCTCGTGAATGAAACCGAGCGGGACGAACTCCGTGAAGCCGCCCGTTCGCTGCTGGAGGGTGCGCAGCAAATCGAGGTGTGCAGCGACGTGGTGCGGCGCTTCGAGGTGGCCGTACATCAGCGTCGAGGTCGACCGCAGGCCGATTTCGTGCGCGGTGGTGATGATCTCGATCCAGCGATCGCGGCCGATCTTTTTCGGCGAGAGCACGCGCCGCACCGAATCGTCGAGGATCTCGGCCGCCGTTCCCGGCATCGTGCCGAGCCCGGCATCGACCAGCCAGCGCAGGTACTCGTCGAGCGGCATCCCGCTCTTGCGATGACCGAAGTCGATCTCTTCGGGCGAGAAGGCGTGCAGATGCACGGACGGATGCGCGCGTTTGATCGCGAGCAGGATCTCGCGGTAGTGCGTGTGGTCTTTGTTGGGATGAATGCCGCCCTGAATGCAGATCTCGGTCGCACCGCGTGCCACCGCTTCGTCGATCTTCTCCAGCATCTCGTCCAGCGATCGGTCGTAGGCGTCGCTGTCGCCCTTGTGCCGCGAGAACCCGCAGAACGAGCAGCCGACGTAACACACGTTGGTGAAGTTCAGGTTTCGATTCACCACGTAGCTCACGTCGACGCCGCAGTCGGCTTCGCGCGCCACGTCCGCCGCGCGCAGCAGCGCGTGAAAATCCGCGCCCTGCGTCTGCAGCAGGCGTTCGGCGTCGGCGGCCGCGAGCACGCCTCCGTCGAGCGCGCGATCGAGCAGCCCCGCCACCTCGCGATCCACCTGCGCGAACAGTCGCTCGAGCATCACGCTGCCTCCTGTCCGGCCCGGCCAGCGCGCGTACGGGCATGGCCCCCGGGATCCGCGAGACGCACGATCGCCGCGTGCATCGCGGGATCGAATCGTTCGGGTCGCCCCTGCCAGTGGTCCGGGTAGACGGGCAACCGTTCGCGCAGCACGAATCCCGCCGCCTCGGTGCGCTCGCGCAATGCGTGCAGCGCGGGCCACGGCGCTTCGGGGTTGATGAAGTCGACGGTCACCGGCGAAACCCCGCCCCAGTCGTCGATCCCCGCCTTCAGCACGGCTTCGAGTGCGCCCTGCGCGAGATTCGGCGGCGCCTGCACGTGCATCGACGGGCCGAGCACGAGACGTGCGATCGCCACCCAGCCCGCGAACTCGTCCGCCGAAGGCGACGGAACGTCCTGCATCCGAGTTCCCGGTTTGGCGTGGAAGGGCTGAAGAATCGTCTCCTGAATGTGACCGAAGCGATCGCAGAGATCGCGGATCACCAGCAGGGTGTCGATACGCTCGCTCGTCGTTTCACCGATCCCGAGCAGCAGGCCCGTGGTGAACGGAATGCCGAGTTCGCCCGCCTCTTCGTGCATGCGAATCCGCCGGGCCGGTTCTTTGTCGGGCGCGTGAAAGTGCGCTTCGCCGCGACCGCGAAGACGCGTGCTGGTGGTTTCGAGCATCAGGCCCATCGATGCGTTCCACGGCCGCAGACGCTCCATCTCCGCCTGCGAGAGCACGCCCGCGTTGGTGTGCGGCAGCATCCCCGCCTCGAACGCGATGCGACATCCCTCGACGAGATGATCGACCGTGCTGCCGAAGCCGCGCGCGCGCAGCCATTCGCGGTGTTGCCGGTAGGCCACCTCCGGCTTGTCGCCGAGACAAAAAAGCGCCTCGATGCAACCTGCGCGCAGGCCGCCGCGCACCACCTCCGCCACTTCGTCGAGTGTGAAGGTGTGGGCTTCGGGAGAATCGGGGAGTTTGGCGAAGGTGCAGTAGTGGCAGCGGTCGCGACACAGGTTGGTCAGCGGGATGAAGACGTTGCGCGAAACGGTGACCACGCGGCCCGAGCCGCGGCGCTTGCTTTCGAGCGCGCCCTCGCAGATCACGCTGCGAACGCGCGGATCGCCGAGCCCGGCCGCGAGCCGTTCGGCGTCCTCGCGCCCGAGGCGTCCCTCGTCGACCGCGCGGCAGACCAGCGCTTCGGCGTCGTGAACCGGCAGCGAGCCGTCGTTCGAAAGCAGACCCACCGCAAAGCCTCCTCGGCTGCGGACCCCGGGCGCAGGGGCTGTGCCGAGCATATCAGCCCCGGTCTTCGCGCGTCCGGCCAGCGATCAGCGAGCGCACCGCGAATCGCCGCGCAGCGTCACGCCGGCGTTCCTTCGTCGAGCCCGATCCAGCGGCGAAGTTGCGCGGGATCCGTCTCGTGCAGGAACTCGCCGACCGGGCACCCCGGCGCATTGTGCTCGCGCACGGCCCGCAACAACCCGACCAGTGCCTCGGCCATCCGCTCGCCCGGCAGCCGCTCGTACAACGGATGCGCGAGTCGCGTTCCTTCGCGCGAGCCGCCCACCAGCAGCACGTGGTCGTTCTTGCCATAGCCGTAGATCCCGATCTCCGCCGTCACGGAGCGCGCACAGTTGTTCGGGCAGCCGGTCATCCGGATCACGACGTCGGTGTCGCCGAGGCCTGCCTGCTCGATCGCGTCGAAATACGAGGGCAGCACGTTCTCGGCCTCGGTCATCGCGAGGCCGCAGGTTGGCTTCGCCGGACACGCCATCGCGTTGCGGCGCGCGAGCCCGCGCGCTTCGGAACGAATCACGCCATGCCGGTCGAGAATCGCCTCCAGCGCCGCGCGATCCGTCACGTCGCAGAGCAGCAGATCTTGCTGCGGGGTCAGGCGCACCGAGAGATCGAGCGTTTCGACGGCCTCGCGCAGTGCGCGACGCAGCGCGGGGCGCACGCGACCGGCTTCGACCGAGAGCCCGTACCAGTGGCGACCGTCGCGCTGGCGATGCCAGCCGAGATGCAACTGCATCGGGGGCAGCGGCTGCGGAGGGATGTCTTCGAGCCGAATGCCGAAGCGCTCGCGAAGCGCCGCCTGCACCGCGGGAACGCCCAGCCGGCGAATCGTGTACTTCCAGCGCGCGAGCCGGCGATCCTTCCGCTCTCCGTGCTCTCGCTGCAAGATCGCGATTGCGCGTGTGGCGTCGACGACCTGTTCGCGCTCGATCCGGCCGAGCGGCAACGCGAGCAGCGGTGCGGTGTCGGCATTGTGGTGCGTCATGCCGAGCCCGCCGCCCGACCAGAGATCCCAGCGCGAGCCGTCCGACACGCCGCCGCTCACCACCGGCACGAGACCGACGTCGTTGGTCAGCACGTCGATCGAGTTGTCGGCGGGATGCGCGAGCCCGACCTTGAACTTTCGCGGCAGGTAGTGCGCGCCGTAGATCGGTTCGTCCACCGTCAGCGAGCCGTACTTCGCCCCTGCGTCGTCGGAGAGCCAGACCTCGAAGTAAGCCGGCGAACGGGGCGCGAGTTCCTGCGCGATCTCGCGCGCCAGTTCCGCCGCGCGGCACTCGTGCACGGGATCGAGTTCGTCGATCGGCGAAGCGATCACGTTGCGGTTGACGTCACCGCAGGCCGAGAGCGTGCCATCGGGGCGATAGTTGCGACCGAGATGACGCAGCAGCGGCGCCAGCTTCGGCCCGTAGACGCGGTGATACTGCACGGACTGACGCGAGGTGATGCGCAGCGTGCCATCGGCGAAGCGCTCCGCGGCTTCGTCGAGCGCGATCCACTGGCGTGCGCCGAGTGCGCCGCCCGCGGGATTCTTGATCCGCACCATGAAGAAGTGATCGTCGGTGCGAGCGCCGCGTTCGCCGCGCGCCTGCTGCCGGTAGATGCCGTGAAACTTCGAGATCTCTTTCGCTTCGCCGGAGATCGTTTCCGCCTCGCCGGCGCTGAGCCGGCGAATCTCTTCGCTGAAGGGATGCACGTCGCTCGCTCCGGCGACGTAGAAAAGTCCCTTGCTCTCGACCTTCAATCGCTCGTTCTTCGACATCTGCGAGAGGTCGTGCGTGGCGAGCGTGACGGCCGGGCGGGCGGGTTTCTCGGCAGACATGCGATCTCCTGCGAATCTGTGGCGAATCCGTCTCCGACCGCGAGGCCGGGCCAGAGGGATGCCGGTCCGGGCGCACGGGCGCGAGCGCGCGATGGACCGAACGTAGCCGGGTGATCGAGGCTATCCGATCGATCGACGTGCGGCGACGGCGGCTGCCCCGGTGTGCGGCCGCGCGCTCGCCAGGTCGCGACGAGGACCGCGCGCCCCACCGGCCTTCTCGCGCCCGGGTCAGCGCGTGCGGCCGGGCCGAGGGCGCTCGCGCCGGATGCGCACGCCGGCGTGATCGAGTACGCCCGCCACCGGTTTGGGTTTTCGCACCGTCACCGTGACCGCCTCGACCTCGAACCCGGCGAGCACGGCGCGCGCAATGCGCTCGGCCAGCGCCTCGACGAGCCGATGTTCCTGCTCACCGGCCACGCGCTCGACCAGATCGAAGAGTCGCTGGTAGTCGATCGTGTCGCCGATGCGATCGCTCGCTCCGGCCCGCGCGAGATCGCGCTCGGCCGCGAGATCGACGAGCACGGGGCGGCGCATCCTGCGCTCCGCCGCACTGACGCCGAGCGCGGCCGGAATCTGGATCCCTTCGACGAGAATCTCGTCGCGCGCCATGGCTCGACTCCTCGCCCGCGCCGGGCGCACAAACCGCTCGATCGCGCGGCCCCCGGCGCGTTGTAGCGCACGGCATCGCGGCCGGGAGTTCGCGCTCCGGTGAACCCGGGGACGCGCGAGGGTGCGAGCGAGGCTTCGGCTGCCACCGGCGCACGCACCCCGCCGGACGAGCGGGCAGCGCCGCGACACGGCCTCGCGCGGCTTGACGGCGCGCGACGATCCCTCGACTCTCGCACCGAATCCGCGAAATCGAGGTGCCGATGACGATCGACGTTCGAACGCTGCGCGAGCGCGAAGCCGCACACTTCATCCCCGTCGTGAATCGCCTTCCGGTGGCGATGGTCGAGGGAAGCGGCTCGCGTCTGCGTGATGCGAACGGGCGCGAATATCTCGATCTCATGTCCGGCTGGGGCGTCACCTGTCTCGGACACTGTCATCCCGCGCTGGTGAATGCGATCGCCGATCAGGCGGGACGACTGATGCAGACGACGAACGTCTTCTACACGCTGCCGCAACTCGAGCTGATCGAACGGCTGGCGAGCGTACTGCCGCCCGCCCTCTCGCACGCGTTTCTGGTCAGCACGGGCACCGAAGCCGTCGAGGGCGTGATCAAGACCGCGCATCGCGCGACCGGCCGAACGCGGTTCGTCTCGACGTTCGGCTCGTTTCACGGCCGCACGCTCGGTGCGCTGCGCGTGATCGGTCAGGACAAACATCACGGCCCGTACCGCGCGCTGCTGCCCGAGCGCTCGCTGGTTCCGTTCGGCGACGTCGATGCCGCGCGCGAGGCGATCCTCGATCGACGCGATGGCCCTCCCGCCGCCTTCATTCTCGAACCGATTCAGGGCGAGGGAGGCGTGCACGTGCCGCCGCCCGGTTACCTCGGCGCGCTGCGCGATCTGTGCGACGCCGCCGGTGCGCTGCTGATCTTCGACGAGGTGCAAACCGGAATCGGCCGCACGGGAACCTGGGTCGCCTGCCAGCACGAAGGCGTGACGCCCGATCTGCTCACGCTCGGCAAGGGGCTCGGCGGCGGATTTCCGGTCGGTGCGTTCGTCATGACACAGGCCGTGGCGAGTCGACTCGCGCTCGGCGATCACGGGTCGACCTACGGCGGCAACCCGCTGGCCTGCGCTGCGGCGAATGCGGTTCTGCGCACGATCGCCGACGAGAAGCTCTGCGAACGCGCCGCACGGACGGGCGAGCGCGTGATGCAGCACCTGCAGACGTTCGCGGGCCAACACCCGGATCTCGTCGAACCCCCGCGCGGCCGCGGGCTGCTGATCGGGCTTCCGGTGCGCGACGAAGCGCGCGCCGCGACGATCGCACTGCGTGCACTCGAACGCGGCGTGGTCGTCAACGTCACCGCCGGGCGCGTGGTGCGACTCTTTCCCGCGCTCAACATTCCCGACGACGATCTGTGGCCGGCGCTCGAGATCGTCCTCGCGCTGGTGAAGGGCGACTGATCCGCACTGCACAGGGTTCGGCGAAACGCGCGTCAGCGCTCCGCGCGTGACGACTCGAAGCCCGCGAGTTCGCGCGCGCTCGCGCCGTCGGAGGCCGTCGCGATCAGGACGGGTTCGGGGAGTCCAGCGAGCGCGGGGCGCGACGCATGGAAGTCGCGACGGATTCCATCGGCCAGCGCTTCCGCGTCGCGGGCATGAACGAGCGCCACGATGCAGCCGCCGAATCCGGCTCCCGTCAGACGCGCACCGAGCGCGCCGTGCGCGCGCGCCACGCCGACCAGCGCATCGAGCGCGGGGTGGCTCACGTCGTAGTCACGGGCGAGGCTTTCGTGAGATTCGTTCATCAGAGCACCGAACGCGTCGGCGTTTCCGGCGCGCATCGCGTCCTCTGCAGCGTCGACCCGCGCGGCTTCGCGCAGTGAATGCCGAAACCGACGCAGCGCGACGTCATCGAGCACACGGGTCGCGATCGAGAGCAGGTGATCGATTTCGTACGCGGCACGCAGGGTGGGATAGCGCCACGGTGTCTCTCCCTGTTCCACTTCGGCCGAAACGCGCGCGAGCGCACGCTCGCATTCCGAGCGGCGTGCGTTGTAGGCGTCGCGCGCGCTGCCCGCCTTGTCGGCGTGCACGAGGCTGTGCGCGATCACGAACCGCCAGCCTTGCGGCAGGGGCACGGCCTGCGTGCGCAGCGGCGCGAAGTCGATCCGAAGCGCGTGGCTGGCGCGTCCCGCCACGCAGACCGCCTGATCCATTCCGCCGGAGTTCGTGCCGACGTAGCGCTCGCCGCGCGCCATCCGCGCGGCGAAGTCGAGCGGCGGCAGCGCGAGTTCGTTCACCGTCGCGAGCGCGAGACCGCAGGCCACGACCAGCGACGACGACGACGAAAGACCGGCGGCCGCCGGCACCGAACCTTCGATCACGGCGTCGAATCCGCGCCGTACGCCGCATTCCGTCACCAGCACCTGTGCGGCGGCCTTCGGATAGTTGCCCCAGTCGCCCTGCGCGAAGGGATCGATGCGCTCCGTGAGTCGAAACTCGCGCGGCCCGAAGTGTCGATCGAGATTCGCCACGCGCACGCGATCGTCGTCGCGCGCGCGCAGCACGAGGCGGGTCTCGCGCTGGATGGCCATCGGGAACACCGGCAGATCGTCGTAGTCGATGTGCTCGCCGATCAGGTTCACGCGTCCGGGCGCACGCACCAGCCAGCGGGGAGGCGGGTCGCCAAAGGCGATGCGAAACGCAGCGAAGGGCATGGGTCTTCTCCAAACGGTGAGCGGGGCCGGAGGCGATCGAAGCGATGCGTTCCGCGCGTCCGGTCCTTCCCCCGCCGGCCGGTCAGAAGACCGCCAGCGGATTCACGGGTGACGCAGTTCCGTGTCGGATCACGAGCGGCGCGACCACGAACAGGAAGGCGTGACGCGCTTCCTGTCGCGCGGCCTCGGCGAGCCGTTCGAGATCGAGGTTGTCGAGCAGCGGCAGTCCCATCGCGACGATGCCGACCTGGTGAATCGGAAGCCGCACGCCGTCGATGCCCGACGGGTGCACGTCGGACACGCCATCACCGCCGAGCAGCGCGACGCCACGCTCGTGCAGCCAGGGCAGACACGACCCGTGCAACCCCGCGAGTCGTTCGCGCGGATTCCAGTCGCCGCGCGCCGCGACGGCGGCCCAGCGTCCCGTGCGCACGAGCAGCGCATCGCCCGGCTCGACCCGCACGCCGGCGGCGCGCTCCGCCGCCTCGAGATCGGCGGGCCCGATCGGCGTGCCGGGCTCGAGAAACGGTGCGCCGTGCAGTGCCGGCACGTCGAGCAAGATTCCGCGCGTCACCACGCCGTCGCGCAAATGATGAACGCCCAGCTCGAGCGCCCCGTGCGCCGTCACCCGCTCGGCGCGATGGCCGTTGTAGAGCCGCCCGTCGTGAAAGATGTGGCAGAGCGCGTCGAGATGGCTCGTGGCGTAGCCGTGTGGCGAGATCGCGAGATGATCCGCGCCGTAGCCTTCGGTCGCGGTGCCGATCATCGCGTGCAGGGCGGGATTCGGATTCGAGGGCCCGGGTTCGACGGGCCAGGGGCGCGCACAGGAGATGCTGCGACCCGCACGCACGAGCGCCGCTGCGTTCGCGCGCGTTTCGGGCGTCACCCGGTTCAGCGTGCCGAGCTGATCGGCCGCGCCCCAGCGCCCCCAGTTCGAAAGCCGGCGGTGCCAGGACTCGACTTCGCTTGCGTCGACGCTCTCGATGTCGGGCTTCATGCGATCGACACTCTACCCTCGTCACCGAGGAGGTCGCGAGATGATCGAAGCCGGTTGCCTGTGCGGGCGCGTCCGGGGCGAGATCGACGCCCCGCTGCGACGCATTTCTCATTGTCACTGTTCGCAGTGTCGCAAGTCGCACGGGACGGCGTACGCGAGCTACGCGGCCGCGCCGGCCGCGAGCCTGCGCTGGACGTCCGGTCGCGAATCCATCGCCGCGTTCCCGTCCTCGCCGGGCACCGAACGCAGCTTTTGCGAGCATTGCGGTTCGATGGTCCTCTGGAGCGACGGAAGCGACGCGATCTACGTGCCGGCCGGCATCCTCGACG
>CAZDHU010000311.1:0-5169 GCA_964505355.1 uncultured Myxococcaceae bacterium | reverse complement strand
GCGCGCTTCCCGTTGCGGGAGCGGACGCGCGCCGCGCTCAAACGCGGAAGCGCCGGACGGCCGCGCGCAGCGCGTTGGCTTCGTCTTCCAGCACGTGCATCGCCGCGGCCATCGAGTCGGCCGACGCGCCGTTGGCCCGGGCGCCTTCGGTGACCGCGCCGATCAGATGGCCGGCCTCGCGACACGCGGCCGATTGTGATTGCAACGCGCGTTCGATGCGCTCGGCCGCGTTGCGCAGGCGTTCGGCGCTGGCCCGAATGCGCGCACTGCCCTCGGCCTGCTGCGAGGCGGAATCCGTCATGCTGGAGGCAGCGTCTCGCGTGTGCGCGGCGGCGCGCAGGACGGCCTGATTCGCGAGGTCCTGTTCGCTGCCGGCTTCGCGAATCTGGCGCACGCCCGACGAAACGCGTTCCGAGAGCTGCGCGACGTAGCGGGCCGCCGAAGCCTGCTCCTGCACGGCGTGCACGATCGTGCCGACCCGCTCGCCGGCCTGCGTCGACGCACGCGCGATCTCGTCGAGGGCGCGGCCGGCCTCGGCCGAGAGCCCGACCCCGCGTTCGACCACCCGCGTTCCGCGTTCGATCGTCTCGCCCGCCTTCGCGCTGCCTTCCTGCACACCCGAGACGAGTCCCGCGATTTCTTTCGTCGAGGAGAGCACGCGGCTGGCGAGTTCTTTGATCTGCTGGGCGACCACGGCGAAGCCTCGTCCGTGCTCGCCGGCCTGCGCCGCGATGATCGCGGCGTTGAGGGCGAGCAGCGTGGTCTCGTCGGCGATGTCGTCGATCACGTCGACCACGTGACCGATCTTGCGTGCGCGCCCGCCGAGCTCGCCGATCACGCCTTCCGCCGTGGCCGTCACGTTCTTGATTTCTTCCATGCAGCGAACGGTGTCCGCGACGCGTTCGCGACCCGTCTCCGCGCTGCCGACGGCGACCTGCGCGAGCGCCGCGCATTCGTTCGCACCGCGTTCGACCTCGGCCATCGAGCGCGCGATTTCTTCCATCGCGGTCGCGGTTTCCTGGGTGGTGCCACCGAGGGCATTGGCGTTTTCCGCCACCTGCTGGATGCCGCGCGCGAGCTGTTCGATCGAACTCGAGACGTCGTCGGTCTGTTGCGAAAGCATGGAGGACGCGGAGTGCAGATCGGCCGAGAGGCTCGCGAGTTGCGTCACCGACTCCGACGATTCCGCGACCGCGACGTGCAGCGCTTCGGCGGCGGTCGCGATGTCGTCGGTCTGCTTCGTGATGCCGCCCACGCTGCGGGCCATTCCTTCGACCGCCGCTTCCTGCTGCTCGGTCACGCGCTTGACCTCGCCGGTGCCGCTCGCGACGGCGATCGCGCCCTGTTCGACGCGTTCGCTCGCCGAGGCGACGGCTGAAATCGTTTCGCGCAGCGCGGACTGCATCCGGGCGAGGCTGCGAGCCAGCACGCCGACCTCGTCGTCGGACTCGATGCGGATCGAGGTGCGGAGATCGCCCGTCGCCATCTGCTCGACGAGTCGTCTCATCTGTCGCAGCGGGCTGCTCACCTCTCGCGCGAGCAGCAGCGCGACGCCCGTCGCCACCAGCACCGCGACGGCGAAGGCGCCGAACAACAGGGCGGAGACCGAACCCGACTGGGCGGCGACGTCGGAGACGACGCTGCGAGCGAAGAGCACTTTTCCGTCTTCGGTCCGGCGCCAGCTCGCGACCGTTTCGCCCGAGCCGGGCAGCGTGCCGTGCTCACCGGACGTTTCGGTGAGCAGAATCTCGAGATCGAGCGGGCTGACCGATTCTTCCTCCGGTGCATCGATCACTTCGCCGTGTTCGCGATCGATCAGGAAGACCGACATCGGGAGAAACTGCTGATTCGCTTCGTTGCGCGCGAGAAAGAGCGCCGCATCGCCTTCTTTCTCGACCGTCGCGGCATTCGTCAGCACGCGATCCTGACCGAGGGCGATCACCCGGCTGAGCTGCAGATGCGCCCCGGCACCCGCCACCGAGCTGACGACGGCCATCGAGATCGTGAGCACCGTGACCACGGCGGTGATCAGCTTGGTGCGCACGTCGAGCAGACGAACGAGATCGTCTTCGAGCGCGAGTTCGGGCATCGATGCGGCGAGTTGCGCGGCGAACGGAGCGAGCCGTCGCTTGAGTGCGGAGAACGCGAAGAGGCTGGTGAAGGCGAGGCTCGCGAGGGCGGATGCGCCGATCGTGTACTGCGTGGCGGGAGCGAGTCCCGGAAGCAGGACGCCGAGCGCGATCACGCTGAGCACGCCGATCGTCGCGCCACCGACCACCCCGACGAATAGAAAGAAGCGGCGGGGTAGATCGAGCGTCGCGCGATAGGCGTCGCGTGTGAGATCGGCGGCGGTCTGGCCACTCGCGCCGCCGCCCGGCCAGAGCAGCAGCGGACGCGCGGCCGACCGAACGATGCCGTACGCGTACGCGGCCACGGCAAGCGCCAGCCCTGCGGCAAAGCGAAGGCCGAAGATCCAGTATCGAATCGGAGGCTGGAGCGTGCCGCAGACGTAAAGCCAGACGAAGACCTGGCTCATCACCGCGGTCACGAGAAGGACGGGCCAGACTGCGCGCCAGAACGCGCGCGGGTCGGCGTCGGGCTGCGCGTGAACACTTCGCTCAGCAGGATGCATGGCGACACTCCAGCGGAACCGCGCAGTGAGGGCCGGACCGACCGGCGACACGCGCTTTCCCGTGCCCCCCATCGGCCGGTCGGCCAGATGGGATGACGGTCCGCCGCGAGCGGAGCCGGCCGCAGGATCGGACGCGACGCTCGGTACGGTGGTGGCTAGACGGAGGTCGCGGCCGGCTCGAGCGCGTGCTCCAGCACTTCTTCGACGGTGTCGACGGGAACGATGTCGAGCTTTTCCCGCACTTCGGCGGGAACATCGACGAGGTCCTTCTCGTTGCGGCGGGGCAGGATCACGGTCTGGACTCCGGCGCGGGCGGCAGCGAGCAGTTTCTCCTTGATCCCGCCGACTGGAAGAACTCGACCTCGCAACGAAATCTCGCCCGTCATCGCGACGTGCGAACGGGCCCTGCGACCCGAAAGCACGGAGACGAGCGCCGTCGCCAGCGTGATCCCGGCCGAGGGGCCGTCCTTCGGAACCGCGCCGGCGGGCACGTGGAGATGGATCTCGCCGCCGCCGAGAGCGGGCGAGGAGAGGCCGAGCGCCTCGGCGTTTGCCCGGACCCAGGAGAGCGCGGCCTCGGCGGATTCGCGCATCACGTCACCGAGCTGGCCCGTGAGCCGGAGGCGCACGCCTTCGCCGCCGACCGACGCGGTGGCTTCGAGAAAGAGAATGTCTCCGCCGTGGCTGGTCGCTGCGAGGCCGACCACGACCCCCGGCACCGTGGTGCGCTCCGACGTTTCCGGCAGGTGAGGAGGCGCGCCGAGGGCCTGGCCGACGAACGCTTCGTCGACCAGGACCGGTGCGCGCGGGGGCTCGCCTTCGACCGGCGGCCCGGCTTCGGCGATTCGCCGTGCTGCCTTGCGCACGATCATCGCGATCTGACGGTCGAGGTTTCGAACGCCGGCCTCGCGCGTGTACTCCTGCACCGTCTTCTCGAGTGCGGCATCGGTCACGGTGATGCGTGCATCGGTCAAGCCGTGCGCTTCGATCTGTTTCGGGACCAGATGCCGGCGCGCGATCACCATCTTGTCGCGTTCCGTGTAACCGGGCAGTTCGATCACTTCCATGCGGTCGAGCAACGCGGGCGGAATCGTCGAGAGCGTGTTGGCGGTGGCGATGAACAGCACCCGCGAAAGATCGAACGGCACTTCGAGATAGTGATCGCTGAACGCGTGATTCTGCTCGGGGTCGAGCACTTCGAGCAGAGCAGAAGACGGATCGCCGCGGAAGTCCGCGCCGAGCTTGTCGACCTCGTCGAGCAAGAAGACCGGATTTCGCGATCCAGCGCGACGCAGACTTTGGAGCACGCGACCGGGCATCGATCCCACGTAGGTGCGCCGATGGCCTCGGATCTCGGCCTCGTCTCGCACGCCACCGAGCGAGGCGCGCGTGAACTTGCGTCCCATCGCGCGTGCGATCGAACGACCGAGCGACGTCTTGCCGACGCCCGGCGGTCCGACGAAACAGAGAATCGGGCTCTTCGCTTCCGGTGCGAGCTTTCGCACGGCGAGAAATTCGAGGATGCGATCTTTCACCTTCTCGAGATCGTGATGGTCCTCGTCGAGGACCTGCCGCGCCGGCTCGATCGCGAGCTGGTCCTCGGTCTCGACGCTCCACGGCAGATCGACGATCCACTCGAGGTAGGTGCGGATCATGTGGCGGTCGGGGGCCTGTTGCGGCAGAGCTCCGAACCGGCGCAGCTCGCGTTCGGCCTGCGCGAGTGCCTCCGGCGGCAGATTGGCGGCTTCGATCTTCTCGCGCAGTTCGTCGGCTTCGCGCGCTCCCGCGTCGCCCTCTCCGATTTCGGTTTGCAGGTCGCGCATCCGGCCACGCAACAGGCGTTCGCGACGCCGGGGATCCATTTCGCGCTCTTCGATCTCGGCACGCAGTGTCTTCTGCGTGCGGGCGATCGAGATCTCGCGGCCGAGGCTGGCTTCGAGTTCGCGCAATCGAAGCAGCGGATCGGTCTCGCTCAGCAGCCGGACCTTCTGTTCGACCGAGAGGGGAAGCGTCGAGGCGATCAGATCGGCGAGCAGGCCGGCGTTCGGAATGCCGGCCACGAACCCTTTCCACTCCGAAGGAAGGTCGTCACGCAGATCGATCACTTCCTGCGACAGTTCGACGACGCGTTGCCAGGCGTGTTCGCGCTCCGGGCCGTCTTCTCCGGATTCGGCGAGCGGCTCGATGCGGACCCGCAACGCCGGCTCGGTCGCGACGACGGGCCCGAAGTGCGTGCGCGCGACGCCGACGATCACCGCCTGTTTGCCTTCGCGCCGGCCGTCGATCACGCGAATGACCCGGGCGATGCAGCCCACCGGGTGGAGGTCTTCGATGCCGGGATCTTCAGTCGTCGCTTCCTTCTGAGTGGCGACGACGAGAAAGCCGCCGTGTCCCGCGGCTTCGAGTGCTGCGATCGATCCGGGACGGCCGATCGCCAGCGGGTTCGTGACCCCCGGGAATACGACGGCATCGCGCACCGGAAGCACCGGAAGAATGGTCGGTATCTCGACTCGCTCCTCGCCGAAGACGAGCGAAGA
>CAZDHU010000310.1:0-36102 GCA_964505355.1 uncultured Myxococcaceae bacterium | reverse complement strand
GCTCGCCGGCGGCTTACATCCGGGGCTCGGACTCCTGCAGGCGCGCATCCAGCACGAATCCCGTGATCACACCGCCGCGGTGCAGTCCTACCGGCGCGTGGCGCGTGCCGGCGCACTCACCGAGCCGATGGACCGACTGCGCTTCGCACGCAGCCTCTTCGAATCCGGCAGCGCCGAGGCCGGCCGGCGACGGCTCGAGCAGTTGCTCGCAGAACCGAACCCGCCGCTCGAAGCGATGCTCGAACTCGCCTATCGCGAAGCGAGCGCGAACCCCGCCCGCGCGCGCACGTTGCTCGACGACGCACAGAAGCGCGCGCCCGCGGATCCCCGTGTGATCGAGTATTTGACCGTTCTCGACCTGCGCGAAGGCCAGTCGGAGCGTGCCCTCGCGAGACTCGACGGCCTGCTGGCGAAGGAAGACGCGACGAGCGCACTGCGACTGATTCGCGCGCGCGTGCTGGCGGATCTGTCGCTCCGCGATCACGGAGCAGCGGATGCCCTCGCCGTCTTCACGGCGACACCGGGCGCCCCCGGCGTGGCGGAGTTGCTGGTCCGAACGCACCGCGCGCAGCACCAGATCGAAGCCGTCACCGGCGCACTCGATGCGGCGGCGAAGAAGGGCTCGCTCGGCGCCGCGCAGCTCTCGCTGCTCGGCCGGCTGCATGCGGAGGCGGGCCGCGGCGATCGCGCGATCGAGTGCTTCGAAGAGGCGCTTCGCGAAGAGCCCGATCTCGTCGCCGCGAAGAACGATCTCGCTTACGAACTCGCGCGCGCGGGCCGCGACCTCGAGCGCGCGCTCGCACTCGCGCAAGAGGCGCAGCAGGCGAGCGGCGAGAATCCTTCCGTCGCCGACACGCTGGGCGTTCTCTACCGGACGCGCGGCCTCGTCGACGCCGCGATCGCGCAGCATCGCTACGCGCTCGAACTCGCGCGGCAGCAGAGCCAGCCGACGGCGCTGCTGCTGCATCACCTCGGTCTCGCACTCGCGGCGGCGAATCGACGGGACGAAGCGACCGCTGCCTTCGAACAGGCCCTCGCCGCCGATCCCGAGTTCGCCGAAGCCGAGCAGGCCCGACGAGAGATCGACGCGGCGCGTGCGGCGCAGTCGGCGAAGCTGGGCGCGCCCTGACGCCGGAGCCCCGGAGGTTCGCGGTCGACCGACCGCGCTTCTCGCTCGCCCTCGTCTCGCTTTGCTTTCTGCTCTCTGGCTTCGCCGCGTTGCTCTATCAGACGCTCTGGACCCGCGAGTTCGCGTTCGTCTTCGGCACCAGCGATCTCGCGATCGCGACGGTGCTCGCCGCGTACATGGCCGGTCTCGCACTCGGCTCGTTCGCGTCGGTTCGGTGGATGACACGCATCCGCCGGCCGGTCCTCGTCTACGCCGCGCTCGAGTTCGCGATCGCACTCTGCGCGATCGCCGTGCCACACGCGATCGGCGTGCTCGTCCGTCTCTCGACACTTCTCTTCGGCGGTCGCGCGACACTCCCGAACGACGCGGATCCGCTGCTCGCCGCCTTCTGGCTTTCGTCGTCCTTCGTGATCCTGCTGGTTCCGACCGCGGCGATGGGTGCCACGCTGCCGGTTCTCGCGCGACACGTCGTGAGGAGCGAGCAGGAAATCGGCCCGCGGATCGGCATTCTCTACGCGATCAACACCTTCGGCGCGGTGCTCGGCACGATCGCAGCCGCGTTCTTCCTGCTTCCCGCGCTCGGTCTGCGCGGCACCGCGCACGTCGGCGTCGCCACCAATCTCGTCGTCTTCGCGCTCGCAGCGACGCTCGCCCGGCGCGCGCGAGAGGAGGCTCGCGGCGATCGGAGTCTCGCTGCGGCCATCGGCCCGGAGAACGCATCGGCCTCCGCTACACGTGCGGACGCGCTCGGGGACGGACGCGCGAGATTCATGTTGCCGCTGATGCTGCTCTCCGGCGCCGCGTCCTTCGCGGACGAAGTGCTCTGGACGCGACTGCTCGCTCACCTCGTCGGCGGCAGCGTCTACGCCTTTGCGAGCATGCTCGCCAGCTTCCTGACCGGCATCACGCTCGGCAGCCTCGTCGCCTCGCGACTCGCGACGTCGCAGCGCAGGGCGGCGCGCGGCTTCGCGTTGGCCGAGCTCGGCAGCGCCCTCGCTGCGCTGCTCGCGTTCTTCGCGCTCCCCGCGCTTCCCGAGCTTGCGCGTCGTGCGGGCGCGGGGGTCGCCGGTGGCCTCGCGGCCAATGCGGTGCTCGCGAGTCTCGTGCTCGTCCCGTCGACGCTCTTTCTCGGCGCCACCTTCCCCTTCGCCGTGCGCGTCCTCGCGTGCTCCGAACGGGATGCAGGCCCGGCGAGCGCGCGCGTGCTCGCCTTCAACACGCTCGGTGCGATCGCGGGTGCGCTCGGCGCTGGATTTTTCGCGCTTCCTGCGCTCGGCTTCGCCGGTACGCTCACGCTCACGGTCGCGATCCGGTTCGGGCTCGCGCTCGGCGGCGCGTGGCTGCTGGCGCCGATCGGTCGCCGACTGGCCGCCGCAGCCGCGATCGGACTCGTCGCCGGCGTCGTGCTGCGACCCGAGGAGCCTCTTTCGCTACTCCGCTGGTCGCCCTTCGACCGACAGGTTGCGGACGGCGACGTGGTCTGGTTCGGCGTCGGTCGCAGCGCCGACGTGATGCTGCACGAAGGAAACGCGCACTGGGTGCTGCGCAGCAACGGCCTGCCGGAAGCGAGCATCCTGCCGCCGGGTCAGCGCGCCGCGAACACGACGGCCGACGCGCTCGGTGTGCTGCCGGTGCTCGCGCGTCCCGAGGCGCGCCGTCTGCTGATGATCGGACTCGGCGGCGGCACGGCACTCGAAAGCGTTCCCGCGAGCATCGAGTCGATCGACGTGATCGAGCTCGAGCCGAAGATCGTCGAAGCCAACCGCGTACTTACCGGCAAGCGTGCGCGAGATCCGCTCGCGGATCCTCGCGTCGCACTTCATCTCGGTGACGCGCGGGGCGCGTTGCTGCTCACCTCGCAGCGCTGGGACGTGATCGTTTCGCAGCCTTCGCATCCGTGGACGGCAGGAGCCTCGCATCTCTACACGCGCGAGTTCTTCGCGCAGATCCGCCAGCACCTCGCACCGCGTGGCGTGTTCTTGCAGTGGATCGGTGCGTCGTTCGTCGACGAACGGCTGCTGCGCTCGCTGGTCGCCACCCTCACCGACGTCTTTCCGTTCGTTCGCGTGTATCGCCCGGCTCCGCGGCCGCAGTTTCTCTTCCTCGCGTCCGATGCGCCGCTGCCGCTCGAACTCGACGCCGGGCGCGCACTCGCGCGCGATCCCGACGCCTTCGCGAACGACGGCTTCGCCTGCGTGGAAGATACGCTCGCCGCGCTCGCACTCGACGAGACCGGCGCGCTCGCCTTCGCCGCCGGCGCACCGGTTTCGACCGATGACCGAAATCTCTTGCAGATGCGCTCGCCGCGGATTCTCCGTGCGCCGCTCGGCATCGCGGGCGCCGACGCCGTGCTGGCCCCGCACGACCCGCTGCGACGGGTGGCCCGGTCGTTCGATCGACTCGCCCTCGTGCGACGGCTGCTGCTGGGCGCCGACGACGCGCGCGCCGGGCGATGGATCGCGAGTCTCGACGATCCCGACCTGCGCCGCGTCGCTTCCGCGCTGCGCACGATCCATGCGCTCGACGTTCCCGATCCGGCTGCGCCGATCGACGAAGCCCGCGCCCGCGTGCAGCGCGCGGGTGTCCTGCGCGATCTCGCGGACGTGCTCGCACGGCATCCGGACTGGCAGGAAGCACGATTCGCGGCGCTGTCATTGCAACGCTCCGACGTGATCGCTCGAACCCTCGCGCTCGCCTCGTCGATCGACGCGCTCGATGCGCTCGGCCGCGCCGTGGTCGAGGGCTGGCGCGCCGAGGCCGCCGGCGATTTCGACGCGCTGCGTGCGCTCGACGGCGCGCTCGCGCTGGGGGCGCCCTGCGCGCCCGCGCGTCTCGAAGCACTTCGCCTGCGGGTGCACTGGCGGCTGGCGGAGGGCGACGTCGCCGCGGCGCACGACGCTCTACCGCTGATCGATCGACGTCTCGCACTCGCGGGCAACTCGGTCGACGATCTGCTCCTGCGTGCTCGTGCCTCACTGCGGATCGGACGCCCCGTGGCGGTGGTCGGAGCGCTGGTGCAGGTGGCCTCGCGCCTCGACGGCCGGCGCCCCGGCGATCGCGAGCGCGCGTCCGAAGCGCTGGCGCTGCTGGATGCACTCGGCGAAGAGACGATCGAGTTTCGCGATCCACGCCCGCGAATCGAGCAGCGACTGCGAAAGCTCGCGCGCACCAACTGAACCGCAGCGGCAGGCCGGCCCGCCGGTCGGCCGCCCGCTCACTCGACGACCGGCCGGCGCGCGCGGGCAAACTCCAGCTCGCGAGCGACGATCTCGCGCAACGAACCGTTTCGCGCGAGCGCGCGCTCGAGATCCTGCACCGCTTCCGCCCACTCGCCGCGCGCGCCGTGCGCGCGGCTGCGCTGGAGCAGATCCGTTTCGGACGGCTCGGCCGAACGCGATGCGCGTGCGATCCAGACGCCCGCCATCGCGCGGACGATCTCGCGGAAGTCCGGATCGGTGTGCAGTGCGGCATACGCGGGATCGGCGAGCAGCCCGTCGTATCCGTCGTATCCGCGCTCCGCCGCCGCACGCAGCTCGCGAATCGCGAGCACGAGATCGCCGCGCTGCGCCGCGGCGCGGGCGCGAAGTTGATGCGCGGAGACGCCGTCCGGATAGTGGCGCGCGGCATCGAAGATCACGCGTTCCGGCGAGATCCAGATCTCCGCGCGCGTGCGCGCCGCCGCGGCGAAGACAGGCACCGCGCTCAGCAGCAGGACGGCGCTGACGGCGCGCTGGATTCGCTCCCGGCTCGCTGCCCTTCCGCCGTCGAGCGCGCAGCCGAGCGCGCCGATCAACCCCGGTAGCAGGCTGTAGAGATAGCGATCGGCCATCGGATGGCGGAACGGGAAGAGTTGCGCGATCGGCGCGAACGCGGCGAGAATCCAGATCCAGCAAAGCGCTTCGAGCGCGCGCACGCGAGCGCGCTCGCTGCGCGCGCTCGAACCGCGCAGCACCGGCCAGAAGGCGCGAAGCCCCGCTCCGATTCGCCAGACGATCGACGCGAGCGCGCCACATCCGGCGAGCCACCACGGATCGATGACCGAGAGCGCGCGCGGCGGTTCGTGGAACGTCGAAAGGCCGGCGCCGGCGATCGCCATCGCGAGATAGCGGGCAAAAAACGCGACGATCGTGCGCGCGGTGACGAGCGGATCGGGATGCAGCGGATCGAGATGGCCCGCGGCGCCCTCGAACGCCGCGAGTTCTGCGATGCCAAAGGCGACGAGCACAGCGCCCCAGGCCGCGATCCAGCGCCATTCTCGATCGAGCTGGCGAGTCGGAATCTCGGACCCGGTTTCGCTCGTGCGCTCGATCCATCGCCAGCCGATCAGGACCGGCCACGCGAACGCGACCGTCGGCTTCGCGAAGAGCGCGGCGGCAAAGAGCAGCAGCGCCGCGGCCGGTCGCCGCGGATGCAGCAGCAGCGCAGCGAAGCCGAAGCAGAGTGACGCGGGACTCTTCAGTTGCGAAATCCACGCCACCGCCTCGACGTTCGCGGGATGAACGAGAAACAGCGTCGCGCCCGTAACGGCAGCCAGAATCGGCAGGCCGAAGCGGCGCAGCAGACCGGCCAGAAGCGTCGCGGCGCCGGCATGCGCGATCAGGTTGGCGGCGTGGTGCCCGGTGACGTCGTCGCCGAACACCGACCAGGCGAGCGCGTGCAGCGTGAGATGCACGGGCGCGAAGTTTTCGACCACCCCCGGCAGCGCGCCGAGCGGGTTCCAGATCTCGCGAAGATTCGCGAGCGTCAGCGACTGCACGAACGGATTCCGCGAGACGTAGTGAAGGTCGTCGCTCAGAAACGGACCGGCGAGCGCGGGGGCGTAGATCACGAAGGTGAGCGCACAGAAGACGACGAACAGCCCGAGCCCGGTCACGGCCGACCGCACGCGCGCAGCAGCCGCCGGCGAACGGTCGAGAGGCGTCGTCGCCTGCGCACGTTCCGGCTCGCTGCGGCGCTCGCTTCGACGGGCCGGGCTGCGTCGTGACACCGGCGATCTCCTTCTTCGCAGCGCCTCGACGGCCCCCGCAGGCTACCGCGGCGCGACTGCGTCCGGCGCGTTCCACGGTCGCCGTTCGATTCCCGAGCGACCGAGGCCGAAGGCGATGCCGTGACGCAGTCGTTCGAGCGTGATCCGCCCCGCCTCGACGGTGCCGAAGGCGAAGGGCAAGGGGCCATACGTGGCATTCGCGTAGAAACCGGCACCGAGCCGGCGATCCATCGTCGCGAGCAGAGGCGGACGCCGATGCACGACGTCTTCCAGCCGATCCGCCGGCAGGCCGGCGAGCCACGGCTCGTGTGCCTCCCAGTCCGGTTGCGCGACGATCGCGCCGGCAGGGACGTGTCCGTCGAACGCATCGATCGCCACCGCACCGCCTTCTTCGAGAACCCACTGCCAGCCCCAGTGCCCGCGAAAATGAAGCGGCGCGCCAATCTCTCGCGCGCGAGCGAGCGCTACCAGCGCGGCGTCGCGGGATGCGCGAGCGAGTCCGGCATCGGCTGCCGCGACCGCGAGCGAGAGCAGCGCCGAAGCGGCCAGCCCGGCGGCGAGAAGCGGACGCCGAACTGCGGGTGCCACGCCCGTCACGCCGTCGTCGAGACGGCGCGCAATCAAAATGCCGACCGGCGCCGCGAGCGGCAGCAGCGATCGCGCGTTCACCGTCCAGTTGACGACGCAGGTGAACACGAACGTGCCGGCGATCCAGAGCGCGAGCAGCAGCGAAGGCGGATCTCGCCGGCGCCAGAGATCGGTCACGACGAGCCCGCCGATCCCGAGGCCGCCCGCGAACCAGAGGCCGACCTGAACGGCCGTGAGCGTGAACGCCGGCTCGGTCCGCGGCGCGGCGAGTGCTTCTCCGAGACCGAACGGAAACGCCACGACGACGGCGACCGCCGCCACAACGAGCAGAGCGAGCCCGCGCGCGGACCAGAGCCGCGGCGCGAGCAGCAGCGCGCTGCTGACACATCCCCCCGCGAAGACGACGCCGATCATGCCGTCGAAGAGCGGTGACACGCCGTCGTTCGAAAACGCCGAATAGAGCGCTGCGGTATGGAGCGGAAACTGCCCGTGCTGAACGAACGCGAGCCACTGGTAGCCGGCGAAGACCGCGACCGGCAGCACGAGCCACGCGAGCGATCGCCAGACGGCCGATCGCACGAGCAACAGGTGGAGCGCCAGCAGCGGCACCAGCGCGATGCCGTTGTAGCGGGTCATCGCGCACGCCGTGGCGACCACCGCGGCCGCAGCGAACGCGCGTTGCGCGACGCGCGGGCGATCGCCGCCGATGGCCTCGAGACCGCGCAGCCAGCACACGATCGACCCCGTGAAGGTCGCCGCGAACAGCGCGTCGGCCATCAGCGTCGTCGAGCTGACCAGAAAGACGGGCGTCAGCGTCGCAGAGAGCGTGGCGATCCCCGGTCGCCGGCAGAGCCTCCGGGCGCAGGCATACGTGCCGGCAGTGCCCGCGAGCACAACGGCAGTGATCAGCGCGTGAAGACCCATCTCGCGAAAACCGAAGAGTTTCGTTCCGAACCAGATCAGCCAGGCCTGCAGCGGCGGATGATTGATGTGTTGATGTGCGGGCTGCAGCACCCCGGACCACGCCATCGAGTACGCGAACGGATCGAGCGGCGTCTGGTCGAGTTGCCGGGCGGCGCGAAGAAACAGGGGATCATCGATCTGAACGGGCTTGCCGAGGAACGGCAGCAAACAGGCGAGCACCAGCACGAGCACGAGGCCGAGCGCGGGATCGCCGCGCGTCGCCCGTCGATCGCGCTCGCTCATCCGAGAAACGACAGCACGATCGCCGCCGCGAGCGTGCCCCACGCGCCGAGAACGAGCGCGCGTGCGACCGATCCGCCTCTTCGCGCGAGTTGGTCGTCGAGCGCAGAGAAACCGAACGCACCGAGCACGGCGAGCGGCGCGAGCGCCGGCAGGATGTAAAACGCCTTCACCTGTCCGTAGTAGGGATAGCGGAGCGAAACGACCGCGAGCGCCGCGAGCAGCACGAAGCCGGTCGTGGCGAGTGCCGCGAGTGCGAGCCGTCGACGTGCACAGGGGTCGTGCAGCGAGCGATGGACGCCGATGCCCGTGCCGCCGAGCGCCACCAGCGTCGCCGGCAACGCGAGGGGATACGTCACGCTCATCCACCCGTAGTTCCAGGCGCGATGTCGGTCCGCGAGGTGAAGCAGACCGGCGATGTACCCGTCACCCCAGAAGGTGCCGTACAGCGCATCCCAGAACGATGCGAAGCCCGCGAACCAGGGCCGCAGAAGCGACTCACCGAATCGCAGATACCAGCGCGCGGTGTGAAAGCCGGGCTGCTGCCACCAGCCGAGATCGGCGCTCGCGAGGTCTCCCCAGTTGGCGGGCATCGGCGTGCCGAAGACCAGCTGGTTGCGGGCGAAGAACCAGCCCGCGAGCACCAGCACGATTCCGAGCGGCAGCGCCGCGAGACCGGCTGCGCGTGCGATCGGAATCCGATTCGAGAGCAGCACGCGAAGCCCGGCGAAGCCGAGCAGGATCGGCGCGACGACGACCGCCGTGTACTTCGTCAGCAGGGCAAGACCGAGCCAGACGCCGAGCCGGGCGAAATCGCGCACGCGCGGCGTCTCGGCGAGGCAAATCTGCGTGCAGGCGAGCATGGCGAGCACGAGCCACGCACAGAGCCAGGATTCGTTGGAGAAGTGCGAGGAAATGAGGATCTGCACGGGGGCCAGCCCCGAACAGGCGATCGCAAAGCAGCGACTTCGCGGATCGGCGGCGTGGATTCGCCGGGCGATCGCCGCCGTGCCGAGCACGCTGGCGAGGCCCCCCGCGAAGGTCCACGCCTTCACCAGCAACCCCGAAAGATTCGTTTCCTGGACGGCACCGAGCGCGGAGACGATCGCGGCGGGCAGCAGATAGAAGAGCGGCGGGTGATAGAGCGACCAGCCATCGGTCGCGAGCGGCACCTCGCGGCGCTCGATCAACCACTGGACGTATTCCCAGTGTCCGCCGGCGTCGAAGCCGAGCAGCGGGCCGAGCCACGCGGTTCGGCTCGCGAACACGACGGTCCAGAAGAGAAGAACGAGACCCGTCACGATCGCGGGCAGTCTCGTACCGAGCGCGCCGCCGGCACGCAGGCCGACAACAGCGAGACCGCTCGCCAGGACGAACAGCCCGCCGAGTGCGACGCCGCGCGCGCGCAGCTCGTCGAGGGACGAAGGCACGCTGCGCGCTTCCACCAGCGTGCGCGTATCGTCGGCGCGCACCGCGCCACTCTCGACGCCAATGACACCGTTCGGTGTCGGTTCACCCGGAGCAGCGCCGCGCGGATTCGCAGCGGACGACCCGCTTCGCGCCCGACCGCCGGGGCGATCGCTGCGGGCGGACGGCGGCGGCGATTCGTGCGCGATTTCTTCGGCGGGCTCTCGAATCACGCGCCAGTCCGTATCCGTTCCGCTCCGCGCGCCGTCGATTTCGAGCGCCGCACGAATCAGCGCCGGCCCGAGCGCACGGCGCACCACCACCTCGATCCGGTTCTCGCCCGGCGCGAGATGCGGCGCGAGATCGATTCGGCTCACGCGCTTCGGATCGGACGCGACCGGGCCGCCCGCCGGCACCCCGTTCACCCGAACCTCGGCATCGCCGAGTGCAGAGAGTTCGAGCGAAGCCGCTGCAGGCGCCCGTTCGAGCCGCACGATCCGGCCGAAGCGCGTTCGTTCGCGCGAGCGGGGCCGCTGCGCCATCGCGGTCACGGGCTCGGGCGCCGCGATCCAGTGGCCCGTCGTGCCGTCGATCAGAAACGGGGTGCGCGACGAGAAGACGGCGTCGCGCACGAAGAGCGCCGCGCAGGCCAGCACGACGGCGCAGGCCGCCATGCGCTGCACGCGATCGATCGAAATCGGCAGTCGACGCATCCCGCCCCCGCGCACGCCGCTCGCAGTGTGACGGAGGACGCGGTGCACCGCCGCGTCGCGCGGGATCGGAAGCAGAGGGATGACCGGAAACGGCAGGGCGATGCGAACGCCGCCCTCGACGATCCCGTCAGGCGGGCGAGGTCACCGCTTCGGGTTGATCGAGATACTCGCTGAGGCCGTAGCCGACGTGCTCGCCGTCGAGTCGCCATTCCGTCATGCCTTCTCCGATCCGGGTGTTCGCACCGGCGCGACGGTTGCGCAGCGGGATGAATCCCGTGACGGTGCCCTCGAGCCGGTGCTGCGAACCGTCGGCGAGTCCGATCTTCGCGCGCAGCGCGCGGTGATGGGTGGTTCCGGGTTCGTAGTCGGTCTCGAGCTCGACGGCCGTGATGCGCACGATTTCTTCTTTCCCGCGCTGGAAAACGCCGTGCGGCACCCCGCCGACGAGGCTCACGACGAGGCCGAGATCGTCGCCGAAATTCGCGGTCAGCCAGCGATAGGATGGCGTCGATTGCCAGTACCGCGGCCCCCACGAGTGATCGCGCAGCCCGTGTCCGCGAAGTTCGATCGCCGCTCCGCCATCGATCCGCAGCCGACCCGAGACGCGCATGTGTTGTTCGAAATGAGCGCGTGCGAAGTCGTTGCCGTCGCCGGCGGTGCCGGCGAATCCGTAGAGCGCGCCGACCGCATCGTGAACGAGATCGAGTTCGAGCTGCCGCTTCGGGCTTTCGGTGAAGGCGCGACGCGGGTCGTTCATCAGGCGCGGATCGTCGAGGCGAATCACCGGGCCGCCGTAGGTCGTGCGCAGGCACTCCGTCGGCGTGATCACCTCGACACACAATCCGCCGGCGTTCCAGCCGTCGTTGCTCGAAATCGCCGGCTTCGCATAGGTGAAGAGCGCGCCGCCATCGGGCTCGAAGATCGCGACCGTCAGTTCCGCGTAGCCTTCGTTCGCGCGGTTGCCGATGCGCAGAAACCCGCCGCGCCGCTGCGCGCGGTCGAAGAAGTTGAAGTAGACGGATTCGTTGAAATTCGGCTCCGGGCCGAGCGGATGGGTGAAATCGTCTTCGGGTCGCAGATTGCCGACGATCTTTGCCACCGCCCGTTCCTCCCGGCGCCGCAAAGCGCCTGCGGCCCGCGAGGGCCGCGTCGTTCCGGTGGCCGGGGAGGACGGCGTGCCGGTGGCCCGCCGTCCTCCCGCGTCACCTCAGTTCGCTCGCTCGAGCACGTGAATCGCGCACGCGCTGCCGAGGCCGATCACGTGCGTCAAACCGAACCGCGCATTCGGCACCTGCCGCTTGCCGGCTTCGCCGCGCAGATGTGTCGACACCTCGTAGATGTTCGCGATGCCGGTCGCGCCGAGCGGGTGTCCCTTCGACAGCAGGCCGCCCGACACGTTGACGGGCACCTTGCCACCGAGCGCAGTCGCGCCGCTGTCGATCATCTGCCCGGCCTCGCCATCGGCACAGAGCCCGAGATTCTCGTAGTGCAGAATCTCGGCCGTCGCGAAGCAGTCGTGCAGCTCGACCAGCGAGACGTCGGACGCGGAGATGCCGGCCATCTCGTACGCCTTCTTCGCCGCCAGACGCGTGCACGTGTTGACGTCGGGCATCACGAGATCGCGCTCCTGCCAGGGATCGCTGGTCATCACCGACGCGCGCACCTTCACCGCGCGCTTGCCGAGACCGAGCTCGCGCATCTTGCGCTCGCTGACCAGCACCGCTGCCGCCGAACCGTCGACGTTCACCGAGCACATCAGCTTGGTGTTCGGATAGGCGATCATCTCGGCGCCCATCACCGTCTCGAGCGGCGTTTCGATCTGGTACATCGCCTTCGGGTTCAGCGTCGAATGGTGATGGTTCTTCACCGCCACCTTCGCGAACTGCTCGAAGGTCGTGCCGTACTTGCGCGCGTGCTCCATGCCGGCCTCGGCGAAGACCGCGGGCATCGTGGTCGATCCAAGCAGGCCTTCCTTCGGAATCCCGGTGGCGCCGCCGCCACCGCCCAGCAGGCCCTTGCCCATTTGCTCGACGCCGACGGCGAGCACGACGTCGTGCACACCCGCCTTGATCGACATCCACGCCTCGCGGAAGGCCGTCGCGCCGGTCGCACAGGCGTTGGCGCAGTTGGTGACCGGAATCCCCGTCTGCCCGATCTGCTGCAAAATGCGCTGCCCCACCATCGCGTTCGACTGGTAGAGGTTTCCGCAATACAGCGCCTGCATGTCCTGGATCTTCAGCCCCGCGTCGTCGAGCGCCATCAGCGCAGCCTGGGCGCCGAGCGCTTCCACCGACGGTGCCGTGCCCGCCTTCATGAACTTGATCATGTCGATGCCGACCACGTAGACGTCGCTCATCGTCTTGCTCCTTCGTCTTCGTTTCCGAAACGACCGCGGCCCGCCGGGGGCCGAGACGATCGAAATGGGGTTGGGAACGTTCGAGTCGCCGCGATCGCGATCAGGCGCGCGGCCGGAAGTAGTAGGCGAGGTACTCGTTGCCTTCCTTGTCCTTGCGCGGTGCCTTCTGGAAAACCACCTCGACGGGCATGCCGAATTTCACCTTCTCGGGCGTGGCTTCGATGCCGATCAGGTTGCCCTTCACCGTTCCGCCGCCTTCCAGATCGACGACGGCCGAAACGTACGGCACTTCGACGCCCGGGAACGAGCGGTGAACGATCGAGTAGACGTAGAGCGAGCCCTTGTTCGCGAGGCGCACGGACTCGAACGAATCGCGCGATCCACACTTCGAACAGGTGCCGCGCGTACCGAGGTAGGTCGCACCGCACGACTTGCAGCGCTCTGCCTCGAGATAGGGATCGCCCTGCGCGGGGATCCGAAGAAAGGGCACGACCGGGAGCAGTGCCTTGCTGGCGTCGGACATCGTCGGGGGTTCCTTCGCTGGGTCGGGCGTCGTGCCTCGCACCGTCGACGGACGGCGCGCCGCACGCACGCGTGAAGCGCGATCGCCACCGGGGCTGACGCCGCGCGTTGACTCATGAGTCAAGGCGAGCATGACATCCGCCGCGCCCGCGTGTCAACCGAGGCGCGGCAACGGGGCGCGCTGGCCCGGAACCGGCGCGCAACGACACTCGTCGAACGAGCACGGCCGGTGGCCCGTTCTCGCGGTGCGGTGCCATGGAAGGAGCAGTCGATGTTGATTCGCTCACCGCGCGCGGCCGACGTGCGCAGTCACGAGATCACCCCCGAGCCCGTCTTTCTGCGCCGGCGTGAGCTGCTCCGCGGAGCCGCCCTCGCGGCGGGGTCGCTCTTCGTCCCGGGCTGCGACGGAGCCCGGGGATCGGCCGGTGCGGTCGCCGCCGGAAGCAGCGCCGCCCCCGCAGCGGCCATTGCCCCCGATGCACCGCCGCCGCTCGACGTGAGCCTTCGGGGTCGCTTCGGCACCGACGAGGCGCCAACCGGGTGGGACGACGTCACGCACTACAACAACTTCTACGAGTTCGGCACCGACAAGGAGTCTCCGGCCGAGCGCGCACACACCTTGCGGCCGCAGCCATGGTCGGTCGCCATCGAGGGAGAAGCGGACGCCCCTGTCCGTGTCGGGCTCGAAGATCTGCTGCGCCCGCATCCGCTCGAAGAGCGCATCTATCGCCTGCGCTGCGTCGAGGGCTGGTCGATGGTGATTCCCTGGGTCGGGTTTCCGCTGCGCGATCTCTTGCAACGCTTCGGTCCGGGATCACGCGCACGCTACGTCGAGTTCCGAACGCTCTTCGACCCCGAACAGATGCCCGGACAGCGCCGGAACGTGCTTGGCTGGCCGTACCGCGAAGCGCTGCGCATCGACGAGGCGATGCATCCCCTGAGCTTCCTCGCCGTCGGTCTCTACGGACGCGTCCTGCCCAATCAGAACGGTGCCCCGCTGCGTCTCGTCGTCCCGTGGAAGTACGGCTTCA
Source organism: uncultured Myxococcaceae bacterium (assembly GCA_964505355.1). Lineage (GTDB taxonomy): Bacteria > Myxococcota_A > UBA9160 > UBA9160 > UBA9160 > CAZDHU01. The sequence continues at coordinate 22,166 of CAZDHU010000310.1, read as the reverse complement.
AAAGCATCAAGTCGATCGTCTCGATCCGCTTCTCGGCCGAGCGACCGACGACGACGTGGAACGAGCAGGCACCCGAGGAATACGGCTTCTACGCGAACGTGAATCCCGAGGTCGATCATCCGCGCTGGAGCCAGCGACGCGAGCGCCGCATCGGTGAGCTTTCGCGACGTCCGACCCTGCCCTTCAACGGATACGCGAACGAAGTGGCTTCGCTCTATGCGACGCTCGACCTGCGGAGAGAGTTCTGAGCGCCCGGCCGGCGGCGAATCACGAAACGAGCGCCCGCGGCGCGAGATCACTCGAAACCGTGCGGCCCGAGCGTCTTCTCCCGGCGAACGAACGCGCCGTCGGCCGCATCGTCCGCCGAGTCGTGCGCCCTGCCCTGCTGCTCGCAGCCACGCTCCCGGCCGGCGCGCTCGCGCTCGGCGCGTGGCGCGGAACGCTCGGCGCCAACCCGATCGAGGCGCTGCTCGACGGAACGGGCATCGCGGCACTGCGCTTCCTGCTGCTCTGCCTCGCGGTTTCGCCCCTTCGCCGGCTGACCGGAATCGCGGCACTCGCACCGCTTCGCCGGACGCTCGGCCTGATCGCGTTCGCGTACGCGGCGCTTCATCTCGCGGTCTGGGCGCTGCTCGACGTCGGCGAACTCGCCGGCGTGCTCGACGATCTCGGAAAGCGTCCGTTCATCGCGATCGGCGCGCTCACGTTTTCTTGCTTGCTGATGCTCGGCCTCACCTCGACGAAACGCGCCATCCGCCGACTCGGACCGGTCCGCTGGCGCGCGCTGCATCGATTGATCTACCCGGCCGCGATCCTCGCGACGCTGCACTTCGCCGCGGCGCAGAAGGCCGACCTGCTTCGCCCGCTGGTGCACGGCGCGATTCTCGCCGGGCTGCTCGCTGCCCGCCGTTTCGCGCCGCGATCCCCCGCGCGAAACCCGCGAGCCCGGGGCGCTTTGGGGTAGGATCGGCCGCCATGAAGGCGCCGCGCCCCGCTTCTCCGCTGGTCTCCGTGGTCGTTCCCGTGCTCGACGAGGCGGACTGCGTCGACGAACTCGCGCGGCGCGTGCTCGCCGTGCTCGCCGGCTGCGCGCTCCCCGCGGAGTTGATCTTCGTCGACGACGGCAGTCGCGATCAAACGCCGTCGCGACTGCGCGCGCTCGCCGCTGCCAGCCCCACGATCAAGGCGATTCACTTCACCCGCAGCTTCGGACATCAGGCGGCGCTGATGGGCGGACTCGCCCACGCGCGTGGCGACGTCGTGATCACGATGGATGGCGATCTGCAGCACCCGCCCGAACTGATCCCTCGCATGCTCGAAGCGTGGCGAGACGGCGCCGACGTCGTGCACACCGTGCGATGCGCCTCGCCCGGCGAACGCAGCGGTCTCGCCGATCACGCGAGCCGCCTGTTCTACCGGCTGATGAAAGCGACCACCGGCGTCGACGTGGTGCCGGCCGGTGCCGATTTCCGGCTGCTCGATCGCGCGGCAGTCGACGCCCTCGCCGCGCTGCCCGAGCGCTCGATCTTTCTGCGCGGGCTCGTGCCCTGGCTCGGGTTTCGCGAAACCCGACTGCCCTACGAAGTCGCCGCGCGCTGGGCGGGACGCAGCAAGTATTCGTGGCCGCGAATGCTGCGCTTCGCGCTCGACGGAATCCTCTCCTTCTCGCTGCTGCCGCTGCGGATGATCACCGTGCTCGGGCTCGTCACCAGTTTCTTCGCGCTGCTCTACGGCGTCTTCGCGCTCGGCAAGTGGCTCTGGATCGGCATTCCGCAACCGGGCTGGGCGTCGCTGATGATCGTGGCCCTCCTTTTCGGCGGCGTGCAGTTGATCTCGATCGGCCTGCTCGCGGAGTACGTGGGCCGCACCTACGAAGAGGTGAAGCGGCGCCCGCGCTTCGTGATCGAATCGACCGAGGGGATCGATTGACGTCGCGCTGCGCGATCTGCGACGCCGCAGCGCTCGGGCCGAAGCTGCGCAAGAACGGAATCGACGTGCTGCAGTGCGGAATCTGCGGTGTCGCCTGCTGGCGACCGCCCGCCGGGTTTCGCGTGCGTGCGACGTACGACGCCGCGTACTTCGGCGCAGGCGAACGCAGGCCGGAAATCCCCGCTGCCGCGCCGTCACCCGGCTACGACGACTATGCGGCGCTCGAATCGACGCTGCGCCTCGACTTCCGGCGGCGAATCGCGCGGCTCGGCCCGCCGCCCGCGGGCGCGCGGCTGCTCGACGTGGGCGCGGCCTTCGGGTTCTGCGTCGCCGAGGCCGGATTGGCCGGCTGGAACGCGACCGGCCTCGAACTCGCGCTCGCCGCCGCGCAGCGCGCGAACGGTCGCGTGCCGGGCCGGATCGTCGCCGGCGACGCGATCGCGCTTCCGTTCGCGGCCGGCCGTTTCGAGGCCGTCACGCTCTTCGACGTGCTCGAACATCTGCCCGATCCGCCGCGTGCGCTGGCCGAAATTTCGCGCGTGATGCGGCCGGGCGGGCGGGTGCTGCTCACGACGGGCGACGTCGAAAGCGCGTTCGCGCGCCTGTGCGGCGCACGCTGGCATCTCTACACGATTCCCGAGCATCTCTTCTTCTTCAGTCGCGAGGGCATTCGCCGCCTGCTCGCAGCGCACGGATTTCGGATCGAATCGATGCGTGCGCACGGCGCGCACTACCCGTTCGGATATCTCGTCGAGCGCGTGCGCAAGTCGTGGTTCGGCCGCGGCTCGGGCGCGCCGGCTCGCTGGCCCGGTGCGGCGCTGCCCGTTCCCGTCAATCTCTTCGACATCGTCACCGTGTCGGCCGTGCGATCGGCATCATGAAGCGCCGCGCGCTCGCGCTCTCGTCGTTCTGCGTCGTCTTCGCCGCAGCGTGGATCGTGCTCGCGACCGGCGGCGCGAACGCTGCCCTCGAGCTTCACCCTCCGCCCCCGCTCTTCGACTTCTTCGACTACTACCGCCCGAATGCGATCGAGGCCTTCGGCCGCATCGCGCACGGCGATCTGCCGCTCTGGACGCCGCTGCACGGGCTCGGCAGTCCGCTGCTCGCGACGTTGCAGACGGGCGTGCTCTATCCGCCGAATCTCGTTCACCTCGGGCTTCCGGCGCAGACCGCGTTCGCCGTGCTCGCCGCGCTGCACGTCGCACTGGCGGCAGGCGTCGCCGGTGCGCTGTCGATTGCACTCGGCGCATCGACGCTCGGCGCGATCGTCGCGGGCGCTTCGTTCGGCGCCTCGATGCAGATCGCGGGCGCCGTCTGGACACCACCCACGCTCTACGCCGCCGCGTGGGCTCCTGCGGTGCTGCTCGGCGTCGATCGCGTCACCCGCGCACCGGCGGCAGGCAGCATCGCGGGTCTCGCGTTCGCGATCGCACTGCAGGCGCTCACCGGCTGGCCGTATTTTTGTTTGATGACGGGTGTCGCGGGGGCGCTCTACGGCAGCGGGACGCTCGTGCTGCGGTGGTGTGCGGCGGCTTCCAGTGCGACGAACCGTGCGCAGGGCCTCGACGCCCGCGGGCTGCTCGTGCGCTTTGCAGCGCTCGCGCTGGCCGTGCTGCTCGGCGTCGCGCTCGCCGCCCCGCTGCTGCTGCCGGCGGGCGAACTCGCGATCGCGAGCGCGCGCGCGTTCGGTTCGCTCGACGCGAAGAAGGCCGTGCTCGCCGCCGGCGCGCACCATCCGCTGCACTTCGTGCGGTCACTGCTCGAGCACGGTGCGAACGACGGCGTTCCGGGCATCGTGTCACTCGGGCTCGCGCTGCTCGGCGTCGTCCTGCGAGGACGCGGTCGCGCACGCACCGCGCTGCTGATCGGCGCGGGCACCGTCGGTCTGCTGATCGGCTTCGCGGAATGGACGCCCCTCTATCGCGTGCTGCGCGGGCTGCCGCTGATCGGCGACTTCCGCTTTCCCTTCCGCTGGCATCTGCTGCCGACCCTCGCCATCGCCGTGGGAGCGGGCGTCGGACTCACCCGCCTCGAGCAGGCGAGTGCGCGCTCTCTCGCCCGCGGGCCGGTCTTTCTGCTCGCGCTGTTCGCAATCGGATTTCAGCCGGCGATCCTCTGGCGACAGATGACGCCGTTTCCGCGCGTCGCGGCGACCCTGCCACCGACGGTCCGCGATCGCATCGAATCCGATCTCGTCGCCGGCCTGCCGCGCGAGGAACGCGTCTTCTGGGAAGATCGCGCCGACCGCCGGGCCGGCCCGCTCGGCCTTCGTGCGCTGCACGATCTCGAACCGCTCACGCTGATTCGGACCGCCGAGCTCCTCACCTTTCTCGAACTCGGCCGCGCCGTCACCGTCGAGCCGCTGCGGGCCGAGGCGCGGGAAGGACAGGATCCGGTGGACGCGGCAGTCGCTCCGTTCTACGGCCGGCTCGGTCTGCCGCCGCGCGCGGACCGGATCGCGCTGCTCGATCTGCTCGCCGTCTCGCGGATCGTGACGCGGGCACCTTCCGCCGAACTACTGGCTCGCATGACGACACTGGACCGCCGTGCGGACGGCTCGTTCGTGCTCGCCAATCCGAACGCGCTGTCGCGGATTCGGCGCGTGCGCGAAGCCGAGCTCGCACCGCCCGGCGCGAACGCGACGCTCGCTCGACTCGCGGACCCCGCGTTCCCGCACGCGACGCGCGTGCTGATCTCCGATCCCGACCCCGCGTCGCGCACGCTCGTCGAACGCCCGGCGGGAAGCGAACCCGGGCATGCCGTGCCCGCGGTGCACGTGCTGTGCGACGACGCAGAGACGATCGACGTCGAAACCGAGGACGCAGAAGCGGGCTGGATCGTGATCGCCGACGCGTTCTTCGCCGGCTGGGAGGCAGACGTCGACGGGCTCCCCGCGCCGGTGCTGCGAGCGAATCACGCCCTGCGCGCGGTGGCCGTTCCGGCCGGACGCAATCGGCTCACCATTCGCTATCGCCCGAAGACGTTTCGCCTCGGCCTGCTCGCTGCAAGCACGGCGCTGCTGCTGCTCGCCGGGCTCGTGCGGGCTGGCGTCCGGTGCCGGTCGAGAATCGCGCTGCGCGAAGGAGAACCACAGCCATGAGCCCCGTTCGATTCGACGTCGAAGGCCCCGTCTGCGTCGTCACCCTCGATCGCCCCGCCGTGCGCAATGCCGTCGATCGCGAGACTTCGGGCGCGCTGGTCGACGCGTTTCGGCGCTTCGAGGCCGACGATTCGCTGCTCGCCGCCGTGCTGACCGGCGCCGGCGGCCACTTCTGTGCCGGTGCCGACCTGAAGGCACTCGCCGAGGGCCGCGGCAACCGTGTGACGCTCGACGGTGACGGGCCGATGGGTCCGACGCGTCTCCAGCTCGCGAAGCCGGTGATCGCCGCGATCGAAGGCGCCGCCGTCGCCGGCGGACTCGAACTCGCGCTCTGGTGCGATCTGCGCGTGGTCGCGCGCGACGCCGTCTTCGGTGTCTACTGCCGGCGCTGGGGCGTTCCGCTGATCGACGGCGGAACCGTCCGATTGCCGCGAATCATCGGCCAGGGACGCGCCCTCGACCTGATTCTGACCGGCCGACCGGTCGAGGCGGACGAGGCGCTTTCGATCGGGCTCGCGAATCGGGTGGTCGAAACCGGCCGCGCGCGCGAGGAGGCCGTCGCGCTCGCGCGTTCGATCGCCGCCTTCCCGCAGGGTTGTCTGCGCGCCGACCTGCACTCGGCCCGCGCGCAATGGGATCTCGCGCTACCCGACGCGTTGCGCGAAGAAACGCGCGGCGGACTCGATGTGATCACGAGCGGAGAAACCCGTGCGGGAGCCGCCCGCTTCGCCGGCGGCGCAGGCCGTCACGGACGGTTCGAGTGAGCACGGCGGCGAGTCTTCGCGCAACGCTTCGCCCGGCGGGCGAGACGTGCCGGCCTCGGTTCAGGACCAGCCGCCAAACGTGAAGTAACGAAGCGCGGCGCTGCCGGCGGCCTTCAGGGCGCGCGCGAAGACCGCTGCCCAGGCTTCGTCGGTTCGATCGCATCCCGCATCCCAGCGTGCCTCGAGCTGTGCGAGATGCTTTCCGGTCGACGCCGCCCAGAGCGCGTTGCCGCGCTCGCGCGCCATCTCCTGCACCTGTGCAAAATGAATCATCTGGCGTGCGATCCGCCGGCATTCGCGGGCGGCGACCGACGGGGTGGGCGACTCCGCGCGGGCCGGCCGGGCCCACAGGCCCGCGCTCGTGAGCGCGATCGAAAGTGACGAGACGAGCAGGCGATTCGTCCGGCGCATGGGCTCCCCCTGGCAGGCCATGCGCAGCCCATCGGCAGGACGCCGGCAGTGGTTGACGCCGGACGCGCGGGTCAGGGCTTGCTGCGGGCGGCGATCACGAGCTCTCCGACCAGCCGTCGCAGGTTCGCGCCCGAGAACGGCTTCTCGATCTTCAGGTTGCCCGTGCCCGAGAGATAGTCGTGCGCCTTCGGCGTGAAGGCTCCGCCGGTCATGAAAACGATCTGCGCGGCGAGACGCGAGTTGCGTCCGGCGAGCCAGGCGTGGAGATCCATCCCCGTCATCTGCGGCATCATCAGGTCGCAGACGATCAGATCGAAGTTCGCGTCGGACTCGAGGATCGCCTGAGCTTCCTTGCCGGACGCCGCCGCCATCACCTCGTGATCGCGGCCCAGCAGACGGATCAGCGTCTTTCGAATCGCCTCCTCGTCGTCGATCACGAGCAGGCGGCCGCGCACGGGCGGATGTCCGGCCAATTCCGCGGGCGGCGAGGCGGGCGCTTCGTCCGCCGGCGTCGTTTGCACCGGCAAACGCACGACGAACCGGGTGCCGCGTCCCGGTTCGCTGTCGATCGTGATTTCGCCACCCAGCTCGCTGACCAGGTTCTTGCAGATCGCGAGCCCGAGCCCGGAACCCATTCCCACCCCCTTGGTGGTGAAAAACGGTTCGAAGATTCGTTTCTGATTCTCGGCGGAGATTCCCTTGCCGGTGTCGGTGACTTCCACGAAGACGTTCGCCTCGTCGGCCCAGCTACGCACGACGATCCGATTCTTTTCGACCTCGCCCTCGTCGATCGCGTGCGCCGCGTTGATCAGCAGATTGAGAAAGATCTGCGAGAGCTTCCCTTCGGAGGCGAGGACTGCCGGGATCCGACCAAAATCCTTCACCAGCCGGGCGCGGAACTTGATCTCGTTGTAGGCCATGTTGATCGCCGACTCGATCGCGCGATGGACGTCGACCTTCGAGCGCTCCGTCCGTTCGACCCGCGAAAAGGTGCCGAGTCCCCGCGTGATGTCCTGAATGCGTCGCGTTCCGCCGAGCGCCTCGACGGCGCGGTCGGCCGCATCCGACAACATCGACGGTTCGAGCAGCGCCGTGTCTTCCCCGGCGATCTCGGTGAAGGCGGCGTCTCCCACGGCGTCGCGAAGCGCCGTGCAACAGCGCGCGGTCGCCGCCGCGAGACGCGGCAGTTCCTGCGCCAGCGTCTCCACGTTGAAAAGGACATAGGCGAGCGGGTTGTTGATCTCGTGCGCCACGCCCGCCGCCAGCATGCCCATGCTGCTGAGTCGATCGGCCTGGGCCACGATGGCCTGCAGGTTGCGCGTCTCGGATTCGTCCCGCACGGTGGCCTGCAGCACGACCTTCTGCTCGAGATCGATCCGCGTCAGCAGCACGGCCGCCGGAAACTCCTCGCCGTTCACCCGCCGGTGCGTGAAATCGAAGAGGCAGGTGCCATCGCGCAGCGCCCGCTCGATCATTTCGATCGCCTTCTCCTGCGAGCGCGTTCCGTCGGGCTGTTTGTCGGGTGCGTACTGCCAGAGACCGCGTGACACGAGATCGGCTTCGTCGCGCGCCCCGAAGAGCGCGACGGTGGCGTCGTTGGCCGAGGTGAATCGCCAGTTCGGCGGCTCGAACGTCATCAGCGCGTCGCGCGACTTCTCGAAGAGCACGCGATGCCAGAGTTCGCTCTCGCGCAGCGCCCGTTCCGCGGCGCGCTCGTCCGTCTGGTCACGAAAGACCAGCACGACGCCGGACATCGCACCATCGTCGTCGAGAATCGGGGCCCCGCTGTCCGCGATCGGGCGCTCCGTTCCGTCGCGTGCGATCAGCAGCGTGTGATTGGCGAGCCCGACCACGCGCTGTTCGCGCAATACCTTCGTGACCGGGCTTTCGACCTCGGCCCGGGTTTCTTCGTTGACGATTCGAAAGATGAGATCGAGCGCCTGCCCGCGGGCCGCATCTTCCGTCCAGCCCGTGAGCTCTTCGGCCACCGGGTTCATCTGACGGATCAGCCCCGCGCGATCCGAGGTCATCACGGCGTCACCGATCGAGTAGAGCGTGGTCCGAAACTCTTCTTCCGCCTCGTGCTGCCGGCGGACGGACTGGTAGAGATCCTGAAACAACTCCGCCTGCCGGCGTCGATAGACCACCGCGACCAGCGCGATCGCGAGCATGAAACAGAGCAGCACGAGCAGCGAGATCATGCCGCCGCGATAGCGGGCCTCGGCGAGCACCTCTTTGGAATCGATCTTGGCCACCAGAAACCAGGGCGAGCCCGGAATCGCGCGCAGATCGGCGAGGACTTCGGCGTGATCGCGATAGTCCTTGCCGCTCACCCGTCCCGTCTTACCGAGCACGGCCTGTACGGCCACCACGTCGGTTCGCGCGAGCGGAAGCCGGAGTGCGAGCGCGGCGTGCTCGCGATGACGAAGATCGTTCAGGAAGACGACCTCGTCGCCACTGCGATGAACGAGCAGCGTTTCCGCACTGCGGCTCGGCGTCGGCCACGTTTGGATCAGGGGATAGAGATAGGCCTCGGCCCGCGTGCACAGCAGAACGACCGCGTCCCGCTCTCCGTGCTCGCCCGGCACCACTGCCACCGCATCGATGAAGGTCTCCTCGTCCGCACGGCGATGAAACTCCGAAAGCCGCGGCTCACCGTCGCCGAGCGCGCCGGCGATCGCATCGCGCACCTCGGAAACCGGGTCGAACACAGGGGGCACGTCGCCACCGGGCGCGGGATCGTCCCGGAGCAGATCGAAGAGCGGATTCCCATCCCGCGCGAGCAGTCGGACGTCGTGGTACGTGCCGTCGGCGAGTTCCGGTCGCAGGCGTTCGCGCAGGGCGGCGCGCGCGGCTTCGTCGTTCGGATCGCGCTGCAGTGCTCGCACCGCGCGCCCGATCGCGGGGTCGTGCGCGAGACGACTCGCGTCGGAGAGACGCTCGCGGCGCCACTGCCCGATCTGCGCGGATTTCGCTTCGGCGACGGCACGGATCGTGTCGTACTGCTCGCGAAGAATTCGTTCGCTCTCGATCCGGAAATACAGGATGCCGCCGAGCAGCAGAACGATCGCGGTGGTGGCGAGAGCGATGATCGAAGACCGGCTGAAGGGACTCGGATTGGGAATCGAGGTCGTCACGGCGAGCCCCGCAAGCGAGGAGCGAAGACGAACGCCCGCCGCCGGTGAGTCGATCGCCCCGGAGGTACCGCGTTCTTGCCCGCCGCCGCCAGCCCCGACCGGTGGCGGCAAGGACGTCACAGGCTCTTCGAGATCATGCCCGCCGAGCGATGCGCGAGCGCCATGCAGGTGAGCATCGGATTCACCGATGGGCTCTGTGGGAAATTGCCCGTGTCCGTGATCCACAAATTCTCGACCTCGTGCGATCGGCCGAATTCGTCGACCACTCCCTGCGCGGGATCGCCGTGCATGCGCGTGGTGGAAAAAACGTGATTTCCCCCGATCACGAGATTCGCCGCGCGGAGCGGCCGGCTGCGCAGCGCGTCGGCTTCATGCAGCGAAAACAATTCGTCGGCGATGCCGTGCACGCCGGGGATGATCTTTCGGGCACCGGCGGCAAAGAAGATCTCCGCCAGCACGTAGAGCGCGCGCTGAAGAATCGGAACGTCGCGAGAATCGAGCCGCCAGGTGAGCGATGGATCCATCCCTCTGCGGCGTGGCGTCACACGGCCGAGTGAGTGGTTGCAGCTCGCGATCGCATCCCACGTCGCCGAGAACGGGATCTCGGCGAGCCGCTGTTTCAGCGCGAGACCAAATCCCGGAGTCCGCACCGCCAGCACTCCCGGCGGCGCCCAGAGCGTCTCGAGTTTGAAGCCTTCGCCAACGAAGTGCAGCGACTGCGCGCCCTGCGTCGCGCCGAACTGCGGATCCGTGCGCTCGGGAAAGACGCCCATGATCGCGACGCCGGGATGAAACTGCAGGTTGCGTCCGGACTGACCCGAACCGTTCGCGAGGTTTCCGCTGCGCGCGAGAATCACGGGCGTCGCGATGCAACCCGCCGCGAGCACGATCTGCTTCGCACGCACCTCGACGCGGTGTGCGGTTTCCCGTCCCGTGAACGGCTCGACCACGCGCCCGGCAACCGCGTGTGCGCGTCGTCCTTCGGCCCGCACCGTCTCGATCCGCACGCTCGTCAGCACGCGCGCGCCGGCGCGCACCGCTGCCGGAACGGCCGAAATGTCCATCGATTGTTTCGCGCGATGGCGACAGCCCATGAAGCATTCCCCGCTGCCGCGACAGCCGCGTACGTTGCGGGGCATCGATTCGCAGGAGTAGCCGAGCGCGTTGCATCCCTCGAGAAAGAGCCGGTTGCGTGCGCCGAGAACGTTCGCGGGTGTCGCACCGATGCTCAGAAACGCTTCCACCGCCTCGTAGTGCGGATCGAGCGCGGCGCGCGTCGTGTTCGCGAGATCGAAGCGCGTGCACCAGCGGTCGAGCGTGGCTTCCGGTGCACGAACACAGATCGCCGAGTTGACGAACGATCCGCCGCCGAGACAGATCGCCTGCATCGTCGGCATGATGCTTCCGAGCGTCGTACGCAGCCCGCCCTCGCGCAGGGTGCGCGCCATCGAACGCGAGGCTTCGAGTTCGAAGTCCGCCGGAACGAGGGGCGGCCCTTCTTCGACCAGCACGACGCTTCGGCCCGCTTCGGCGAGTTCTTTGGCGACGATGGCTCCACCGGGCCCCGAACCGACGACCACGACGTCGGCTTCCTCGTGCAGATCGCGATCGTAGTCGGCGAAGACCCGGACCTCGCCGCCGAATCCCGCCGCATTCATGCCGCACCGTCCCGATAGGCGGGATGGAGAGCGCCGTGCAGATCGATGGGCACGGCGTTCGCCGGCGGGGGGCAGAGAGCGGCACGCGTGAGACCGATCGCCGCCGTCCGTTGCCCCACGCGCGGATAGAGCAGATCGGCTTCGACCACTGGCGATTCCACGTCGAACGGCGCCAGCGAGAGCGCGCGCAGCACGGGGGGGTGCGCGAAATAGCCGAGCGTCAGAATCGCGCGCAGGCTGGTGAACACGAGCCGGCGCGCCTGGAAACGGCTGCGCCCCCACGCGTCGAGCACCGCGACCTGTTGCTCGGTCGACAGCGACGAGAATCGCGCGTGGCCGCCCGGTCCTGGCGCCGGCACGAAGAAGGTGACGTGCTCGACCAGAAAGAAGAGCATCCGCATCAGCAGGCGCGTGCGCGCCGGGACGGACGCGACGTAGGCATCGACGTAGGCGGGAATCTTCGCGTCGCGGCCCGACGGGGCGATCGCGCCGCCGGGCGGAAAGATCGCGTTCGACGCGGCCTCGACGAAGGCGATCTCGTGCCGCGCGAGATGTCGGAACGCCGGCGCCGGAGGCGGATAACCGCGCCAGAATCGATGGACCGCGTAGAGCGCAGCGGCCAGCAAACACAGCCACGCGAGAACGTTCACCGGCCGGACTCCCTCTGCACGGCGCGACGGTAGACCATCGACGAGCTCGGCTGCGAGCAACCGGGATGCGCTGTCGGGCCTCGCAACCGGCCGCGGCGAGCGAACCCGCGATCGCGCATCGCGCGATCCCGCGAAATCGAGCCTGGCTTACAGCCCGGCGAGCCGTGCGGGATGCAGAGCCGCCGCGCGAAGCCGGGCCTCCCGGCGCAGCACGCTCTCGGAATACACGCTGCGCGGCTGAAGACCCCGCGCGAGCATCTCGTCGACCCGCGCCGGGCCGACGTTGTAGGCCGCGAGCGTGAGCCGCGTCGTTCGTCCGAAGCGCTCGTGCAGCTCGGCCAGATATGCGATGCCGATTCTCACGTTGAGGACGGGGTCGCGCAGCGTCGACGCCCCGCTCCAACGAATCCCGAGCTGCTCGGCGACGGCGGCACCCGTCCGCGGCTGCACCTGCAACAGACCGACACTGCCCGAGCTTCCCACGGCGTTCGGCTGCCACTGACTCTCGTGTTCGATCAATGCCATCACGAGAAAGGCATCGAGGCCGTGTTCCCGTTCGGCGTGCAGCAGCAGATCCGCGACGCGCACGCGCTCGGCGGATTCGAGATCGACCGCCGACTCGGCGACCGCGGAGCGCACCGCCTGGCCGTGAGCGTCTTCGATCCCGGTGTCGGGACGACCGAGCTGGAACGTCGAACAGGCGGGAAGGAGCAGCGCGAAGAGCGCAACGAACAAGAGCCGGGCCGGGCCGGCCCCGGAGACGCACGGCAGGCGACGGAGTTGCCTCGGGCTCGCGTCCTCGACCACCGGTGTCCCCCGCGCCGCACTGGCGACGTCCTGCAGGACCCTACGGATCGCGACGATTCCGGGCCGTGATGCCGATCACATTCCGCTGATTTTCTGCAGCAATCCGTGCAGATTTCGAGGCAAAGGCCGGAGCGGACGGGGTCTTCGCACGGGAATCTGCCGGTACGAATGACGGGGAACGGGTGCCCGTGAGCACGGACGCGGCCGGCTCTCACGGGTCATCAAAAGCAACGTCACGTAGTGGCGGCGAGGGCCACGCGGAGCGGAAGTCACGCGCAGCCGCGGCCGAGAGGCCGCGGCGAGCCATGAAGCAGCGTGGCCCTTGCCGGCGCCGGCGCCGCATCTCGCGATTTCTGGCAATCCTGTCAGCCGGCCATCAGGGCCGTCACCCACTGGTGCGCGTCCGCCTGCGAGCGGCGAAGGCGCGGAACGTCGAGCCCGGCGCGCACCAGCGTCTCCTCGACCCCGGCGAAGTCGGCCTGCTCCAGCCGTTCGGCCAGCGAGAGCAGATCTCCGAGCCCGCCCGGCTCGCGCTGGAGCGCTGCGCGAATGTCCTCGTGGACGTGGAGCTCTTGCGCGAGCTCTTCGAGTGAGCGGCCGAGCAACACGTCGGCCAGCGAGAGCATCCCGGCGAGAAAGGCGCGATCGCGAAGATCCTGTGCGCCCGGGCCCTCGTCTCGCGCCACCAGCAGCTCCATCAGACGGCCGCGAAACGCTGCCGTCTCGAGCAGTGCGCTGCCGAAACTCGCCTCGTCGCCACCGGCGAAGAGCAGCAGCGCGAGCCAGCGCAGCACCTGGCGGCGGCCGAGCATCGAGAGTGCCTGATTCACGTTCTCGATCTTCGTGCCGCGGGTCAGACCGACCGAGTTGACCAGCCGCAGCAGGTTGACCCCGAGACTCGCGTTCGACTTGAAGATGTCGGCGATCTCGTCGATGCCCGCGTCGGTCGACAGCTTCTGCATCGCCCGCAACACGCTCGAACGGCCGGCGTCGACCTTGCTGCTGGAGAAGGTCGTCGGCCGCGCGAAGTAGTACCCCTGAAAAAGATCGAATCCGAGCTTCAGGCACCGTTCGTGGGACGCCGCGTCTTCCACCTTTTCGGCCAGCAGAGAGACGGGGTGCCGCCGGATCGTCCGCACGACCCAGGCGAGATCCTTCTCGGGCACGGCCAGCAGATCGACTTTCACGCAGTCGACTTCGGGCAGCATGTGGGCCCGCGGATCGCGCAGCTCCCAGTCGTCGATCGCAACGCGGTATCCGCGCTCGCGCAGCTCGCGGCAGCGCCGGACGATGGGCTCGTCACAGACGATGGTTTCGAGCAGCTCGATCATCACGCGATCGGGCGGCAGCGCCTCGAGCACGTCGGAAAACAGCATCTCGCGCGTCACGTTGAAGTAGCCGACGGTTTGCCCGATCAGCGTGTCGACGTCGAACGAAGCGAAGGCCGAAACCACGGTCGACGCGCTGGCGAGCGCGCTGTCGGTGATGACCGCCGTGCGGGCGACCGCCGAACTTCGAAAGAGCAGCTCGTGCGCCACGATCGCCGACTGCCGATCGAGAATCGGCTGCCGCGCGATGAAGATCTGGTCCTGCTCCGACACGCCCCCTCCGGCACCGGTGCGCCCCGGCCGCTATCGGCCGTCCAGCCACGCAACGCGAGCCTTTCGGGCGATCGGCAGCGTCAGGGACGAAACGGGCGATCTCGCCACCAGGGGAAGAACGGGGGCAGGTCCTGCGAAGGCCGGAGCGTGAACTGCGGCGGCCGCTTTTCGAGAAAACTCTGCACGCCTTCGTAGGCGTCTTTCGAACGCCCCATGCAGAAGATCGCCTTCGAATCGATCTTGTGCGCTTCGAGCGGGTGATCGGCGCCGAGCATCCGCCACAACATCTGGCGCGACAGCGCCACCGAAACCGCGCTGGTGTTCTCCGCGATCTCGCGTGCGAGCGCGCGCGCGGCCGGCAGCAAGTCGTCGTGCGGCAGCACGCGAGAAACCAGACGCCCGGCGAGCGCCTCGGATGCGTCGAAGACCCTGCCCGTCGCCACCCACTCCATCGCCTGTGCAATTCCGACCAGCCGCGGCAGAAACCAGCTCGAGGCGGCCTCGGGCACGATGCCGCGCCGGGCAAAGACGAAGCCGAAGCGCGCGCGATCACTCGCGAGTCGCACGTCCATCGGCAGCGTCATCGTCACGCCGATGCCGACCGCAGGCCCGTTGATCGCGGCGATCACGGGTTTTCGTGACTCGAAGATGCGCAGCGTGACGAGGCCGCCGCCGTCGCGATGATCGTCCATGCCTTCGTGGCTGCTCGCGTCGAAGGTGCCGCCACCGCTGCCGAGGTCGGCGCCCGCACAAAAGCCGCGTCCTTCACCGGTCACGATCACGACCCTCACGTCGTCGTCGGCATCGGCCTCGTCGAACGCGCGGATCAGCTCGTGTTGCATGGTCGTCGTGAACGCGTTGAGCCGTTCGGGGCGCGCGAGGGTGAGCGTGAGAATGCGATCCGAGCGTTCGATTCGAATGGTCTGAAAGGACACGCGGTCTCCTGCGGAATGCGATGCACGCGCCAGACGTGCCGGCACGCCGTCGTCTCGCGACGTGCACGCGCATGATACGCTGGCGCCGAACTCGAGGAGACCCGTCATGTGCCCCGATTCCGCCTCGGATCGCGCCCGCGCCGATTCGTCCACGTCCCGCGGCACCGCGTGCGGTGTGTTGATGTTCGCCACCCATGACGCCATCCACCCCGCTCCGCTCGCCCGCGCGGTCGAGGAGCGAGGGCTCGAATCGCTCTTCTTTCCCGAACACACCCACATCCCGGCCAGTCGCAAAACGCCGTTTCCGGGCGGCGGCGAGCTGCCGCGGGAGTACTCGCACAGCCTCGATCTCTTCGTCGCGCTCTCGGCCGCGGCCGCCGTGACCACGCGGATTCGGATCGCGACGGGCATTTGTCTCGTGGCCCAGCGCGACCCGATCGTGCTGGCGAAAGAAATCGCTTCGCTCGACGTGCTCTCGGGCGGACGCGTGCTGCTCGGCATCGGTGGCGGCTGGAACGCGGAAGAAATGGCGAACCACGGTGTCCCGTTCGCGCAGCGCTGGGCGATCGTCCGCGAAAAGATTCTCGCGATGAAGGCGATCTGGAGTCAGGACGAAGCGAGTTTCGAGGGTGAGCACGTGCGGTTCGAGCGGATCTGGTCGTGGCCGAAACCGGTCCAGCCGGGCGGGCCGCCGATTTTGCTCGGTGCGGATTCGAAGTTCGCCGCGGCTCGCATCGCGGACTACTGCGACGGCTGGCTGCCGATCGCGACCGGCCGGCTCGAGCCGGGTCTCGCCGCGATTCGCGCGGCGTGCGCACGCGCCGGCCGCGATCCCGCGACGGTGCAGCTTTCGGTCTTCGGCGTGCCGCCGAAGCCCGATGCGGCGGGCCGTCTGCGCGATCTCGGGTTCTCACGTCTCGTTTTCGGCGTACCGGCCGCGCCGGCGGACCGCGTGCTGCCCGTTCTCGACCGAATCGCGGAGATCGCGCGCACGCTCGCATGAATCGAGGGCGGGCCGACACGCTGCGGTGTCACGTCGCGCGTGCTTCGTCTCGCCATGCCGGTCCGGTCAGTCGAACTCGGGCGGATCCATCGGATAGATGATCTCGACGTCGCGGCGTGCGGCGGCGGCTTCGTCTTCGCGCAGGCGCTGCTGCACGTATTTCTCCAGCAGGTCGCGTTGCTGGCTCGAGATCCCGATCAGCGACACGCCGACGAAGCGCTGCCCCTCGAACACGGTCGTGTGCTTGACCTGTGCGCTGCAAACGAACGGAGAATGGTCGGGGAGCGAGATTCCGATCTTGACCTCGCTGTCGACGTCGTAGGCCTGAAACGCGTCCGGGACGCAGACCGCCAGCCCATCGCCGCTCAGGTCGCGCGCGAGGAGGTGGTCGAGACGCGCGTCCCCCATCCACTGCACGTGAACCGGTGCCCCCGGACGCGGGCGTACACGTTCCAACCGCTGACCGTTCATGCGCCGCTCTACGGCCATCGCGCGCTGGAAATTGAGTGCCGGGCGCTCCCTCGGGCGACCGCACCGGTCTTCGACGCGAACGGGTTTCGATGCGCGGACGCGCGCTTCTCCGGCGCGGATGCTCGTGCTCCGCCGCCGCGCTGCTTGCCCTTCTTCGACCGCCGGAGTTTCATCGCACATCGATTCGGCCCGGCATCGGGTCTGCTGCAACGACGAGGGGTTCGTCCGTCATGGCCGCTGGTCCCGACGAACGCCGCATACCGCCCGGCCCGAGCGGGGCCGAAGCCGAGGGCCGCGAAGCGCGCGACGCCGAAGCGGAGTCGGCCTTCGATTCGAGATTGCACGCGCGCGTCTCGCGCTGGGTCGCAGAGACGAGCGCCCGGTTCGTGCCACCGCTCACCTTCCGCGAAGTGCGTCGCGGCGTGCAGGTGCTTTCGTCGCTCTTCGTCGAACGCCGCGGCGAGGGCAGGCTCGCCGCGCGCGCCGTCGACGGCGCCGCGAAACGCGCGGCACTCGCCTCGTACTACGCCCCCCTTCACTTGCTCGCGGCCCTGCCGCCCGCGTTCGCGCTGGCGCGCGCCTGCCTCGACGCGGAGGGCGCGGGCGAAGTGCGCAGCCGTCGCATCCACGATCTCGGTTGCGGAACTGGCGCCGTCGGTCTCGCGATGGCGCTCGCCTTCGAACACCGGTCGGGTGTCGCGCCTCCGATCCACGCGCTCGACCAGTCGGGCTGGGCCCTCGGCGAAGCCCGCGCCACCGCACGGGCGTTCGGCCTCGCTCATCGCGGACGGCGCGGCACGCTGCCGGGCGCGCTGCCGCGCGCGGATCGAGGCGATCTGCTGGTGCTCGGCTACGTGGTCAACGAACTCGACACGGCCGCTCGTGATCGGCTGCTCGAGGGCCTCGCCGACCGACTCGAACGCGGCGCAGGGCTCTTGCTGATCGAACCGCTCGCGCGCGGCATCGCGCCCTGGTGGAACGACGTGGCGCGCGCGCTCGCACCGCTCGGTGCGCGCACGCTCGAATCGCGCCGCGTGATCGAGCGACCGGAATGGATCGCGCGGCTCGACGAATCTGCGGGACTCGACCACCGCGAGCTCGGCGCGCGGGCGCTGATCTGCGCGACCTCTCGGGCGCGCATCCGTCCGGACTGACACCGCGCATCCCGGTCACCCGCACACGCGTGCGGCTCGCGCGTGTCGGGCCTCTCCCCGAATGCGGATTCGATTCATCGCGAGGCGGCTCGGGCGAACGCCCGGGCGAACCGCTCCGGGAACGCGCAAGCGCCTGTGCCGGCTTCAAGTCCGGAGCGCCATCCGCCGTCACGGGATCGGGGCATCCGTCCGAATCGACGGGGACTTTCGCCGCATCGGGCGACGGTCGGATGGCCGAACGTCGTTGGAGAGGCGAGCGCACGCATGACTTCGATCCTGATCCCGGCGCTCGTTGCGCTCAATCTCGCGCTGGCGGGAACGACCGCCTTGCTCGTGCGACGCGAACGCCGCCGGCGCATCGCCCGCGGCACACCGACCGGCGAACGCGCCTGTGCAGACTGCGAAATCGAGGCCGCCGCACCGCCCGCTCTCGGCTCCAAAGCGAACGCGAACGGCACCGGCGCGACGGCCGGACCCCTCGGCACGCCCGAACGACACGCGATCGACGCCGTCCTCTCTCGTCTGCCGGACGTCGCGCTGGTGGTGGACGCCGATCTGCGCATCTACCGGGCCTCGTCTTCGCTCGCCCGCGTGCTCGGGCGCAGCCCGGAGCAGGTGGTCGGAACGTCGCTCGCCTCGCTCGTTCGATCGCGCGATCTACCGCTGATCCGAACCTTTCTCGCCGAAGCACGCAACGACGACGAACCGACGCCGGCGGTCGAGTGGCCGCTGCGGGCCAGCGACGGCCGCTTCATCGCCTTCGAGCACGTGGTCGCCGGCGGGTTCGACGACGCGCACGCCTCCTGCCTCGCCATCTTTTCTCGCGACGTGAGCCGGCGCGCCGGTCTCGTCGCGCAGCTTGAGCAGGCCGCGTTTCACGACCCGCTGACCAATCTCGCCAATCGCGCGCTGTTCCACGATCGCGTGCATCACGCCCTCGAACGAACGGAGCGCGCGTCGACACGCGTCGCCGTGTTGCTGCTCGATCTCGATCACTTCAAGAACGTCAACGACAGCCTCGGTCACGAGGCGGGCGACCGGATGCTGCTCGGAGTGGCCGAGCGGTTGCTCGATTGCACGCGGCGCAGCGACACCGTCTGCCGGCTCGGCGGCGACGAGTTCTCGATCCTGCTGGAGACGGTGAACGACGACGACACGGTCACCACCGTCGCCGAACGCATCCTCGAATCGCTGGCGCAGCCGTTCATCATCAGCGGACACGAGCTCTTCGTCGGCGCGAGCATCGGCGTCGCGCGCGCCGAGCCCGGCGAAACGCCGGAGGACGTGCTGCGCAACGCCGACGTCGCGATGTACCACGCGAAGAACCGCGGCCGAGGCGGCTGTCAGGTGTTCGAACCGTGGATGCTCGACGCCGCGGTGGATCGACTCGAACTCGAAGCCGATCTTCGGCAGGCGATCACCAGCGACCAGTTTCATCTGCACTACCAGCCGATCGTCGATCTCCCGAGCGGGCGCATCGTCGGCGTCGAGACGCTGCTGCGCTGGACGCATCCGCGGCGCGGCGCGGTCGGTCCTGCGCGTTTCATTCCGGTGGCGGAAGAAACGGGCCTGATCGTCGCGCTCGGGGCGCGCGTCCTGCACATGGCCTGTCGCGAGGTCGCACAGTGGGACGTCGAGACGGGTCACGAGGCGATCTACGTCTCCGTCAACCTGTCGGGACGACAGTTGCAGGATCCGTCGTTGCTCGAACTGGTGCGCGACGTACTCGACTGCTCGGGCCTCGATCCCGGCCGCCTCGTGCTCGAAGTGACGGAGAGCGTGGTGATGCAGAACACCGTCGCCACGCTGTCGCGCCTGCGCGAGCTGCGCGATCTCGGCGTCCACATCGCGATCGACGACTTCGGAACCGGCTACTCCTCGCTCTCCTATTTGCACCGCTTCCCGATCGACATGCTGAAGATCGATCGCTCGTTCGTCGAACTGCTGGGCAAAGGCGCCGAGGATGGTGCGATCGCCGAGACGATCGTCGCTCTCGGCCGGAGTCTTCGATTGCACACCGTCGCCGAGGGCATCGAAACGTCCGCCCAGCGCGACGCCCTGATTGCGTCGGGCTGCCGGTTCGGCCAGGGCTATCTCTTTTCGCCCCCGGTCTCTCCGACCGGCCTGCTCGCCTTGCTCGCGGTCGACGCCGGCGAGGCTCCGCCCGCAGCAGCGAACGAGTAGACGCCCGTCGGCGGCCCGGTGACCGGGGTGCCGAAAACGACGTGACGCCGCTCGTGGATCACGTTTCCGGTGACCCTGTCAGGCGCGCACGCGCGCGAGATGAGCCGTGATCGCGTCGAGCCAGGGCCCCGGCGTTTCGAGTTGCGGGCTGTGTCCGCCAGCCGGAATCACCGCGAGCTTCGATCCCGCGATCGCCGCGTGCATCTCGCGCGCCGGCCCGAGAAACGGGCGGTCGGTATCGCCGACGAGGACCAGCGTGGGGCAGCGGATCTCGCCGAGTCGTGAACTCACCGAGCGCTGCTCCGCGAGTTCGATGCCGAGGCGTTCGAAGGCTTCGACGTCCATCGCACAGAACCGCTTTCGCTGTCGTGCCCAGTAGCGCTCGGCCCCCCACTCGCGTTCGAGACGTCGATCAGCGTCCGTGCGATGCGGATTCTCGCCGGCGCGCGCGCGCATCACTTCGTGCAGACGCTCCATGCTGGTCGCGCGCGCGATCTGCGCCCCTTTTTCGAACATCGCACGAGAAACGCCCTCTTCGAGCGGCCCGGCCGCCGTGTCCATCAGCACGAGAGAGGCCACGCGCGCCGGGTGCCCGAGCACGGTTCGCAGTGCGACCATGCCACCCATCGAATGCCCGAGCAGATCGAAGCGATCGAGCCCGAGCGCATCGACGAACGCGACGAGGTCGTCGACGAGTTGCGCGAACGAATAGGACCGGGGATCGCCGGTATTCGTCGAATCCCCGTGCCCGCGCAAGTCGGGCGCGATCGTGCGCCCGTGGCGCGCGAGCGCGGGCAGTTGCGATGCAAAGTCGTCGCGACAACCCGTGAAGCCGTGAACCAGCACGAACGGGCGAGCGCCCTCGCCCACGTCGTCGTACACGACTTCGATGCCGTTGATGGAAATCCGTTCGGGATCGGACGTCATGCCGGGTCTCCTCTGCCGTGTGTCGATTCGAATGCGTCGCTCGATCGGCTGGCATCGAACGGGTTTGCCGTCTCCGGCTCGACGAGAACCCCCGGAACGTCGTTCAGCCGGAAGAGTGCGGCCGCACCGGCTTCGCGCAGCGCCGCTTCGACGCGCGATGGTTCGCCGACTCGCGCCAGCGCCACCACCGTTCCGCCGTCGCCCGCACCGGCCAACTTGGCGCCGAGCGCGCCCGCTGCAAGCGCGGCCGAGATCAGTCGCTCGTTCGATTCCCCGCTCCCGCCGAGCGCGCGCGTCACGGCGTGGTTCTCGTTCATCAGGGCACCGAATCGATCGAACGCACCGTCGAGCAACGCACGCCGGCCGAGCGCGGCGAGTTCCGCGATCCGCGCCTGTCCGTCGACCACCGCACGTTCGCCGGCCAGCCAGCGCGCACGAATCGGCGTGTGGACGGCGCTCGACGAGTGGCGCACGCCCGTGCCGGCGAGGACGAAGGGCAGCGTCGATGGATCGAGCGGAATCGATTCGACGCTCGCGAGCGGCCCGGGCCGGTCGGGCGTCGCGAACGCCTTGCCGCGAAAGTCGAGATGACGAAAGCCGCCGAAGACCGTCATGTACTGGTCGCCGAAGCCGCAGGTGATCTTCATCCGTTCGGCCTCGACCCGGCGCGCGCGCTCGGCGAGTTCGAAGGGAGCGAGAACGGCTCCGCGCCAGCAGGCGAGCGCCTGCATCAACGCGACGAGGAGCGCGGTCGAACCCGCGAGCCCGCTGCGCAGCGGGATTTCGCTCTCGAAGGAGATCTCGCAGCCGCCGGCGGGAAGTCCGACACCGTCGTGTGTCACCGCGGGCGCGCTCGCGCGGTGCCCGGTGTCGAGCTCGCGCGTCGCGGCTGCGGACTGCGCCGCATCGGCGAGTGCGGCACGCGCAAGATCGAAGAGATCGCCGCGCAGCGTCGTGGTCTCCGTGTCGAACTGCGCGCGCTCGATCCGAAGTCGCTCACCCCGGGTCGCGAGATGGATCGCTCCGTCGCCGTGCGACGGAGCCCCCGAACGCAGCCGCACGCGCGCGCGAAGAGAGAGGCTGCACGCCAGATGCGCGCCGCAGTAATGTTAGCTCGGATTCCCGATCAGATTGGCGCGCCCGGGCGCGTGGACGACGAAGCATCGCGACCCGGCCATGCCGCCCAGCTTGCCAGCGGCCCCGTCTTCCGGCCATGTTCCCGGTCGCGCGCGGCCCGACCGGCCGTTCGAAGGAGTCCCGATGGCGAGTTCGCAGCTTTCGATGATCGTGCAGATGATGAAGTCGCGCCCCGCGCCGCCGGCCGATCTCACACCGGCACAAATGCGAGCCGGGTTCGAGGCGCTGGCGAGCCTGCTGCCGGCCGCCGCCGACATTCGCTGCACTCCGCTCGAGATCGCCGGGCGCGCCGCCGAAT
>CAZDHU010000309.1:0-3919 GCA_964505355.1 uncultured Myxococcaceae bacterium | reverse complement strand
GGAGTTCGCGGACGATCGCGACGCCGTGCTCGAACGCGCCTTCGCCGGCGGCGTCGACGCGATCGTCGCGATCGGCTCGGGATACGGGGTGGACGCGAACGCCGACGCGGTCGCACTGGCGCAGACCGACCCGCGCCTCTTCGCCGCCGTCGGTGTTCATCCGCACGATGCCGCGCAGCTCGACGACACCGGACGCGCGCGTCTGCACGAATGGCTCGCCGCGCCGCGTGTCGTCGCGGTCGGCGAATGCGGCCTCGATTACTTCTACATGCACGCACCCCGCGACACCCAGCGCCGCGTCTTCGCCGAGCAGGTGGCGCTGGCGCGAGAGCGACGACTTCCCCTGTCGCTTCACGTCCGCAGTGACGGTCCCGAGGCCTGGGACGATTTTTTCGAACTCTGGAGCCGGGAGGGACGCGGCGACGTGACGGGCGTACTGCACTGCTACACGGGATCGCTCGCCTTCGCACAGCGAGCGCTCGACGCGAACCTGTCGATTTCGTTCTCCGGCATTCTCACGTTTCGGCGGGATCGCGGACTGCGCGAGGTGGCCGCAGCGCTCCCGCTCGACCGGTTGCTGGTCGAGACCGACGCGCCGCTGCTCGCGCCCGAAGGCCACCGCGGGCGTCGCAACGAGCCCGCGCTCGTCGTTCGGGTGGGCGAAGCGCTCGCGCAGGCACAGGGCCGCCCGCTCGCCGAGATCGCGGCGGCGACGACGCACCATGCGCGGCGCCTTTTCGCCCTCGACGAACAACCCGCGCCTCGCGAGGTCGCATGAGCCACGACGATCCGGATTCACCCGCCGTTCGCGACGAGATCCTCGTCCTCGCCCTTCGCCTCGCGCGCGAGGCCGGAGCGATTCAGCGCACGCACTACGAAACCGCGCACGTGATCGACACCAAGAGTGCACCGGTCGATCTGGTGACCGAAGTCGATCACGCCTGCGAGGCGCACCTGCTCGCCGAGCTGACACGCTGGCGACCACAGGATGCGATCCTCGCCGAAGAAGGCGGTGGTCACGGGGATGCAGACCGCGCCGCCGTTCGCTGGGTGATCGACCCGCTCGACGGCACCGTCAACTACGCGCACGGCTATCCGCGATTCTGCGTTTCGATCGGTGTCGAGTGGCGAGGGATCCGAACCATCGGCGTGGTCCACGATCCGCTGCTCGACGAGACCTTTCACGCGGTGCGCGGTGGCGGTGCGTTTCTCGGCGCGCGACGCCTTTCGGTGTCGGAGGCGACGCGCGTCGACCACGGGCTCTTCGCGACCGGCTTCGCCTACGACGTCCACACCAGCCGCGCGACGAATCTCGCGCGCTTCGCCACCTTCGTGAAGTCTGCCCGCGCGGTTCGTCGCGACGGCAGCGCCGCACTCGACCTTTGCTACGTCGCCGCCGGTCGTTTCGAAGGCTACTGGGAATGCAAGCTGAAGCCGTGGGACGTCTGTGCCGGTGCGTTGATCGTGGCGGAGGCGGGCGGACGCGTGAGCGATCTCGACGGACACACGCTCTCGCGGGAGAGCGGCGAGATCGTCGCCAGCAACGGGCACGTGCACGACGAAATGCTCGCCCTGCTGCGACGCGCCGGCGACGGCGACTGAGAGTCGCCTCTGCGACGAGCGACGCGGAGGAGGACCGTCTCGCGATGACGGTGATCGACGGGTTGCAGTTGGCGGGGCTCGCCGCGTTCGCGGCGAGTGGCGTCGAGGCGAGTCGGCAGTGCCGGCCCGACGTGGTGGGCGCGCTGATTCTCGCGTTCGCCACCGCACTCGGCGGAGGCGTGATTCGCGACGCAATCCTCGGGCGACCGGCGGCGTCGTTCGCGAGCACGACCCATCTGCTGGTGATTCTCTGCGCGGCGGCCGCCACGCTCGCGCTGCCGCGGGTCGCGCGTCGCTTCGCGCCGACTCTGCGTGTGGCCGACGCGTTCGGTCTCGGCCTGTTCAACGCGAGCGGGTTCGTCCTCGCGCTCGACAGCGGACACGTGACGCCGGCGTTTGCCGTCGTGCTGGGCGCCATCACCGGCACCGGCGGCGGCATCCTGCGCGACGTGCTCTGTGGTCAGATGCCAGCGCTGCTGCGCCCGGGCGAGATCTACATCACGGCGTGCGTCGCGGGAGGGTTCGCGGGGCTCGCGGTGTTCGGAACGGGCGGCTCACGTGAACTCGCGGCGCTGCTGGTCGCGACCGTGACGATCGGGCTTCGTCTGCTCGCCATTCGCCACCGCTGGACGCTCGGTCCCATCGGCTGAAGGCACTCGGGGAGCCGCGCCCGCGTCCAAACGGCCAGCCGGTGCGCTCGAGGCGAGCCCAATCGGTCGTCGCGCGACGAGTCGGGGAGCTGCCGAAAGCGACGCGACACAGCGCCGGCAAGGGTCACGCGAAGCGGAAGTCACGTGCAGCCGCGGCCGGTAGGCCGCGGCGAGCCAGGGAGGAGCGCAGCGTGACCCTTGCCGGCGCCTGCTCCACAACTCGTGGATCACAGTTTCGGGATCCCGTCAGGGCGAGGGCTGGCCGGGTTCCGCGGCTCCGGGCGGAAAGACGTCTTCGCCACCGGTCGCGCCGGTGTCGGGCAGTTCTTCGTCGTTCGAAGCGGACGCGGATTCGTGCTTCTCGCCGGCGGACGCCGGCGCGTCCTTTGCCAGCCACTTCTCTTTCCAGACGGCGAGCTGCGTCGGGACGTGCTCGGCGAGCGCGGCCTCGACGCGATACACCGCACCGCCGCCGAGCGGCGTCGCGATGAAGCCCTTCTCGTCGCTGCGACCGACGTCGATCCCGGCGAGCAGGGGTTCCTGCTCGCCGCTCTTCGCGCCGAAGACCCGAATCGTGACGGCCGGCGGGGCGAGACCGAAGGATGCTCGCTCGCTCTCCTCCAGCGACTCGTCGAGGATGTCGACCGCGCGCAGCCGCGACAGCTCTGCGACGAGCCGCGTCGCCTTCCCCGAGACGAGTCGCGCACCGCCCTCTTGCACCCAGCCCTCGTCGCGCCGGACGAGATTCGCCACCACCGGCGCGCTCGAGGCCGCGTCGTGCATCGAGAGTTCGATCCGCTGCGCGTCGATCGCCACGAAGCGCGAGACGTCCTTCAGCCGCCACGCCACGACCGTGCGCGGATAGTCGGCGAGCCGCTCGACGGGGACGCCGACCACGCGGCCCGCCACACGCACCGCACGCTGCTTCGCCTCGTTCGGAAGCGCGCGCCCCATTTCCATCACGAGCGGCGGCGCTGCGGTCGCGCCATCCGTCGCGGCGGTCCGCAGCTCGAGCCGCAGCTCGGGCGCGTCGAGACCGAGCGCCGCCGCGTCGGGCGGCGCATCGAGAAAGCTCTCGGCACGAAGAAAGCCGAGATCCGAGAGCAGCTTCTCGACGGCACCGTCGTCGGCCGGCGTCGCCATCGGCTCGGTCACCTGCCAGACACCGTCCTTGCGGGCGAGCGTGACGCCACCACCGGGCCAGTCGATGCGCAGGCCGTCGATCGCACCGCGATCAAAACGCAACACGCGACGCTCGCGCAGATCGGCGAGCGCTCGGTCGAAGCTGCTCGTCCGGTAGGTCGGTACGGTGACGATCGTCGGCGCCGCACCGGTCGTTGCATAGGTGCTGGCGCCGATCGGTGCGCGCTTGCCGATCCGCAGCACGTGTTCCGCGCCTTTGGCCCGGAACCGCACCACGCGCGCGGTCTCGCCGAGCCCGTAGATCTCGGGCGGCTGCGCGTCGTCGATCGTCTTTTCGCTCGCGAGTTCGGCCAGCGCACTGGCCATTCCGTCGAGCGAAACGGGATCTCCGTCGGCGGTGAGCGGCTGGACCAGCCCCCAGGCACCCGCACGGCGCTCGATCTCGACGTCCTGTCCGTCGCTGCTGCGCAGTGCGATCCACTCCACGTCGCCCGGCGCAACGCCCGCGAAGAGGCGCTTTGCCG
>CAZDHU010000308.1:0-8500 GCA_964505355.1 uncultured Myxococcaceae bacterium | reverse complement strand
GACGTTCGCGACCGCGCGGCTCGCCGTAATATAGGCCGCCGGTGAGTACGCGGATCACCAGCAGATCGATGCCCTCGACGACCTCGCGGCGCAGCGTCGAGGCGCCGACCAGCGCCGGGAACACGGTCGCCGGCCGAAGATTGGCGAAGAGTCCGAGTTCCTTGCGGATGCGCAGCAGCCCCTTCTCCGGCCGGCGATCGACCGGCTCGGCATCCCACTTCGGGCCACCCACCGCACCGAGCAGCACCGCGCGGCATTTCCTCGCTTCATCGACGACGCCATCGGCGAGCGGCGTGCCCTGCGCATCGATCGACGCGCCGCCGATCAGCGCGTCGGTGAAACCGAGCGCGAGCCCGTGGCGCGTCGCCGCCGCCGCGAGCACACGTTGCGCCTCGCGGGTCACTTCGGGACCGATGCCGTCGCCCGGCAGACAGAGAATCCGCTCCAACCCTTCTCCTCTCGTCTCGCGGCGAATCCGCCGCTTCTGTGTTCCGCCCGACCATTCTCCGGCGAGTCCTGCCGGGCGTGCGCCGCCCTGCGCGAAGGCGCCTCTGGTGCGCCGCGAACGCAGCGATCGAGACGACGTCGCGACGTTCGCCGCAGCGAACCCCGGACGGTTTACGGATCAAATGCCTTTCGGTTCGTCCACGGCGTGGCGCCGCTTGTGCCACTCGAGCTTGTTCAGCGCGTGTACGTACGCCCTCGCGCTCGCGACCAGAATGTCGTCGTGCGCACCATGGCCGATCACGCGCCGCTCGCCCTCACCGAGCGTGACGGCGACCTCGCCCTGCGCGTCCATGCCGCCCGTGATGGCGCTCACGAGATATCGAATCAACTCGCTGCGCGTACCCGTCAGCTCGGCCACGGCCTTGAAGATCGCGTCGACCGGCCCCACGCCGAGCGCGGTCGTCTTTCGCGCTTCGCCATCGACCGTGAGCGCCACCGTCGCCGTCGCGGTCGCGAACGTGCCACAGGTGATCGCCAGATCGCCGAGCACGAACCGATCGTCCGTCGAGATCATCGTGTCCGCGGCGATCGCTTCGAGATCTTCGTTGTAAATCACCTTCTTTCGATCGGCGAGCTCTTTGAATCTCGCGAACGCCCGCTCGAACCCGTCGCCTTCGATCGCGAAGCCCAGCTCCTTCAATCGATCGCGGAACGCGTGACGACCGGAGTGCTTGCCCAGCACGAGTTCGCTGGCGGCACGGCCGACCGCCTGCGGCGTCATGATTTCGTAGGTGATGGCCGCCTTCAGCACCCCGTCCTGGTGAATGCCCGCCTCGTGGGCGAACGCATTGTCACCGACGATCGCCTTGTTGGGCGGAACGGGAACGGCGATCGTCGCCGACAGCATCCGGCTGGTGGGAACGATTTCGATGGTTCGGATTCCGGTGTCGAGGCCACCGAAGACTTCGGGGCGGGTCTTCATCGCCATCACGCACTCTTCCATCGCCGTGTTGCCCGCGCGTTCGCCGATGCCGTTGATCGTGCATTCGATCTGACGTGCGCCCGCCCGCACCGCCGCGAGGCTGTTCGCGACCGCGAGACCGAGATCGTCGTGGCAGTGCACGCTGAAGACGAGCGGCTCGTCACAGGTGACGAACTCGCGCAGAAAACGAATCAGCGCCGCGTACTCGTCGGGCGTCGTGTAGCCGACGGTATCGGGCACGTTGAGGGTTCGAGCGCCGGCGGCGACGGCCACCCGGAAGACCTGCACCAAAAAGTCGTGATCCGAGCGCGTGGCGTCCTCGGCCGAAAACTCGACGTCGTCGATGGCGGATCGCGCCTGCCGCACCGCGCGATCGACTTCTTCCAGCACCCGATCGCGCGACATCCGGAGTTTGTGTTCGAGATGGATGTCGCTGGTCGCGATGAAGGTGTGAACCCGCGGCCGCTCGGCGACCTCCAGCGCGCGGATCGCGCGCTCGACGTCGTGTTTGCCGGTGCGCGCGAGTCCGCACACGATGGTCTCGCGCAACGCGCCCGCGACCGCGCGCACGGATTCGAAATCACCCTCGCTCGCCGCCGGGAAGCCGGCTTCGACGACATCGACACCGAGCCGCTCGAGCTGTCGCGCGAGGGTCAGCTTCTCGGCGAGATTCATGCTGCAGCCGGGCGACTGCTCGCCGTCTCGGAGCGTGGTATCGAAGATTCGGACTCGCTCGCTCGAGCCCGGCTCAGTGCGGCCCACCGAACGACTCCTTCTCTTCTCCGCTCGCGTCGTGCACGGTGTGCTCTTCGAGCACCGCACCGCTGCGGCGGCGTAGCCAGATCTCGATCGGCCCCGACGCGACGTAGGCGAGACCAATGAAGAAGAGCGTCACCTGCGGCTCGATCGCGACCAGCGGAAGCAGGATCGCGAGCAGCACGAGCGTGCCGTAGCCGTGTCGCAGATCGAGCTCTTTGAAACTACGGTAGGGAATCCGACTCACCATCAGCAGTCCGAGCAGTGCCGTTCCCACCGCGATCACACCCGCCGGAAACGGGATCTCACCGAAACGTTCTTCGAGAAAGAGAGCGAACCAGGCGGTGGCGGCGACCATGCCCGCGGCCGAAGGACTCGGCAGCCCTTCGAAGCGGCCTTTGTAACGCGACGGCGCGACGTTGAATCGCGCGAGCCGCAGCGCCGCGCAGACCACGTAGACGAACGCGAGCACCCAGCCGGCGCGACCGAGCGCACGCAGCTCGCCGCCCGCGAATGCCAGCATCGCGGGCGCCACACCGAACGACACGATGTCCGAGAGCGAATCGTATTCCGCTCCGAACCGGCTCGTCGCGCGGGCCAGTCGCGCGACCCGTCCATCGAGGATGTCGAACATCATCGCGAGCACGATGCCGAGTGCGGCGTGCCAGGGATCGCCCAGCGTCGCCTGCACGATGGTGTAGAAGCCGCAGAACAGATTCGCGGTGGTGAACAGGTTGGGCAGCAGATGCAGCCCGCGACGCCGCTCGCCGGAGCGCCCGCGCCGGCGCCGGCGGCGTCGCGATTCGAAGCCACCGGTGTGACTCGGCTCTGCGGTCGGCGGCAACTCGTTCATCGCACCCCTTCCCGCCCGCGGTCAGTTGCGCGAGCGATCCACCAGCGCCTTCTCCTTCAGCCACGGCATCAGTGCGCGCAAGCGAGCGCCCACCTGCTCCACGGGGTGCTCGGTGCCGAGACGGCGCATCGCTTCGAACGACGGCTTTCCGGCGCGATTCTCGAGGATGAACTCGCGCGCGAACTGGCCCGTCTGAATCTCGCGCAGGATGCCCTTCATCCGCTCTTTGGTCGCCGCGTCGACGACCCGCGGTCCGCGCGTCAGATCGCCGTACTCCGCCGTGTTGCTGACCGAGTAGCGCATGTTCGCGATGCCGCCTTCGTAGATCAGATCGACGATCAGCTTGACCTCGTGAATGCACTCGAAGTAGGCCATCTCCGGCGCGTAGCCCGCTTCGATCAGCGTTTCGAACCCCGCCTGCATCAACGCCGTCAGACCGCCGCAGAGCACCGCCTGCTCGCCGAACAGGTCGGTCTCGGTCTCTTCCCGAAAGTTGGTTTCGATGATGCCCGCGCGTCCGCCGCCGATTCCCTTCGCGTAGGCCAGTGCGATCGCGAGCGTGTCGCCCGACGGATCGGCGTCGACTGCGACCAGACAGGGCACTCCTTTGCCCTGTTCATAGTGATTTCGAACCGTGTGGCCGGGCCCTTTGGGCGCGACCATGAACACGTTCACGTCCGGCGGCGGCGTGATCTGCCGGAAGTGGATGTTGAACCCGTGCGCCACCGCGAGGTACTTGCCCGAGGTCATTTGCGGCGCGATTTCGCTGCGGTAGATCTCCGCCGCCGTTTCGTCGGGCAGCGTCAGCATGACCACGCGGGCCCGCGCTGCCGCCTCGGCCGGTGTGCAGACCGCAAGGCCCGCCTTCTCGGCCTTGGCCACGGTCGGAGAATCCTTTCGCAGCCCGACCACCACGTCGACGCCGGATTCTCTCAGATTCTGCGCGTGCGCATGCCCCTGGCTGCCGTAGCCGATGATCGCCACCGGCTTGCCCTCGAGCCGCCGGAGGTCCGCGTCCTGGTCGTAGAAAATCCGAAGTGCCATGAAGTCTTTGATCTCCTGCGGCCTCGGCCGCGTCCGGGGAAGAATGCGCAGCCCGGCCCTTCGCCGCTAGCCCGGATCGCCGGGCCGCGCGGCCGCCGCGTGCGCGATCGGTCTCGTCAGGCGCGAGGCATCGCGAGCGGTCCCGTGCGCATCAGCTCGCGCAGCCCGAGCGGTTCGAGCAGACGGGCCATCGCTTCGATCTTGTCGCGTCGCCCCGTCACCTCGATGCCGAACGATTTCGGACTCACGTCGACGATTCGGCCGCGAAAGATTTCGGCGATCCGCAGCACCTCGGCCCGCTGGTCGAGCGTCGGACTGACCCGCATCACCGCCATCTCGCGATCGACGAACGATCCTTCGACGTGATCCGTCACCTTGATCACGTCGATCAGCTTGTGCAGTTGCTTCGAGATCTGTTCGATCGCGTCGTCGTCGCCCTCGGTCACGATCGTCATGTTCGAGACCTTCGGATCGATCGTCGGCGCGACGTTCAGGCTGTCGATGTTGTACCCGCGCCCGCTGAACATTCCGGCGACCCGGGAGAGCACGCCGAACTCGTTGCGCACGAGGACCGAGAGAGTGTGTCGCATGGGTTCCCTCGCCCTGTTCAGCCGATCGGGTCGTGGAGCAGCATCTTGGCCGGTGACGCCCCCGCCGGAACCATCGGATAACAGTTCTCGACGCTTCGCACGCGAAAGTCGATCACCACCGGCCCGGGATGCGCGAACGCCTTCTCGAGCACCGCATCGACCTCGTCGGCATGCGACGCGCGCAGACCGAGCGCACCGAACGCCTCCGCCAGTCGCACGAAGTCCGGCGCGGAACGCAGCGAACTCGCCGTGACGCGGTTGTCGTAGAAGTGCTGCTGCCACTGGCGAACCATGCCGAGATTCTGGTTGTCGATGATGCAGACCTTGACCGGCAGATTCTCTTCGACTGCCGTCGCGAACTCCTGCACGTTCATCAGGATCGAACCGTCACCCGCGATGCAGATCACCAGTTCTTCCGGACGCGCGACCTGCGCGCCGATCGCGGCCGGGAGTCCGTAGCCCATCGTCCCGAGTCCTCCGGACGAGAGCCAGGAGTTGGGCCGCTGGCAGTGGTAGTACTGCGCCGCCCACATCTGATGTTGACCGACGTCCGTGGTCAGGACGGCGTTTCCGCCCGTCCGCTGAAAGATCCGGTCGATCACGAACTGCGGCAGCAGCTCGTCGTCGCGCCCCTGCGCGTACGCGATCGGCGCCTCGCGGTTCCACTCTTCGATCTGGTTCCACCAGGGCGCGAGACGCTGGTGAAAGGCGTCGAGCCCTCGATCGCCGTCGAGCAGCGAGAGCAGTTTCTGCAGGCAGTTTTTCACGTCGCCCACGATCGGAATGTCGACGTGCACGTTCTTCCGAATGCTGGTCGGATCGATGTCGATGTGAATCTTCTTCGATCGCTGACTGAACTCGTCGAGTCGCCCCGTCACGCGGTCGTCGAACCGCGCGCCGATCGCGACCAGCACGTCGCACTGATCGACCGCGTGGTTCGCGCGATAGGTCCCGTGCATGCCGAGCATGCCGAGCGAGAGCGGGTGATCCCCGGGAATGCCACCGATGCCCATCAGGGTGTAAGTGGTGGGAACACGCAACCGCTCCATCAGGTGCCGCATCGGCTCCGCGGCCTGCGACGAGATCACACCGCCGCCGAAGTAGAAGACGGGCCGCTTCGCCCGAAGAATCAGCGCGAGCGCCTTCTTGACCTGCCCCCAGTGCGCGTCGACGCAGGGCTGATAGTGGTCGAGCCGAATCTCGCGCGGATACGAAAACTCGCAGAGCTCGCCGGAAACGTCCTTCGGGATGTCGACCAGCACCGGACCGGGCCGTCCCGTGGTGGCGATGTAGAACGCTTCTTTCACGATCCCGGCGAGGTTGCGAACGTCCTTCACGAGATAGTTGTGCTTGGTCACCGGTCGCGTGAGGCCGATGTTGTCCGCCTCCTGGAATGCGTCGCTGCCGATGAACGGCCGCGGCACCTGACCGGAGAAGACGACCATCGGGATCGAATCCATGTACGCGGTCGCGATCCCGGTGATCGCATTGGTGAGCGCCGGGCCGGAGGTGACGATCGCGACCCCCGGACGCCCCGTCGCACGCGCGTAGCCGTCGGCCATGTGGACGGCGCCCTGCTCGTGGCGAGCCAGCACATGCCGGAATCGGTGCCGATGGATCGCATCGTAGATGTGGAGAACCGCGCCCCCGGGATGACCGAAGGCGACTTCCACGCCCTCGGCACGCAGGGCGAGCATCAACACATCGGATCCGTTGGTGGCGGCCGGAATGCTCCGCGCCGCATCGTCCCGCTCCGAATCGGCGGGCGGATTCGAGCGGGCGTTTGCGCGGGCAGAAGACGAGGCAGGGATGCCAGACGACGAGGCCCTTGCGGCCATGCGTTCCTCCCGAGCGCGAGGGGTTGCCTCGCGGTGCAGGCTCCGGGCCGCGGTAACGGCGTCGGAGCAGGGAAACGAGCGCCGATCGAGTTGCGATTCAGCGCCGTCATTCGAATCGAAAGCCAGCCTACGAGAAGGGGTTCGGCCTGTCAAAGCCGATTCGAGCACCGGCCGAATGTTCCGGCCGCGGACGGCGCGGGAAGTTGACCGCGCGCCCGCGCCGCACCCGCCCCCGTTCAGCCCCGCTCCAGCGCCTCTCCGGTTCGACGCGCCTCGGCCTCGGCCCGCCGGAGATAACGCGGCGAGATCGCTGCCGGCTCCGCTGCGAGCCCGCACCCGATCAGGCGGCTCCCGAGGACACCGACGTCGACGGCGCGCGCGCCGGCGCGGCCCAG
The DNA here is from genome assembly GCA_964505355.1 of uncultured Myxococcaceae bacterium. Taxonomy (GTDB): domain Bacteria; phylum Myxococcota_A; class UBA9160; order UBA9160; family UBA9160; genus CAZDHU01. The sequence goes on along the minus strand of CAZDHU010000308.1, from coordinate 1,595 downwards.
ATCGCAGAAGTGCAGATCCGCGCGCATCGCCAGCAGGCGAGACCGATGAAGCAGCGCCCCCTCGCCCACCAGCACGCAGTTCTCGGGCAATCGAGCCGCGAGGGCATCGATCCCGTACACGGCCTCGGGCACGAGCGGCGTTTCGAGGACGCGCTCGGGATCCTCGAAAACGGCCGCGTAAACTTCGTCGCGACGTGCGTCGAGAACGGCCGCCACGGGGCCGCGCGACGGCAGCGCGCCGCGGGCGAGCGCCGAGAGGGTGGGCACCGCGACGGCGCAGGCCGGGCTCCCGAACGCGAGGCCCTGCACCGTCGCGACTCCGACGCGCAGGCCCGTGAACGACCCCGGTCCGATCGAGACGGCAAAACGTTCGATCTCGGTCACGCCGAATCGCGCCAGCGACAGCAGCGCTTCGAGCGCCGGCAGCACCTGCTCGGCAAGGCCGCGCTCGGCCGCGAGCGACAGTTCGCCGAGCAGACGCTCGCCGCGCAGCAGGGCGAGGCTCGCACCGCTCGTCGCGGTTTCGATCGCGAGCAGGAGAGGCTCGCGCGCGGGGAGCAGACGGTTCGGCCCGTGTTCTTGCGAGCCCGCCGCCGGGCTGGTCCGAACCATTCACCAGGCCCGGAGCGAGGGGGTTCGCGGCAGGGCGCTCGTCACGGACCCGGCCTAGAGCCCGCTCGAGCTGCGCAGCCAGCTCAGAAAGCTCGACCAGTGTCGCGAAAGATCGTTCCAGAAGGCGAAGCCCATCAGCACCACGAGTACCGACACGCCGAGCGTTTGCACGGCTTCGCGCGTGCGCGGCGAGATCGGCGCGCGGCGCACCCCTTCGATGCCCGCGACGACGATCTGGCCACCGTCGAGCACCGGAATCGGCAGCAGGTTGAGCACGCCGAGATTGATGCTGATCAGAACGAAGAGGCCGAGAAAGTCCTGCCAGCCGCGCTGCAGCGCGCGATGCGCCATCTCCGCAATGCCGATCGGGCCGGCGATCTGGTTGCGCGGAACCTCGCCACTGACCAGTTTGCCGAGGCCCGCGAGAAACGCGCGCGTGAGATCGACCGTCATGCCGACGGCACGCGGCAACGCGACGAGCGGATTGCGAGCCACCTCTTCTCCCGTCGCACCGGGCAGAAGCGGCGATTCTCCCGATGCGATGCCCACCAGCCAGCGGGTCTCCGGCATGCCGAGCTCACCCGTGATCTCGCGCTGCTTCGGTCGCACGCTCACCGCGTGCGTCTCGCCGTCTCGCGCATAGGTGACGGCGAGCGGCTTGCCTTCGCTCGCACGCACCGTGATCGCGAACGAGAGAAAGTTCCCGATGTTCCTTCCGTCGACCGTCAGCAGCAGATCCCCTTCGCGGATCCCCGCCTCCGCGGCCGCCGAGTCGGGCTCGACGCGCGCGACGAGTACCGTCGCGGGCACGAGCCCGAGCGCGGCCGGCGCAGCGGCCCGCGCCAGCGTGATCTCGAGCATTTGCGCGGCATCGCGCGGCCCGCGCTCGACTCGCAGCACGACGGGACCGTCTCCCGCACGCGAAAGGGCCTGCTCGAAGCCGGACCAGTCTTCGACCGCGACCTCGCCGACCGCGCGCACGC
>CAZDHU010000307.1:0-44703 GCA_964505355.1 uncultured Myxococcaceae bacterium | reverse complement strand
CGGCCGATTGCTCGCCCGGCTCGGCAAGCAATCGATCGTCTGGGGAAAGACGGAGCTTTTCGCGACCACCGACCAGTTCAATCCCAACGACCTTGCTCTCGCCTCGTTGCCCTCACTCGAAGAATCGCGCATCGCCGTCTGGGCCGCGCGATTCATTTACTCGTTCTACGAAGTGGGGCCGTTCGAGGACGTGCGACTCGAGACCGCTCTCAACCTCGACGATTTCGAGCCCGACGACCTCGGGCGCTGCGGCGAGGCGTACACCCCGAACCCCGTTTGCGACAAGACGGCGGGGCTCTTCGCGCACGGACTCACCGGGTACGGCGTGATCGGCGAAGACCGACCGGACAACTGGTGGAACGGGCTGAAGGGCCTGCAGGGCGGTGCGCGTCTCGAGTTTCGCTGGGATCGCTTCAGCTTCGCGATCGCGGACATCTACAGCTACACGACGCTGCCGTACGCGCATCGCATCTTCACCTACGAGCGCAACGTCGACGAGACGACGGGACGGCCGCGCGAGGCGAACGCGCACGGCGCGTGCCTGACCGGAGCCGAGCCCGACTGCCTCACCGCGAGCGAGGCGCTGGCGAAGCACCCGCTCAATCAGTCGCTCTTCGCGCTGATCTGTTCGTCGAGCATCGGATTTTCCGACCTCGACGCGACGGCTTGCGCACAGAACGTGTTCAACAGCTCCGAAATCGTCGGCGGGTTCGCGGCGATTCCGGTCGCGCTGTCGCTCGCGATGGGCGGAGATGCGTTCTTCGCGCCGGCCATCTACCTCGCGCTGACCGGCGCAACGGCGCACCAGGTCGCGCTGTCGCTGGATGTGATCGGCGCCGGCAACCTCGACAACACGCTGACCAGCGAGCAGCAGGCGCTGCTCGGTTGCGGCGCGTATTACGGCACATCTTGCACGGACGACGGAACGGCGCAGGCGGACGGCATCGACCTGCTGAACGCCGAGGCCAGCGCCCTCTTGCAGTCGTTCCCGGGCTTCGAAGGATCTCCCTTCAGCGGCGGCGTCACGACGGATGCCACGCGCCCGCAGCCCGGCACGCTGGGGTTCGTCGGCGGGCCTGTCTGCACGCGCTTCGTGAACGGCACGCAGGTGATGCTCCCCGGTTGCCGGGGCCCGTCCGATCCCGGGTACAACGCCGCGCAGGACGGCACGGGCACCTTCACGCATCCCTTCACCTCGCAGACCTTCCGTTCCGAGATGGCCGCCTTCTCGTGGAACTATCTCAACCTGCTGGTCGCGTTCTCGACGCCGACGGCGGGCGAGCCGATCGGCCTCGACGACTACGACGTCTCGAATCCGATGCGTACCGACGGCTGCTCGTTCGCAGCGCCGCAGTTCTGCTCCAACGTGAACGCGATCTTCACCGTGACCGGCAATCGACGACTCGACCAGCGCGCGGGTGGCAACGATCGCTACGGGCGGCGCGATTTCGTCTGGGCCGGAGGCGGCGAGCTGCTGCTGCGCTACGAGAAGCGAAACATCCTCGGCTTTTCGATGGACTTCGCGGAAGACCTGACGAAGTCGAACTGGGGCGTCGAGACGGCGTGGATCGAAGGCAACCCGTATGCCGATGCCGATCGACGCGGGGGCATCTCGAAGTCGTCGACGCTCAATCTCACGGTTTCCGTCGATCGGCCCACGTTCATCAACTTCCTCAATCCGAATCACACCTTCTTCTTCAACAGCCAGGTCTTCGTCCAGTACATCCCCGACTATCGACGCGGCTTCACCTCGACGCTCGGCCCGTGGAATCTGCTCGGCACGCTGACCGCACAAACCGGCTACTTCCAGGATCGACTGCTGCCGTCGCTGACGCTGGTCTACGACGTGAAGTCGAACTCCGCCGCCGTGCTGCCGCAGATTCAGTACCGCTTCACCGAGAACTTCTCGGCCACGCTCGGCGCGGCGATGTTCTCGGGGCGCACGCAGTACCGGAAGATGGCGCTCGAGCCGGTGAGTCTCGGTAACCACGTGGCCGCCGGCGAATCCGGCGCCTATCACACGTGGACCGAGCAGGGCATCTCGCCGATTCGCGATCGCGACGAGGTCTATCTGCGGCTGCGCTGGGCCTTCTGACAGGGTCATCGAACACGACGTGGCCCTCGAACGCGCCTGCTCCGCATCACGTGGATCACACGTCCGGTAACCCCGTGAGACGGCGGGTTCGCGCGCTCGCCGGGCGCACGGCGATCGTCACGGGCGCCGCGGGTGGAATCGGGCGCGCGCTGTGCGTGCGACTCGCCGCCGAAGGATGTCACCTCGCGCTGGTCGATCTCGACGAGGAGGGCCTGCGCGTCACGGCGGCTCTGGTCGAGGCGAGCGGGCACCGGATCACCCGACACGCGTTCGATCTCGTGCGCGCGGGTGCGCTCGAAGCGCTCGCCGCCGAAGTTCGCGCGACGCACGGCGCAGCGCATCTGTTGTTCAACAACGCGGGCGTGACGGTGCACGGCGCGCTTGCCGAGCAGCATCCCGACGAGATCGATCATCTCGTCGCACTGAACCTTCTCGTGCCGATCCACGCCTGCCGCATCTTCGTGCCCCTGCTTCGAGAATCCGGCGGCGGGCAGATCGTCAACATTTCGAGTCTCGCCGCGCTGATCGGGATTCCCTTCCAGTCGAGCTACGGCGCCAGCAAGGCCGCCCTGCGCGCGTTCAGCGAAGCGCTTCGGATCGAGCTCGCGCCGCTCGGGATCGGAGTCACCGCCGTGCTGCCGGGAACGATCGGCACCGCGTTCTTGCGCCATGCGCGCAGTCACGATCTCGCCGCATCGACGCGGATGGCCGAACTGATGCTGCGGTACGGAACCGCGCCCGACGCCGTCGCCCGCCGGGTAGTTCGCGCCGTGCGCAACGACCGCCGCGAAGTTCGCGTCGGCGCAGATGCGCATCTCGTCGCGTGGCTGCAGCGGCTCGCGCCCGGTCTGCTGCACCACCTGCTGCGCGCCGCGTACGCGCGATTCGTGGTGGACGGTCGGCTGCGCCGCGGACAGCCGCGCTCCTGAGGCCCCGCCCCTTCGCCCGGCCGTCAGCGGGACTGGCGATGACGGCGCTCGAAACGCCCCCGCCCGGCATCACGCACGGACGGAGTCGCGCTCGACCCCATCCCGACCCGCGAGCTGCCGTTCGATCGCCCCGAACGCGCGGCTTCGACTCCGCCGCGAGATCGCTCGCGCGGGCTCTGCCGGTGGTTCGAGTTGCGCGCGACGGGCGAAGACGGCGCCGCGTTTGCACTCGGCTCGAATCCCTCCACGACGCGCTGCGGGATGCGATGCCGCAGCAGGCGCTCGATCCCGTGCAGCAGGTTTCGTTCGTCGGACGCGACGAGAGAGACGGCGTCGCCTTCGCTGCCGGCCCGTCCCGTGCGTCCGATGCGATGCACGTAGTCCTCCGGCACGAACGGAAGCTCGTAGTTGACGACGTGCGGAAGCAGGGAGATGTCGAGCCCGCGCGCGGCGATGTCGGTGGCGACCAGCACGCGTGTCCGACCGCGCTTGAAGCCCTCGAGCGCGCGCGTTCGTTGCGACTGGCTGCGGTTGCCGTGAATCGCGTCCGCCTCGAGCCCGTCGCGCGAAAGCTGCTGTGCGAGACGGGTCGCACCGTGTTTGGTGCGCGTGAAGACGAGCACCTGCTGCCAGTTTCCCTCGCGCACGAGATGCGCCAGCAGATCGCGCTTGCGCTCGCGGTCGACCGGATGCACGACCTGCGTGACGAGTTCGGACGCGAGCTGCTGGCGCGCCACTTCGACGATCTCGGGCTGGGTCAGGAACGAGTCGGCGAGCCGGCGGATCTCGGTCGAGAACGTGGCCGAGAAGAACAGGCTCTGTCGCGTCCTGGGCAGCAACGGAAGGATCCGCCGCATGTCGTGGATGAAGCCCATGTCGAGCATGCGATCCGCTTCGTCGAGAACGACGATTTCGACGCGCCCGAGATCGACCGTCCGCGAGCGCAGGTGATCGAGCAGGCGCCCGGGAGTGGCGACGAGAACGTCGACTCCCTCGCGCAACGCGCGCACCTGCAAGTTCATGCTCGCGCCGCCACAGATCATGGTCGAACGCAACGAGAGATGGCGGCCGTACGTGCGAACGCTCTGCTCGACCTGGGCGGCCAGTTCGCGGGTCGGCGTGAGAATCAGAGCGCGCACCGGGCGTCGCGCCGCGGCCACGCGCGCGCCTTCGGCGAGACGCTGCAGCATCGGCAAGGTGAATCCCGCCGTCTTGCCCGTGCCCGTCTGGGCAGCGGCCAGCAGATCGCGACCGGCGAGCACCGCAGGAATGCAGCCGGCCTGCACGGGAGTCGGCTCGGTGTAGCCCTGATCGCGGACGGCACGGAGCAATTCGGTCGACAGACCGAGAGAATCGAACGACGGATGAATACAGGTCTCCTGAGATCGGCCTGCGGGAGTCGTGCTCCTCGACCGGTTCAGGCAGATGGGATCGTGATGGATGATTCGAGGGAGTCCGCGAGTGATCGCGAAAGGCAACCGCGAAGAGGCTGGAAACGCGGACCGGAAAGCGCGTCGTCTGAAGCCGTGGCGGGACCATACACGCGATCGACCGGAAACCGCCACCCCGGCCTCGGGACCTGCGGGCGCGAGCAAACGCGGCTCTCGCGCGATGTGCTCGAGATCGTCCCCGCCAGCGGTGCAGCCCCTCACAGTGTCATCGAAAACGACGTGACGCAGCGCCGGCAAGGGCCACGCGGAGCGGAAGTCACGCGCAGCCGCGGCCGAGAGGACGCGGCGAGCGATGGAGAGCAGCGTGGCCCTCGCCGGCGCCTGCTCCGCATCTCGTGGATCCCATTTCCGGTGACCCTGTCAGCGCGTCAGTCGAAAAAGGGCTCCATTGGATGCGCGACCTCGTAGGGACGGCGCGCGATGTCGCTCGTCACCCGCGCGAGATCGAGGCGCGGCACCGCCTGCGCCTCGCGGCAATAGACGAAGCTCGTCGCGCAGACGTCGTCGCGACGCTCTGCGATGCCGCGCACGAGCAGGCCGGGGCGCGGGTGCATCGTCCAGCCGCGCCCGGCGACGGGGTTCGTTTCCGCGTAGCGCGCGAACGCGTCCTCCTGCCCCTCGCCGAAGAACACGTATCCGATCTGCTGCAGCGTCACGCGCAGCTCGCGTGCGAAGACGATCGGATCGGGAACGTGCCATCGATAGAACCCGACGAAATCGGGCATGAACGCGCCCGGCGCTCGAACGTCGAGCGGCGCGCCCTGCCAGGCCGTCGCGTGCGCACCCATGCCATAGGCCGTGCCGACGTAGTCCTCGAGGCCGGTGCCGCAGATCGTCGGCAGGTCCGTGTCGCCGTCGCGGTAAATCTTCACCTCGCCCTCGCCGTACCACGTGCCGCCGTCGATCACGCGCACACCGACCACGCAACCGAGAAAGCGGCCGGGCCCGCGCAGGCCTTCCTCGATCACGAAGTCGTTCCGCAGGCGGGTCGGGTTCTCGCGACGAAAACTCGCGTGCAAGAGGCCGACGTCGTCGGGCAGCGACGGTTCGAGCGTGTAATCGATCTGAAAGTAGAGCTCGATCGCGCGTGTCGAGCCGTTCACCAGTTCGACGCGCAGTCGGCGGCGGAACGGAATCGGATGCCAGGAGTTGAACCCTCGACCTTCCTGCACCGCTGCGAGAGCCGAGGCGAAGGCCACGGGGCGGCCGTGCGGCGCACCGAAAAAATCGAGACACGGCACCGAAATACTCGGCTCGGTCGCGTCGTCGTAGAACACGTCCATCGCGACCGAGCGCATCTGTTCCGGCCGGCCCGGCGGAAACGTCATCCAAAAGTGTCGCACGCGACCCGGCCCCGCGAGGTCGGCGACCACCACGCGCTCGCCCGGTTCGAAGCGGCGCCACGGAGATCCCTTTCGCCCCCCGTGGCTCGCACCGCCTGCGCCGCGCGCCCCGGTCGGATTTTCGAAGGTGACGGCGCGCGCGTCGAGCGAGAGATCGATGCGAGAAGGATCGTCGAAAAGCGTCATGTCCCTTTCTATACCCGACGCCCCGGCGCGCCGGGAGGCCACGGGCACTCGCCATCGGCCGCGTCATGATCCGCCCGGAGGCTCGCCGCTCGCGCGAACGAGTCGCGTTCACGAAGGCGAGTCGCGCGAGAGGCGTGGCGACAGGAGAGAACGATGAGGGGACTGCGTGCGATCGGGTGTGTCTCGATGCTCGTCGTCGCGCTCGCCTGCGGCGAGCAGACGGCTCCCGCACCGGCTGGCGTTCCCGAAGGCGAATCCTCGAACGATGTCGACGCGGATGGCTTCAGCGCACCGACGGCGGATACGGCAGCGGCGCAGCAGGCGGCCGCTGCCGAGCTTCCGCTCACCGACCGGCAGGATTTCGACGACGCGCTGTACGGGCGGCTGGACGGCGAACCGGAGCTCGAGATTCGGGCCGACGACGGAACGCCGATCTGGCGTTCGCAGGACTACGCGTTTCTCGGAGAAGACGCGCCCGCGAGCGTTCATCCCGGTCTCTGGCGACAGGCGCGGCTCAACGCGCTGCACGGACTCTTCGAAGTCGCGCGCGGCGTGTACCAGGTGCGCGGCTACGACCTCGCCAATCTGACGCTGATCGAAGGACGCACGGGCTGGATCGTGGTCGATCCGCTGACCTCGCGAGAGACATCGGCCGCAGCGATGGCGCTCGCGACGCGGCACTTCGGTCCGCGCCGCGTCTCGGCGTTGATCTTCACGCACAGTCACATCGATCACTTCGGTGGCGTCGGCGGGATCCCCTCGACGGAGGACGCGGCCGCGAACGCCATCCCGGTCGTCGCGCCGCGTCTCTTTCTGGAGGAAGCCACCAGCGAGAACGTGCTGGCCGGTCCTGCGATGGGTCGACGCGCCAGCTTCATGTACGGCTTCGCGCTGCCGCGTTCGGCGCGCGGGCACGTCGACTCGGGCCTCGGCAAGGCGCCGGCGCGCGGACACAGTGGCATTCTCGAACCCACGCTGCTCGTCGATCACACACCGCAGGAGATCGAACTCGACGGGGTTCGTTTCGTCTTTCAGTATGCGCCCGACTCGGAAGCGCCGGCGGAACTCACCTTCTATCTGCCCGACGTGAAGGCCTTTTGCGGGGCAGAGATCGTCTCCCACACGCTTCACAACCTCTACACGCTGCGCGGTGCGCGCGTGCGCGATGCGCTGCGCTGGAGCGGCCACATCGACGAGGCGTTGCAACGCTTTGGCGAGGCAGAGGTGGTCTTCGCCAGCCATCACTGGCCGATCCGGGGCAACGCGCGCGTCGTCGCACATCTCGCACGCCAGCGCGACGCTTATCGCTACCTGCACGACCAGACGCTGCGCCTCGCCAACACCGGACTCGGCCCGCAGGAGATCGCCGAGCGCATCGAGCTACCGGAGTCGTTGCGGAGTTCGTTCGCCGAGCGAGGCTACTACGGCACCGTTCGACACAATGTGAAGGCCGTCTACCAGTACTACTTCGGCTGGTACGACGGGAATCCCGCGCATCTCGATCCGCTGCCGCCGGTCGAACTCGCGACCCGCACGGTGGACGCGATGGGTGGTGCGGAGGCCGTGAAACACAGAGCGCGCGCGGCCTTCGAGGCCGGCGATCTGCGCTGGAGCGTCGCGCTGCTCGACGCGCTGGTCTTCGCCTCACCCGACGACCGCGACGCACGAGAGCTGCTCGCGCGCTGCTACGACCAGCTCGGCTACCGCGCGGAGTCCGCGCCCTGGCGCGACGTCTACCTGACGGGTGCTCTCGAACTTCGTCGCGGCGTTCAGGCCGGCGCACCGTCGGCGCTCGACGCGATCGATCTCCTGCGGCGAATGCCGGTCGAGCGATTCTTCGATTCGATGGCCGTGCGGATCGACGGCGCGAAGGCGGCTCGTGAGAACACGCGGCTCGCGTTCGTCTTCACCGATCTCGGAGAGACCCACCTGCTCTGGCTCGAAAACGGCGTGCTCCACCACCGGAAGCACGAGCCCGATCCATCGGCCGACGTCACGGTCCGGCTGACGCACGGGATGTTTCTGCGTCTCGTCAGCCAGCAGGCGGGGCTTCGCGAGCTGATCTTCTCCGACGAGCTTTCGGTCGAGGGCAGCCGAATCGAGCTCCTTTCGTTTCTCTCGATGCTCGACACGCCGGACGGACGTTTCCCGATCGTCACGCCCTGATCGGGGAGGCGATCGAGGCCTTCCGCCTCAGTTCGATCGAGGGTCCGCAGCCCGGCCGCATGATTTTCGACGTCGCCGCAGAGCGCCGTGCGATTTTCTGCTCGCTGCACGGATCGTCTCTCCTATCGTTGGCCGAACGCGGCGAGGAGGGCATCGATGTCGAGCGGTTCGAATCTGGCGTCTGCGATCGCGCGAAAGCGCCGCACCGCGATGGAAGCCGCGGCGCTGCTTCGCACGACGGACACACTCGCGATCGGGCTCGGCCCCTGTCAGCCGCGCGATTTCCTGACCGCTCTCGGCCAGCGCGAAGACTGGCGATCACTCGAAGTGTTCGGCGCGCTGCTGACCGGTCTCTACGAACTCTTCGTGCGCCCGGGCGTCACGCTGCTCTCCGGATTCTACGGCCCGGTCGAGCGCGGCCTTCGCGCAGCAGGTCACGACGTTCGGTTCGTACCGGCCGACTTTCGACGCTTCGGTCGTTTCGCGAAGCAGTTCTCGCCGCGGGTGATGACGACGCTGGTGGCGCCACCGGACTCCGACGGTCGCTGCTCGCTCGCCCTTCATGCCGGGGCCACCGTCGACGAGTTGCATCGCGCGGCGGCCGATCCCGATCGACTGCTGATCGCCGAAATCAACCCGCGACTTCCGCGCACGCTCGGCGTTCCGCCGCAACACCCGCATTGTCTCACGCTCGACGAGATCGACGTCGTGATCGAAAGCGAATCCGATCCGTTCTACCTCGCCGATCATCCGCCCACCGACGTCGAGCGGGCGATCGCGGGCCACGTGCGCGCCTTCGTGCCCGACGGCGCCACGCTGCAGACGGGAATCGGCGGCATTCCGAGCGAGATCGTGCAGGTGCTCGCCGAAGGCCCGGGCGGCGACTACGGGATCCACAGCGAGATGTTCACCAGCGGACTGATGGCGCTTCATCAGGCGGGCAAGGTGAGCAATCGCAAGGGTGTCTTCGACGGATTCTCGGTGGTCACCTTCGCGGCCGGGACCCCCGAACTCTACGCATGGCTCGACGGCCAGAAGGACGTGCGGTTTCTGCCCGTCGACGTCGTCAACGAGCCCTCGCTGATCGCGAAGAATCGGCAGATGATTTCGATCAATGGCGCGATCTCGGTCGACCTCGCCGGTCAGGTCGCGGCCGACACGATCTCGGGACGCCAGTACTCGGGCATCGGCGGCCACGAAGACTTCGTCACCGGCGCGTCCTTTTCGGAAGGGGGTCATTCGCTGGTTTGTCTGCCGTCGACGGCAATGGTCCGTGCCGCCGACGGAACGACACGGGCGGTGTCTCGCATCGTCGCAGCGTTTCCGGCCGGCGCGATCGTGACCACACCGCGCCATCAGGTGGACGTCGTGGTGACCGAACACGGTGCTGCCGAGCTCGCGGGCCGCAGCATGGATCAGCGTGCCGAAGCGCTGATCGCGATCGCTGACCCGGCCAGCCGCGACGCGCTTCGCGAGGAAGCCGCGCGGTGGCGCGGGCTGCGCATGGCGTGAACGACGCTCCGACACCGCGTTCCGACACCGCGGCGTGTCACTCGCGAAAAACGGCCTCCGCGTCGCTCGCAGCGGACTCTCCGTCCACCAGCTCCACGTCCGCACGCAGCCGAATGTCGCGCGACGAGGCACCGACCAGCACTTCGAAGCGGCCGGGCTCGGCAACGAACGCGTGCTGCACGGGATCGCGGAAGGTGAACGCGGCGGGCGGGATCTCGAACTCGACCGATCGGCTCTCGCCGGCATCGAGTTCGACCCGCACGAACGCGACCAGCTCTTTCGGCGGCCGCAGCGCGCTCGACGCCACGTCGCGCAGATAGATCTGCACGACTTCCGCGGCGCGACACGGTCCCGTGTTGGAGAGCTCCAGCCGGCCCCGCAGCACCTCGCCGCGGCGCAGATGCGCTCGGTCGAGCCCGAGTTGCGCGAACGTGAACGCGCCGTAGCCGAGGCCGTGCCCGAAGGCGAACCGCGGCTCGATCTCGCGGGCGTCGTACCAGCGATATCCCATGAACACGCTCTCCGCATACGTCACGTGACCGAACTCGCCGGGATAGCCGAGCTGACCGGGAACGTCCGCCAGACGACGGGGCCACGTCGTCGGCAATCGACCCGATGGCGAGACGTCGCCGAAGACGAGATCAGCGAGCGCACGTCCGGCCTCCTGTCCGAGATAGGCGCCGTACATCAGTGCGGGGACGCGATCGACGAACGACTCGACATCGAGCGGACCGCCGGCCTCGAGAACGACGACGGTGCGCGGGTTCACGGCGGCGACGCGCGCGACCAGTTCCGCCTGCCGTCCCGGCAACTCGAGATTCACGCGATCACTGCCTTCGGTCTCCCAGTCGGCGTCGAGTCCGACCACCACGATCGCGGCATCGCTCTCGCGCGCCGCTTCCACCGCTCGCTCCATGGCGTCGTCGGGCATCGGCGGCAGAATGCCGACGCGAATGCCGCCCGCGACCGGCGAACCCTGCTTGCTGTACTCGACTTCGACGAGGCAGCCCCGGCCGGCGCGCAGGTCCACCGTGCCCGTCACTTCCGTGCTTCCCATGCCGTAGAAGAGATCGCCGCGTTCCCAGCGCGTCCAGTTGTCGATCACCAGCTCGCCATCGACGAGCACGCGCGCGAGCCCCGCGCTGGCGACGCTCAGCGTGTGAAGGCCGTCTTCGCGTACTCGCAGGCGCGCACTCACGCGGGCCGAGAAACGCTTGCGGTCGAGCCCGTACGTCGCGGGCCCGAACCAGCTCCACTCCATGCGACGCGCGCGATGCGTCTTGACCGGCGTTCCCGTCGGCTCGAAACCGTCGAAGTAGTCGATGCGAATCGGCTGATCGGCATCGCCGTCCATCGCTTCGCACCAGTCCGCGTCGAGAATCGGCAGCCGGCGATGGCGCGTGCAGCCGGCTTCGACGCGCAGGCGAACGCGATCCCCGACGCGCTCGCGAATGCCCGCGAGCGGCGAGACCACGTAGTGCGGACTGACCCGCGAACTGCCGCCGCCCTGCGACACACCGGGGTGCGCGTTCGGACCGATCACGGCGAGACTCGCGAGCCGCGCCACGTCGAGCGGAAGCAGGTCGCCCTCGTTCTTCAACAACACGATCGCCTGCCGCGCGGTTCGCCGTGCGAGTGCGCGATGCTCCGGTCGATCGATCGCGCGCTCGGCCGTCACCGGCGCATCGAACGCGCCGGTTCGAAGGGCGAGGCGCAGCAGGCGTCGCGCCTTGTCGTCGATCACCTGCTCCGCGACCTCGCCGCGCTTCACCGCGTCGAGCAGTTTCGGACCGAAGTGCTGGCCGGGGCCGGGCATCTCGAGATCGAGTCCGGCGTTCGCCGCGGGAACCGTCGAGTTGGTGCCGAACCAGTCCGAGATCACGGCGCCGTCGAACTGCCATTCTCCTTTCAAGAGATCGCGCAACAGCGGCTCGTTCTCGCTGCACCAGGAGCCGTTCACCCGGTTGTAGGCGGACATCAACGACCACGGCTTCGCCTCGCGCACGGCGCGCTCGAACGGCCGCAGATACAGCTCGCGCAGCGCGCGTTCGTCGACCTCGGAACTGATCGTGTGCCGCTGCCATTCGGAGTCGTTGCAGACGAAATGTTTGATGCATGCGCCCACGCCGGCCCGCTGCAGCCCGGTGATGAACGCCACCGCGAGCCGCGCGCTCAGTTCGGGATCCTCGGAATGACACTCGAAGTTTCGTCCGGCGCGCGGATCGCGGTGCAGATTGACGGTCGGCCCGAGCAGGACGTGCGCTCCCTTGCTTCGCGTCTCGTCCGCCAGCGCAGCGCCGATCTCTTCCAGCAACGACACGTCGAACGTGGCGCCCATCGCGCTGCCACAGGGCATCGACAGCGAGGTCGGCCCTTCGGCGAATCGTTCGCCGCGAGCGCCGTGTGGACCATCGCTCAGCTTGAGCGCCGGAATCCCGAGGCGCGGAATCGCCGCCGTATGCCACATGTCGACGCCCGTCGCGAGCGCCACCTTTTCTTCCAGCGTCAGCGCGCGCACGAGTTCTTCGATGCGCGCCTCGTCGACCATCGGCTTCGGACGTTCGGACATCGCAGCTCCTCGAATCAGCGAACGGAAATGGAAGAGACGGTCGAAAGACGGCGACGGCCCGGGCCCGAGCGACCCGTCGCCAGACGAACGAGCGCGCACGGAACGCATTCTCGGCCCGCGCGACGCACGCCCTGTGCCGCGCCGAAATCCTTCAATCGAGTGTTCCGTAGGCACGCGCACCCGCGGTCGACGCCGTCGATCGCACGGCGTCGATCGCACGCCGGAGCGCATCGAGAAACTCGGGGATGACGGGTTCGTGCACGGCGTTGACGGTGCAGTGAAGCGAGGGCGGTGGCTGCTGCTGATCGACCACCCAGCCCGCGCGTGCCAGCGCCGCACCGACGGCGAATGCGTCGACCGCGGGCGCTCCATCCACCGGCTCGAAGCAGAAGGCGAGCAGCGTCGCGTCGGGCTCGGCCAGCACGCGAACGCCGGGAATCGCGCGCAGCCCCGCGAGCAACGCGAGGGTCGCGTTTCGTGCCGAGCGTGTGAGCCGGAGATACCCGGCTTCGCCGAGCGAGCTCATCACCGCGAAGGCGGCCGCGATCGGTCCTCCGCTTTTGGTGCCGAGAATGCCGGAGCTCGCGTAGAGCCCGCCGGCCCAGTCGTCGGTGACGAAGGTTTGGTTTCGCCGCAGCTCGCGATTTCGGTGCAGGATCACCGAAGCGCCCTTCGCCGTGTAGCCGTACTTGTGCAGGTCGACACTGATCGACGTCACGCCTGGAACGCGAAAGTCGAAGGGCGAAACGGGCACCCCGAGGCGTTCGAGCATCGGCAGCGTGATGCCCCCCATGCAGGCATCGACGTGACAGAGGACACCCGCGTTCGCAGCGATCGTCGCGAGCGCTCCGATCGGATCGACCACGCCCTGCGGATACTGCGGTGCGGAACCGACCACGAGGACGGTGTTGCGATTGACCGCGCGGGCCATGGCCTCGGGATCCGCGCGGTAGTCGTCGCGCACGGGAACGCGCACGCACCGGACGCCGAAATAGAGTCCGCCCTTCGAAAACGCCGCGTGCGCGGTCGAGGGCAGCACCATCTCGGGCGCCTCGATGCCGCGCCGGCGACCGTGTTCGCGTGCTGCCTTGACGGCCAGCAGCAGGCTCTCGGTGCCACCGCTGGTCATGAATCCCGCGGCCTCGGGCGCGCCGTGCAGGAGGTGCGAGACCATCCCGACCACTTCGTTCTGCAGCACGCGCAGGCTGCCGAAGGCCTCGGTGTTGAGCGCGTTACTCGACTGAAAGCGAGCCAGCACCTCGGTGGCGAGTGAAAGAACGTCGTCTCCGGCGTGATAGGCGAGCGAGAACGCGCGTCCCGACTTCCAGTCGACGTCGCGTTGCTGCAGGGCCTCGAGCCGGGCGAGCACTTCGTCGCGCGGCATGCCTTCGGGGGGCAGGCTCAACGCTCGCTCCGTTCGGTAGCGGAACGGCCTCGCGACACGCCGCGGCATCGCGGGCCCCTCGATTCGTGCATCGTCGTTCCTCCGCGGATCCGCCCCGGCCGCCGGATCGCGCGCCCGTCGAACGCCGGTGCCCCGGCACCGCATCGTACCAGCCGCCGGCGCATTTTCGCGCCCGATCTCGCTCGAAGAGGCCGGCGCGAAGGCCTGTGACGTGGCTAGATTCCGCAGCCGAACCGACGAACCAGGGAGCATCGAAATGCCGAGCTTTTGCGAAGGGCGTGTGGTGATCGTGACGGGCGCGGGGCGAGGAATCGGGCGCGAGTACGCGCTCATGCTCGCCTCTCATGGCGCGAAGGTCGTGGTCAACGACCTCGGAGGCGCACGCGACGGAAGCGGCGCGACACGCGGTCCGGCCGACGAGGTGGTGGCCGAGATCCGCGGCTCCGGCGGCGAGGCGATCGCGAACTACGACGACGTCTCCGACTACGCGGCTGCAGGACGGATGATCCGGGCCGCGATCGATCAGTTCGGAAGACTCGACGTGCTGGTGAACAACGCCGGCATCCTGCGCGACCGCATGCTCGTGAACATGACGGAGGCGGAGTGGGACGCGGTGATTCGCGTTCATCTGAAGGGCACCTTCGGCCCGGCGCAACAGGCCGCTGCGTGGTGGCGCGAGCGGCACAAAGCCGGGCAACCGGTCGACGCTCGTTTGATCAACACCAGTTCGGTGTCGGGCATCTACGGAAACCCGGGGCAGACCAACTACGGCGCCGCGAAGGCCGGCATCGCCGCTTTCACCATCATCGCGGCGCGTGAACTCGCACGGTACGGCATCACCGTGAACTGCATCGCACCCGGGGCGCTCACCCGATTGACCGAAGACCTCGGCATGGGTCAGGGCTCCGAGCAGCAGAAAGAGGAGATGCACCCGCGCTGGATCGCGCCCATCGTCACCTGGCTGGCGAGCCGCGAATCCGCGCACGTCACGGGCCGCGTCTTCGAAGCCTCGGGGCGCGTGCTCGCCGTCGCGGAGAGCTGGCACCGCGGCCCCACCGTGAAGCCGATTCTCGACCCGACGAAGCTCGGTGCGGTGGTCGACGATCTGGTCGGCCGCGCGCGCAAGAACGCGGGAATGGACGGTCAGGATCTCGACTGATCGCCCGCACACGAAACCGCCGCCAGGCGAAGCGTCTGGCGGCGGACGTGCGCACGGCATCGATCCGCGAGCGCGCAGGCGGGAACGGAGCGCGGCAGCCGCTGCCGGCGCAAGGAGAAGCAGTTGAGCAGGACGTTCGATGCGCTGAAGCGCGCCGAGGCCGGTCGCGGCCGAAGCCTCGATGGACGGTCACGCGATGAGCGGCCGTTTCGTGTGGTCACGGTCACCAGCAACAAGGGCGGCGTCGGAAAGACCACGATCGCCACCAACCTCGCGGTCTATCTGAGAGCACTGTCCGAAGAGATCCCGATCCTGTTGATCGGACTCGACGACCAGTCGATGATCGATCGGATGTTCGATCTCGGCGACGCGCGTGGCGGCAAGACGGTCGCCGATGCGCTGCGCGCGAGCAGCTTCGACGGCGCGATCCGGCTCGGCCAGTACGGCGTCCATTACGTGCCGACGAGCCCCGAGATCGCGAACGTGAAGCGCGAGATCGACTCGCTCGATCACCTCGAAAATGCGCTCCGCGCTTCGGGCTGGAGCGGCCTCGTGATCGTCGACACGAAGAGCGACTTCGAGATTCTGACCCGAAACGCACTGGCGGCGGCCGATCTTTCGCTCGTCGTGGTGAAGGACCACAGCTCGCTGCTCGAAGCACAACGCGTCTTCGACCTGTTCACCGAATGGCGACGCCCGTGGGAGCGCGCGCGGGTGGTGCTCTCGCTGATCGATCTGCGGATTCGATTCCGCGAGGGCGAGAGCGTCGACGTGCTGAGTTTGTTGCTGCAGGAGATCCGGCGCCGCGGCCATCCGCTCTTCGAAAGCCATTTGACCCGCAGCCCGAAGGTCGAGTCGCTCTACACCAACCCCGAAGGGCGCGCGCTCTCGATTCTGCATGCCGCTGCGGGAACGCCCGCGCACCGGCAGATGCACGGCCTCGCCGCCGACGTCCTCGATGCGCTGGTCGTCCCGGGCACCACCGGCAGCGCCGACTTCTCGGACGGACAGGACGCTGCGAACGCCGACGGCGGACTCGGCGAAGTGAAACGCTGGCTGCTCTTCGGCCCCGGGAACGCGCGCTCCGTGCTCTGACCGGGTCATCGAAAGCCAGATGACACGGCGCCTTCGAGGGCCACGCGGAGCGGAAGTCCGTCGGTCAGCCCCCGAGGCGCGGCGCTCCGTCGCGATTCCCGACCGCGGGCTCGTCGGCCGGCGACAGCGTCCGCCGCAGCGTGCGTGTTCCCGGGCAGGCATAGACCGCCTCGAAGGCCGGATCGCGTTTTTCCGATATCACGCGATAGCCGGCACGCTCGTAGGCCCGCTGCGCGGAATCGTTGCCGATGAACACGCTGACGTCCGAGATCGTCGCGCCGCGCTCGCGTCCGCGGCGAACGATCTCGGTGAGCAATCGATCGATGAGGCCCCGCCGGCGGAACTCCGGTTTCGTCGCGACGTTCTCGACGATCCAGGTGCCGGCCGGGTGTTCCGGCGCGACGGAGAGGATCGTCAGCCCGTCTTTCAGCCGCGCGGGATCGGTTTCTCTCGAGACCGCACCGTCGGCTTCTTCGAGTCCGCTCCCGAATCGCTCGCCGCCGTGCTCTTCGTCGAAATATCCGCTCGACGCCGCCGCCGGCTGTCCGTCCACCTCGGCGATCAACGCGATCTCGCGATGACACCAGTGACGCTGTTTGGTGTCGACCAGCGCCGTGAGGTAGCGAAGTCGAGCCTCGTCGTCGCCCGGCAGCATGAAATCCCAGAACCCCCGTGGCAGATGAGAACGAAACGCGGTCAGCGTCACGAAGGCCAGAAACTCGGAATGTTCCGGCGTCGCCTCCACGATCCGAACGTTCATCGTCGTCATTCCTCCCCGGCCCCGCGGCGCCGCGGCCGCCGTTTCCGGGGCCGCCCGGCGTTCGCCTCGCCGGCGGGCGACCGGTGTTTTCGCTCCGCGAGCTCACCCGGCGCGGCCGGTTCACCGGCGCGCCGCGCGTGCGCCATCAGCCCCTCGAACGAGTGGCCGAGCGCGCGCACGAACTCGTGAAGATCGGGAAATAGCGCGCGGTCCGCGCAGATGCCCCACGAGATCGTTCCGTGCACGCTGAAGAGCGCGATGCCGAGCGACAGATTGCCGAACAGCGGCACCATCGGGTGCGCTTCGAGCATCGGCGCTTCGAGGAAGTAGAGCACGCCGCGCGGCCCCGGCACGTTGGTCACGACGAGGTGAAACGGTGGTTGCGCCTTCTCGAACAGGCGTGCGCCGAGCAGAAGCGGCAGCGCGCCGGTCCATTCGATGATCTGCGTCAGCACCTCGACGCCGAGCGCCTCGTGCCGCTTGCGCAGTCGCGCGGTTTCTTCGCAGATCTTCGAGAGCCGCCGGCGTGGATCGCGTTCGGCGACCGGGAGTGCCACGAACCAGGCCGAGACGCGGTTGCCGAACCGACCGTCCTCGCGCGCCTCGCGCAGCGAAACGGGAGCGAGAACCCGAAAGTCGATCTCGTCGGGGTCGGTCAACCGCACGTGTTTCAGAAATCGGCGAATCGCCCCGGCCGCGATGGCGAGCGCGACGTCGTTGACCGAGCCGCCGAGGCGATGGCCGATGAATTTCAAGTCGTCGAGCGGCATCGTCAGCCAGTCGAATCGACGGTGCGGCCCGATCGGCTGATTGAACGGCGTCGATGCGACCGGCGAGAGAATCGATCCGACGAGATGGCCCACCGCGCCCAGTCGATCCGACCATTCGTCACGTGCCCCGTCTTCGTTCGCGACCCACTTCCCGAGTTCACGCGCGAGCGAGAGCGGCGCCCTCGCTCGTTCCTGCGCTTCTCGAACCGCGTAGTCGAATGCGGTCGGACCGGGGCGAGGAATCCAGCGTGGCGGCGTCTCGATCTTCGCGGTGGGTTCTGGGGTCATCAACACGCTCATCAGGTCTGCTCCGGCGACGCCGTCGACCATGCAATGATGAACCTTGGAGACGATCGCGACTCGGTCCCGTTCGAGGCCTTCGATCAACCAGAGTTCCCAGAGCGGTTTGTGCGGATCGAGTCGTTGCTCGAGGATTCGCGCACAGCTGCGCTTCAGGATCCGTTCGCTGCCGGGTCGCGGCAGCCGCGTGTGGCGTACGTGGTACTGAAGGTCGAACCGCCCGTCGTCGACCCAGATCGGATGCCCGCCGATCGGTGCCGCCTCGATGCGCTGTCGATAGCGGGGGATCCGGTGCAGCCGTGATCCGACGTAGTCGAGAACGCGCTCGAAATCGATCGCGCCGCCCGCGTCGCGCAGTGTCGCCCCTTCGTGGATCTGCACCGCGCCGACGTGCATCGGCGCGTTGGGCCCCTCGTAGATCAGAAACGAGCGGTCGAGTTCGGACAGGCGCGTGTAGGCGAAGTCGTTCATCCGCGTCGCTCGTTCATGGCTTTCTCATTCGCTCGAACTCTCGTTGCACGAGTTCGACGAGATCGTGCAGGTCCGGCAGGGCATCTCGATCGGCGTGAAACCCCCAGAACAAACCGCCCGCGTAGCTGAACAGCGCAATGCCGAGCCCCTGGTTGGCGAACAGCGGGACGATCGGATGGATTTCTCGCATCCGAGCGCCGAGGATTTCCACCGAAAACGAAGGCCCGGGCACGTTGGTCACGACCATGTTGTAGGACCGCGTGGTGGCGGCGAGTCTCGCCACGCTCGAGAACAGAGCCGTCGTCGTCCAGTCGCTGATCTCTTCGAGGATCTCTCCGCCCTCGACGACCTGACCGCGCTTGAGCGCACGCGTCACCTCGACGACGCGCGAGAATCGCCGTCCCGGATCGGATTCGTCGACGGGAAGCCGCGCCATCAGGAATGCGACGCGATTGCCGAGTCGCCCCTGCTGATCGGCGCGGCGCACGTCGACGGGCAGCATCGCACGGAAGTCGAGCGCATCGACGTCGACTCCGCGCCGCGCGAGAAACGCGCGCATCGCACCC
This sequence comes from uncultured Myxococcaceae bacterium, assembly GCA_964505355.1. Lineage (GTDB taxonomy): Bacteria > Myxococcota_A > UBA9160 > UBA9160 > UBA9160 > CAZDHU01. The sequence goes on along the minus strand of CAZDHU010000307.1, from coordinate 25,926 downwards.
GCGACCACCGCGAGCACGACGTCGTTGATCGTGCCACCGAGCCTGTTCTTCACCTCTTTGACGGCGTCGAGATCGAAGCGTACCCAGTCGATCCGGCGATGTGGCCCGACGGGATCATTGAACGGCGTCGACGAGGCACGACCGAGACCGGCCGCGAGGGCATCGAGGATGGCGCTCGCTCCGCTGGCCACCCGATCGAAGGTTTCGCGTGGAGCACGCAGAGTTTCGACGCCTGCCTGCACCGCGCGCGCCGGCAGCGCCGCACGCCGGACGAACTCGCCGGCGAGCAGCGCCGCACGCCCCGGCGCGGGCCGAGCGATCCACGGAGGGGAAAGCTCGGTCCGTTCGCCGGCCTGCTCGCCACCGTCCGGATCCGGGGCTTGCATGAACCCCGCCAGCAGGTCGGCGCCCGACACGCCGTCGATCATGCAGTGATGGATCTTGCTGATCACCGCGAATCGATCGCCCGCGAGGCCTTCGACGAACCACATCTCCCAGAGTGGGCGCGCGGGATCGAGCTTCTGCGAGAAGATGCGCCCGGCGAGCCGTTTGAGCTGACGCTCGTCGCCGGGCGCCGGCAGGCTGGTGTGGCGCAGGTGGTAATCGAGATCGAAGTGTTCGTCGTCGACCCAGACCGGATGATCGAGAATCGGAATCCGTTCGATCCGCTGGCGAAACCGCGCGCTGCGCGAGAGTGCGGGCCCCGCCAGAGCACGGATGCGATCGAACGCGATGCCGCCTTCCGGAGTGCGCAGGGGACCGCCGTCGAAGACGTTCACGGAGCCCACGTGCATGTGCACGTTCGGGGATTCGAGCGCGAGAAAGGTGGCGTCGAGAGCGGACAATCGGTCGTAGTGCGTGTAGCTCATGCACTCTCCGGCGCGGGACGCGATCCCGCCGGGGCTCCCGCGGTCGGACCCCGAGCCCGAACCCGGTGCGAGTTTCGTGCCGGCGCCCGGTCGCGGCCCTGATTCACGGGATCGCGCATCGCATCGCCGACGCTGCAAGAAACTGTGCCTTCTCGTCGCATGCGCGCCGGTTCGACACGTTTCTTGCTCCGCGAGTACCGTCGCGCGACATACTGTGGAGTTCTCGTTTCATTTCCGGAGGTCGTGGCGTGATGCTTCCGCTCGAAGGAATCCGCGTGATCGAAATCGCGCACTACGTCGCCGTGCCGGCCGCCGGTGCTCTGCTGGCCGATCTCGGCGCCGAGGTGATCAAGATCGAGCTACCGCCCAGGGGCGAGATCTATCGACGAAGCCGGCCGAAGTTCGCGGGCTACGCGTCGGAGTTCCCGGAAGGGCCCGCCTTTCATCTCGACAACCGCGGCAAGCGATCGCTGATGCTCGATCTGACCCGGCCCGAGGCACGCGACGCGCTGCTGCGTCTCGTCGATCGCGCGGACGTGGTGACGACGAATCTGCTTCCCGCACGTCGCAAGAAGTACGGGCTCGATCACGAATCGCTGCTCGCGCGACGCCCCTCGTTGATCGTCGCCGCGATCAATGGATTCGGCGGCCGCGGCGCCGAGGCCAACCGGCCCGCCTTCGACTACGCCGCCTTCTGGGCGGCGAGTGGCCTGATGGACGTGATGCGCGACGAAGGTCTCCGGCCGTCGATGCTGCGGCCGGGGATCGGCGATCACATCGCTGCTTCGAATCTCGTGGTCGCGATTCTCGCCGCGCTTCGCATGCGCGATGCCACGGGCACCGGTCGTTACGTCGAAGTGTCGTTGCTTCAGACGGCGCTCTGGACACAGGGCTGCGACATCGCGACGGCGCTGGTCACGCGCGAGCCCGTTCGCCGGCACGATCGGGAACGAACGATGAATCCGCTCTGGAACACCTATCCCCTGCAAGACGGCCGCTGGATCATGCTGGTGATGGTCGACCCGACGGCGTACTGGCCGCGCCTGTGCGAAGCAATCGGCCGGGCCGATCTGATTCGGGATCCACGGTTCGCCGAACCGTTCGAACGCACCCGACATGCGCCGGAGCTGATCGCCGAGATCGCGGGCGAGTTCGCGAAACACGGACTCGACTGGTGGCGACCGAAGCTCGATGCCGCCGGGTTGATCTGGTCGCCCGTGCAGCGGATCGACGAGATTCTCGACGACGCGCAGGCGCGTGAGATGGGATACTTCCGAACGCTCGAGCATCCGACGTTCGGTCCGTTCGAAACGCTCGGTCCGCCGCTGTGCATCGACGGGGTCGACCTCGGCGCAAAGAAGGCCTGTTCGCCGCTCGACGCGGATGCGCGAGACGTGCTCGCCGAGGCCGGTCTCACGCCCGATCAGATCGCGGCGCTCGGCAAGGAGTGAGCCGGAGCATCGGCGGTCGGAGCGAAATCGCGATCGGAACGAATCCGGCGCGGCCGTTCACCCGCCGCGCGACAGCCAGACCGCGCTGTCGGCGGGCAACCATCCCGAGCGGGTGATCGCGGCAGCCTCCGGCGTACTCGCGACCAGCAGCGTGCCGCTCGCCTCGACCCGTGCCGGCGTGCGCGAACAATTGACGAGCACCGCGACGCGCGCGTCCCCGTTCGCTCGTTCGAACGCGAGCACACCGTCCGGCGCGTCGATCAGCCGCTGCGTCCCGGCGAAAAGCGCGGGCTGCGTCCGACGCACTTCGAGTGCCCGGCGATAGAGCGACAGCATCGACGCGGGATCCGTTCGCTGAGCTTCGACACTCCTGCGCCCCGCGTTCGCGGCGAACGGCAACCAGGGTTCGGCTCCCTCCCAGCCATGCGGAACCGCTTCGCGCCACGGGATCGGTGCCCGACAGCCATCACGCCCGCCGGGATCCACCGTGCGATCCAACGACACGACGGCGTCCTCCAGCCCGAGTTCTTCTCCGGCGTAGAGAAACGGCGTGCCGCGCAGGCCGAGCAGCAAGAGCGCGGCGGCACGGGCGCGAAGGCCGGAGATCTCCTCGCGCAGCGCCGGGTCGAGCGCCTCGTCGGTCGGTGCGAAGCGGGTTCGATGTCTCGGCGTGTCGTGATTCGACAGCACCCAGGCAGGCCATGCGCCGCGCGGAGCCAGCCACGCCTCGATCCGCCCGATCCGATCTCGCCACGCGGCCGCCTGCCACGGAGTGCGGATCTGATGCGGAAGATCGAAGGCCAGGTGGAGTTCGTCGCCGTTGCCGTAGTACGACGGGAACCGTTCTTCCGGCGTTTGAAACACTTCGCCGACCATCATTCGATCGCCGGGATACGAGTCGAGCAGGCGACGCAGTCCCCGCACGTGTGCGTGCGTCGACTCGTCGTAGTGGAAGACGGTGTGCGGGATCGCCGCCCGTGATTCCGGATCGTCGGGCAGCGCGGGATCCTTGCCGATGCAATGGATCACGTCGACGCGAAAGCCGTCGATCCCGCGCGCGAGCCAGAAGCGAAGCACGCCGTGCATCGCCTCCACCACCTCGGGGTTCGACCAGTCGAGATCGGGCTGCTCGGGCAGAAACAGATGCAGATAGTACTGGCCGGTGGCGGGGTCGAGCGTGAAGGCACGCTGCCCGGGCGGAAAGGCCGCGCGCCAGTTGTTCGGCGGCCCCCCGTCCGGCGCGGGATCGCGCCAGACGTACCAGCTCCGTTTCGCGCTGTCGCGCGACGCCCGCGACTCGACGAACCAGGGATGCCGATCGCTGGTGTGATTGGGAACAAAATCGAGAATCACCCGAAGGCCGCGCGAATGCGCTTCCGAAACCAGCGCGTCGAGTGTGTCGAGCGAGCCGAAGAGCGGATGAACGTCGCAGAAATCCGAGACGTCGTAGCCGAAGTCGGCCATCGGAGAGGGATAGATCGGCGAGAGCCAGAGCGCGTCGACACCGAGATCGACCAGATGATCGAGCCGCGCGCGCAAACCGATCAAATCCCCGATCCCGTCGCCGTTGCCGTCGGCGACCGAGCGCGGATAGATCTGATAGAAGACGGCTCGCTGCCACCACCGGGGCTCGGACATCGATTCCTCGTTCGGCGTGCGCCGATCGTCGCCGTGATCGGTCAGGGTGTCAGCACCAGTTTGCCCACCGTCCGACCGGCTTCGAGGCGCGCGTGCGCATCGGCCGCGCGTGCCAGCGGCAGCGTTTCGATCGGCAACTGCACCTTGCCCGTCCGAAGCGCTTCGAAGAGATGCGCGTAGGCAGAAGGCAGCTCTGCCAGCCGGTTCGTGAGCGTCGTCCCGAGGAAGTAGGTGCGCAGTCCGAGATTCCGCCCGCTGGTGAGGAACGTCTCCATCACCGCCGCTTCGGGCGGATCCCCCGCGGCTCGACCGAAGAGGACGACGGTGCCTTCGGCGGCGCACATCTCGAAACTCTGCGCAAAGCGCGGCCCCGCCACCGCGTCGAAGACGACATCAGCCCCGCGTCCGCCGCTCAGCTCTCGCACGCGAGCGACGACGGATTCACGGCCGTAGTCGACGACGTGCTGCCATCCCGCATGGCGCGCGACGGATGCCTTCGCCTCCGAAGAAACGAGCCCGATCGAAACCGCACCGGTTTCGCGGAGCAGACCACCGAGAAAACAGCCCACGCTCCCCGCGGCGGCATGCCCCACCACGACCCTGCCCGGCCCGACGCGCAGATCGCGAACCAGAAAATGAGCGGTCAGACCGGCGACCGGGCAACAGGCCGCGCGCTCGAACGGAACCCCGTCGGGAATGCGCGTGGCCAGCGCCTCGAGTGCGAGACTCTTTTCCGCGTAGGCACCGTGAAAGTGGATGCAGAGCACGTGATCGCCCGGCCGAAAGGCCATCACTCCCTCGCCCACCGCGTCCACGACGCCCGCGAAGTCGGTGCCGGGAATGAACGGCAGCGGAACCCCGGGCTCGCCCTTCCGCCGCGCGCCCACGTCGTGGAAGTTGATCGCGACGGCTCGGTTCGCGACCCGAATCTGGCCCGGCCCGGGGGACGGCTCGGGCACCTCGACCAGTTCGAGTTGTTCCGGTCCGCCGAGCTTCGAGATGCGGATCGCCTTCATCGGATTTGCCTCCAGCCGAGCGACGATAACCGGCCGCACCGGGCCCTCACATGGTTCCGTGAGACCTGCGAAGCCGGCGACGGCGGGCAGCACGACGCCGGCGCACGCGCCCGCGTTCCTGACAGGACCGTTTTGGTCCGTTATGGTCGCAACCACCGGAACCCGGAGGATCGATGAGCCTTTCCGACGCCACCCGTGCCCGAATCGACGATCTCGTGCGACGCCATCGCGTGCTGCTGTTCATGAAAGGGACGCGGCACGCGCCGCGCTGCGGGTTCTCGGCGCGCGTGATCGGCATGCTCGACGAAATCGAAGCCGACTACGAGACGCTCGATGTCCTCTCCGATCCCGAGATTCGCGAAGGCGTGAAGGTGTATTCGAGCTGGCCGACGATCCCGCAGCTCTATCTCGCGGGCGAGTTCATCGGCGGCTGCGACATCGTGACCGAGCTGTTCGAATCCGGAGAGCTGGCGCAAAAGCTCGGGGGGGCTCCGGCAGATCGTCCGCTGCCGGCGATTCACGTCAGTGACGCCGCGGCGGTCGCGTTCACCCGGATTCTCGCCGACGCCCCGGGCCGGGCCGTCCACCTCTCGATCGATCCCCGCTTTCAGAATCAGCTCTTCCTCTCCGAGCCGCGCCCGGGCAGCGTGGAGGTATCGTCCAATGGCATTGCCATTCGGCTCGACCGCGCCTCGTGCGGACGCGCCGATGGCGTCGCGATCGACGCGGTGCCGACGGACGACGGGCCCGGCTTCCGAATCGACAATCCGAACACCCCGAACGTCGTTCGCCTGATGACCGTCGCGCAGTTGAAGCAGCGGCTCGACGCACGCGAGCCGATGCGCCTCATCGACGTTCGCAGCGCGGACGAACACGCGAAGGCGCAGATCCCGGGTGCGGAGCTGCTCGACCCCGATCTCGTCAAACACCTCGAGGCGTTGCCGAAGGACACGACGCTGGTCTTTCACTGCCATCACGGAACGCGCAGCCAGGCTGCTGCGGAACATTTCGCGCAGCTCGGCTTCCGCAGCGTCTGGAGCGTGAACGGCGGAATCGATGCCTGGGCGAGCGAGATCGATCCGACCGTGCCGCGCTACTGAACGCGAGGGGACGAGGACGCATGGCGCTACAGATCATCGATGAAGCCGTCGACGCCGGGCGGCTGCTCGGCGAGGCGCTGGAGAAGGCGTTTCCGGGCGATCGCGTCGAGGTCGAAGAGGCGAGCCCGGGGCACTATCGGTTGCGGATCGTGTCCGCGACGTTCGAGGGCAAGACGAGGATCGCGCAGCAGCAACTGGTCTACGCCGCCATTACGCATCTGATGAGAGGCGATGCTGCTCCCGTGCATGCGATCGATCGCATGGAGACATTGCTTCCCTGAGCGGCGAATCGATCCGTCGCAGCCCCGCGATGCGGCGGACGGGCGGCAGTGCGGCTCGCTCGCGCGGCGGTGATCCCGGAGCAGTGATGCGAACCTGGGCGGCGGGACCTTCCCGGGCCTCCGTCGGGGCGGCCCGTGGTCGTTCACTGCGAAGCGACGCCGCGGCGCTTCGGGGCGAAGGTTCCTGGCAATCCACCGTCGGCTTGCCCCGGGATCGAACTCCTCATGAGCTCGCCCGCTTCTTCCCGAAGACTCTCGCCAGACCGACGTCTTCGGAGAGACTCTCGGCTCGCACTCCCGATGAAGGCTCATCGATGCGATGCGGTGACGAATCAGCGCCGCTGGCGCCGTCATGTCCCGCACCGACCCTCACCATGTCGAGCCTCGATCGCTCTCCTGCGTCTTCGCGCATCGTTGGAAGCTCCCGGGTCCGGGAAGGCTTCCCGCGCCATCTCGCGACGCGCTGTCGCCACCTGCGCCGCATCGGCCGGCGGCCGGCTGCGTGGTCATCGGCAGCGCATTTCCGAGCGCTCGCTTCCGCCGACTCCGACGTGTGTCGCGCGGGATCTGGCGCTGTTCATTCGCCGACGGAAGCGAAACCCTGGTCTCCTGGCACCACTCCCCGCGACACGATTCGATCGTACGCCTCGCATCACAGAGGTCAATCGAAACTTTCGTCCGGCCGCGATCGCGCGCGGAACATCACGCATTGATCTCCCGCGGCGTCTTGTTCGCGCTCGCGGCCTACGGCCTCTGGGGCGTGTTCCCGGTCTACTGGAAAGCGCTCTCCCGCGTTCCGCTGATTGAACTGCTCGCGCATCGAGCGTGGCTCTCGTCGGTGTTCGCGATCGCACTCGTCGTCGTTTCGAAACGCGCGGGCGCGGTCGGTCTCGCCCTTCGTGACGCACGCGTTCGGCGCGCACTCGCCGCGAGCACCGTGCTGATCGCGACCAACTGGGGTCTCTTCATCTACACCGTGCAAGTCGGGGACATCGCGGCGTCGAGTCTCGGCTATTTCCTGAACCCGCTCGTCAACGTGGCACTCGGTGTGGCGTTTCTGCGCGAGCGGCTGCGACCGCTGGAAGCGGTTGCGGTCGGGATCGCGCTGCTCGGCGTGCTCGCCCTCGCCGCGGCGTCGGGCGGACTGCCGTGGCTTTCGCTCGCGCTCGCGCTGACGTTCGGCGTCTACGGCCTGCTGCGAAAACTCGCGCCGGTCGCGCCGATCATTTCGCTCGCGGTCGAGACGACGCTGCTCGCGCCGCTCGCGATCGGCGTCATCGCGTTTCGCCGTGCGCACGGCATCGCGGGCGCTCCCGCGCTCGACCCCATCGAGTGGGGCCTGCTGGCGGGATCGGGCGTCGCGACCGGGATTCCCCTTCTCTGCTTCGCGGCCGCGGCCAGCCGCCTGCGGCTCGGAACGCTCGGGCTCTTCCAGTACCTCGCCCCGTCGCTGCAGCTCGCACTGGCCGTCGTGCTGTACGGAGAACCCTTTCCGTTTCCGCGCAGAGTCGCCTTTGGCTGCGTGTGGCTGGGACTCGCGATCTACACCGCGGACCAGGCCCGGGCCCGGCGCGAGACGGCACGGGCCGCACGAGCTTCCATCGTTGAATCGAGATAAGGTGATGCGAAGCCTGACCCGCAGTCTTCGCGACCGGTGCGACGACTGCCGGCTGCCCTCGGAAGGAGTTCCGGATGCCCCCGACCACCTCGCTCGCTGAGCGTCTCGCGCGGCTCGAGGCCGAGTCTGGCCGGCGGATTCTGCTGCTCGACGGGGCGATGGGCACCATGATCCAGCGCCACGGGCTGACCGAGGCCGACTATCGGGGCGAGCGGTTTCGAGCGCACGAGCGCGACCTCGCCGGCAACAACGACCTGCTGGTGCTGACCCGGCCGGATCTGATCGAACGAATCCATCTCGACTATCTCGACGCCGGTGCCGACATCCTCGAGACCAACACCTTCAACGCGAACGCGGTCTCGCAGGCGGATTACGGGCTCGAATCGATCGCTCGTGAGCTCAATCGCGAAGCCGCGCGCATCGCGCGCCGCGCCGCGGACGCCGCGAGCACCAGCACACCCGAACGGCCGCGGTTCGTCGCGGGAGCCATCGGCCCGACCAATCGCACGCTCTCGATCTCGCCGAACGTCGAAGATCCTTCCTTTCGCACCCTTCGCTTCGACGCGCTTCGCGACGCCTACGCCGAGCAGGCGCGGGGCCTGATCGAGGGCGGAGTCGACCTGCTGTTGATCGAGACCATCTTCGACACGCTGAACGCGAAGGCCGCGATCTGCGCGGTCCTCGACGTCTTCGACGAACGGCAGATTCGGCTGCCGATCGTGATCTCGGTGACGATCACCGATCGAAGCGGTCGCACGCTGTCGGGGCAGACCGTCGAAGCGTTCTGGATCTCGATCGAACACGCGAAGCCGTGGAGTGTCGGCATCAACTGTGCGCTCGGCGCGACCGAGATGCGTCCGCACCTCGCTGATCTCGCGGCCATCGCGACCACCCGCGTCCACTGCTACCCGAACGCCGGTCTCCCCAACGCGTTCGGCGAGTACGACGAGGAACCGGAAACCACCGCGCGCCTGCTGCGCGAGTTCGCCGAAAGTGGACTCGTCGACCTCGTCGGTGGCTGCTGTGGCACCACACCGCGACACATCGCTGCGCTCGCTCGTGCCGTCGGCGGTCTTTCGCCGCGCGGGATTCCCGCGCCGCGCGAGCGACGAACCCGCTTCGCCGGCCTCGAGCCGTTCGAGTTCGGACCGGACGTGAACTTCGTGATGGTCGGCGAACGCACCAACGTCACGGGATCGGCGCGCTTCCGACGGCTGATCGAAGCCGGAGATCACGCCGCTGCGGTCGGCGTCGCCGCCGAACAGGTCCGCAATGGCGCGAACCTGATCGACGTCAACATGGACGAGGGCATGCTCGACTCCGAGCGCGAGATGACGAAGTTCCTCGATCTGCTCGCGACCGAACCCGAGATCGCGCGCGTGCCGTTCATGATCGACAGCTCGAAGTGGAGCGTGCTCGAAGCGGGACTGCGCTGCGTCCAGGGCAAGCCGATCGTCAACTCGATCTCGCTCAAGGAAGGCGAGGCGGACTTCCTTTCGAAGGCGCAGCGGATTCGCCGGCTCGGCGCGGGTGTCGTGGTGATGGCCTTCGACGAGGCGGGTCAGGCGGACACGGCGGCGCGCAAGGTCGAGATCTGCGAACGCGCCTACCACCTGCTCGTCGAGCAAGCGTCGTTTCCGCCCGAAGACATCGTCTTCGACCCCAACATCCTCGCGGTCGCAACCGGGATCGAAGAGCACGACGACTACGCGAAGGCATTTCTCGAAGCCACCGCGCTGATCAAACGGCGCTGTCCCGGCGCGAAGGTGAGCGGCGGCGTCAGCAACCTCTCGTTCTCGTTCCGGGGGAACGACGCGGTTCGCGAAGCGATGCACTCCGCGTTCCTGCACCACGCGATCGGCGCGGGCCTCGACATGGGGATCGTCAATGCCGGCCAGCTCGCGGTCTACGAGGACGTTCCAGCCGAGCTGCGAGAACACGTCGAAGACGTCCTCTTTCACCGCCGCCCGGACGCGACCGAACGACTGGTGGCCCTCGCCGAACGGGTGCGCGGAAAAGGCAAGACGAAGGCGGACGAACTCGGCTGGCGAGAGACCGACGTGGAAACACGGCTCGCCTTCGCGCTGCAACACGGACGGGTCGACTTCATCGAAGCCGACGTCGAGGAAGCACGCCACAAGTACCCGCGCCCGCTCGACGTGATCGAAGGCCCGCTGATGGCCGGGATGAAGGTGATCGGCGATCTCTTCGGCGCGGGCAAGATGTTCTTGCCGCAGGTCGTGAAGAGCGCGCGGGTGATGAAGCGCGCCGTCGCCTGCCTGACGCCATTCATGGAAGAAGAAAAGGCGCGCGCCGGAACGGTCGGGCGCGCCGCGGGTCGGCTCGTTCTCGCGACGGTGAAGGGCGACGTTCACGACATCGGAAAGAACATCGTGAGCGTGGTGCTCGGCTGCAACGGCTACGAAGTGATCGATCTCGGCGTGATGGTTCCGTGCGACACGATTTTGCGCGTGGCGCTCGAAGAGCGGGCCGATTTGATCGGACTGTCGGGATTGATCACGCCGTCGCTCGACGAGATGGTGCGCGTCGCGACCGAGATGCAGCGACGCGAGATCGGGCTGCCGCTGCTGATCGGCGGTGCCACCACCAGTCGACAGCACACGGCGGTGAAGGTCGCACCGAAGACGGAACATCCGGTGGTCCACGTGCTCGACGCCTCGCGTGCCGCGGGCGTCGTCGCATCGCTGCTCGACCCGTCGAAGCAGGCGGAGTTCGTCGCGAACAACCGGACCGAACAGGAGCGGTTGCGTGCCGCGCACGGCGATCGCCGAACCGACGATTTGCTCGCGCTCGAGGCCGCGCGCTCGCGTCGATTCGTACCGGAGTGGCGCGATGAAGATCTCGCCACTCCCGCCTTTCTCGGCCGGCGCCTGCTCGACGACGTCGCACTCGAAACGCTCGAACCCTTCATCGACTGGACGTTCTTCTTCGTCGCCTGGGAGCTCAAGGGACGTCACCCCGCGATCCTCGAACACCCCGTGCACGGCGAAGCCGCGCGCCGGCTCTTCGCCGACGCGCAGGAGCTGCTCGCGCGGATTCGCGAAGAGAAACTGCTGCGCGCGCGAGCGGTCTACGGCTTTTGGCCGGCCGCGTCGGAGGGTGACGACGTCGTGCTCTACGAAGACGAGTCGCATGCGCGCGTGATCGCACGGTTCCCCATGCTGCGGCAGCAGCGCGCGCTCGACGACGCGCGCCCCCTGCTCTCGCTGGCGGATTTCGTCGCGCCGGCCGCGAGCGGTCTGCGCGATCACGTCGGCGCGTTCGCGCTCACCGCGGGCATCGGTGCCGATTCGCTCGCGAAGCGATTCGAGGCCGACGGCGACGACTACTCCGCGATTCTCGTCAAGGCGCTGGCCGATCGACTCGCCGAAGCGTTCGCGGAGTGGTTGCACGCGCAGGCTCGGCGCGATCTCGGCTTCGGGCTCGAGGAGCGACTCACGAACGCGGAGCTGATCGAAGAGAAGTACCGCGGGATCCGTCCGGCGTTCGGCTATCCCGCGTGTCCCGATCACCGCGAGAAGTGGACGCTCTTCGAGTTGCTCGACGCCGAAGAAGCCGGCATCACGCTCACCGAGCACGGCGCGATGATGCCGGCGGCGAGCGTTTCCGGCCTCTTTCTCTCTCACCCCGCCGCGCGCTATTTCACGGTCGGTCGGATCGGGCGCGATCAGGTGGAAGACTACGCGCGACGAAGCGGGCGCAGTCGCGACGAAGTCGAGCGCTGGCTCTCGCCCAATCTCGCGTACGAGCCTTCGCGACCTGCGGGGTGACGGTTTCGCCGAGGCCGGGGGTCGCGCGGTGGCAGCGGACTTTCGCGGCGCGCGGGGCGGGGGCAACCTGCGGCACGAGTCATTGCAGGGACGAGATGGACAAGATCGCGCTCGTGGCCCAGCTCGCAGATCGGTTGCGGGCGTCGCTCGAAACCGCGCGCCGCGAAGCCGAGGCCGCGGCCGAAGAGGCGCGCGACGGCGCGACGCCGAACGAACGGCGCGAAGACTCGCGCACCGCACTCGAGTTCTCGCGGCTCGCACGGAGCCAGAGCGAGCGAGCGCGGCGCATGCACTCCGATCTTCTTCAGCTCGACGGCTTTCGTCCCGGGCCGCTCCCACCGGGTGCCGCGATCGGCCCTGGCAGCGTGGTCGAGATCGAGCACGAGTCCGACGGGGGACGAACCGTTTTTCTCGCCCCCGTCGGGGCGGGCGAAGAGCTGACCGGCCCCGGCGGCGACGGATTTCTCTCCGTCGTCACGCCGGCGTCCCCAATCGGCCGGGCGCTGCTCGGCCGCCGTTCGGGCGAAACGATCGAGGTCCGGATCGGCGGCGCCCTTCACGAGTGGACGATCACGTTCGCGGAGTGAGGGCGATGAAACCGGTGGGGCTGCGCCCGCGGCCGGCCGGCGATCGCGGTCGAGTTCGAGAATCAAAACTTTCTGTTTGAAATTCGAACTTCGCGTGTCAGGATCGAATCGTGACCGGCTTTCGATACCCCCAGTTCTGCGCGCTCGCGCGTGCGGCCGAGCTGCTCGGTGAGCGCTGGACCATCCCGCTGCTGCGAGAGTTGCTGACCGGACCGCTGCGGTTCGTGGATCTCCGCCGCCGGCTGCCGGGCCTGAGCCCGAGCGTGCTCTCGGACCGGCTCGAGCGGCTGCAGCAGACGGGCGTCGTGCAGCGGCGAACGCTTCCCCTTCCCGCCGGCGCCACGGTCTACGAGTTGACCGAAGCGGGCCGCGCCCTCGACGAGCCGCTCGCCGCACTGACGCGCTGGGGCGTGCGGTTCCTCGGCCCGCCGCAACCGGGCGATCGCGTCGAACCGGAATGGATTCCCCTCGCGCTGGCCGCGTTCGCGAAGCGCGGCGCCACCGCCACCCTTCACGCGGAGATCGCAGTGCCCGGTGACGCCGGCGAACCGGTCCGCGTTCGTGTCGTCGGCGGTCGGCGCGGTGTGCGCGTCGAACGAGTGACACCAGACGGTGTCGCCGCACTTCGCCCGTCGATTGCGCGGCGAGGCGCGCAGGATGCGGACGGGGCGGTGCGGATGGTCGCGCCTCCGCTCGCCGTGCTGGCGCTGCTCAGCCGTGCGTCGTCGGCGGCATCACTGCTCGCATCGGGAGCGATCACGACGTCGTCCGACCCGGCGTTGCTCGATCGCCTGCCCGATCTCTTCGAATTCAAGGGCCTGCCGTCCTCGAGCGACTCGCCCGACCCGCTGCGCGCCCGCTTCGGCCCGAGCGCCGAAGCTCGATCGAACCGTCCCAAACGTGCTTCATCCAACCCGAAGGAGTGATCCATGCCCACGATTCACGGAAATCCGCTTTCTCCGTACGTTCGAAAGGTGATCGTGCTGATGACCGAGAAGGGACTTCCCTTCGAAGTGAATCCGGTCTTCCCGCTCGCGCCGAGCGCGGAGTTTCTCGCGCTCAGCCCGCTGGGAAAAATCCCGGCCTATCAGGACGGTGAGTACACACTCGCGGATTCGTCCTGCATCTGCGCGTACCTCGAGCGCAGCCATCCGACGCCGGCCCTCTATCCGCAGGACGCGAAGGACTACGGTCGCGCGCTCTTCTTCGAGGAATACGGCGACACGCGGCTCGCGGTCGACGCGCTCTCGCCGGCCTTCTTTCAGCGCATCGTGCGAGGCAAGTTCCTGAAGCAGGAACCGGACGAAGCCGCGGTCGGCAAGGCGCTGAACGAAGTCGTGCCGAAAGCCTTCGCCTGGCTCGAGCAGCAGATCGGAGAGCGCGAGTTCCTGGTGGGCAGTCGCTTCTCGATCGCCGACATCGCCGTGGCCTCGCCGTTCGTCAACTTCTCGTTCGCGGGCGAACGGGTCGACGCCGCGACGTATCCGGTGCTCGCCGGCTACGTCGCGCGCATGCACGCGCGCCCGTCGTTCAAGGGATTGATCGAAGCCGGACAGGCGATGCTGCCGAAATGAGTTCGGGCGGATCCGGGTGCGGCCGACCGCTCGCGCCCGGATCCGCCAGCGCCTCGCTCGCCACGATGGATTTCGTCAGCGTCGTGTCTCGGGCGGGCGCCGATCCGTTCCCAATCGGATGCCGAGCGGACCGCGCGGCACGTAGACGGTTCTCCGGTCTCCGTCACGCGAAATCTCGACGGCGACGGTCTCGCCCGCACGTCCCTCCGACGTCGCGCGGGCGAGCTCGGACGGCTCGAAGACGCGCACGCCCGCATATCGCAACACGACGTCTCCGGCGGCGAGTCCGGCCCCGGCGGCCGGCGAGCGGTCGAGAACGTCCGACACCAGCACTCGATTGCGCCGACCGGACGCAAACAAGAACCAGTCGAAGCCGTCCTCGCCGAGGTCGTTTCGCAGGTTCTCGACCCGCTCGTTGATCGCGCGCAGTTCCTCGCCGAAGCGCGGCGTCGCGAGCCAGCCCTCACGCGTCGCGCGGTCTCGCAGATAGAGCCCGTCCATCTCGGCCGACTCGGCGAGTTCGCGAAGACGCGCGGCCTCGTCGGCGCGAAATCCGCCACGGATCAGTGCTGCTTCGTCGAACGCGGGAGGACGCCCGTCGGAGTGTCCCGCCTCCGCCCGGATCTCCGCCGGCACGTCGCGCGCCGGTTCGTCCCCGCTCGTGCGATCCGGCCCGGCTGCGACCGGCGCCGCGGGCGTGCCGGCCTCGACGCGCGACGCCGCGAGCGCGGCGATCTCCGCGCGAAGTCGCGAAACCTCTTCGCCGAGCCGAAGGCGCTCGGTGGTCTCGTTCTGAAGCTCCGTGCGTAGCGACGCGAGTGCAGCGTCGACGGGGCTCGACGCCGGCCGCTCACCGGATCGCGCGAGTGCAACGACCGCCACGATCGCGGCGATCGCCGCCCCGAAGAGCCACAGCGGCCGTCTCGCATCCATCTCGCATCCCCCTTCGCGCGGACCACGCCCGCACGCATCGACCGGTTCCTCGTCGACGGTAGATCGCGCCGGACCGGCGATGGTTCCGGCGCGCGCCCGCGGTCGCTTTTCTTCGCCGTACGGATCTGGTAACGCCCCGGACGACGCCGCGAGTCGCGGCCGGGGAGTACGCCGCCATGACCGCCGCGCCGGATCTCGCTTCGCTCGATGCCGTTGCCCAGGCCGAACTCGTTCGCGGCGGGCAGGCCTCGCCGCTCGAACTCGTCGACGCGGCGATCGCGCGGATCGAGCGCACGAACCCGCTGCTCAATGCCGTGATCCACACGCAGTTCGAACGCGCGCGCGAGCTGGCGAAACGCGACGCGCTGCCCCGCGGTCCGTTTCGCGGCGTTCCGCTCTTGATGAAGGACATCGGCGGGCAGGCGGCCGGAGATCCCTGTCACGCCGGCTCGAAGTTTCTGCGCGATGCGAAATGGATGGAGCGCGAGGATTCTCATCTGACCGCGAAGCTGCGTGCCGCGGGATTCGTGCTGCTCGGTCGAACGAACACGCCCGAGCTCGCGATCCTGCCGACGACCGAGCCGGAGGCGTACGGGGCCACTCGCAATCCGTTCGACCCGACGCGGACGGCGGGTGGCAGCAGCGGAGGCGCCGCGGCCGCGGTGGCCGCCGGCATGGTGCCGGCCGCGCATGCCAGCGATGGCGGCGGCTCGATTCGAATCCCGGCCTCACACTGCGGGCTCGTCGGCCTCAAGCCCACCCGCGGACGCTGCTCGTTCGGGCCCGGCATGGGCGAGCGCTGGAGCGGATGTTCATCGGAGCACGTGGTGACCCGTACGGTGCGTGACACGGCGGCGATCCTCGACGTGGTGCATGGTGCGATGCCGGGCGACCCCTATTCCGCCGCACCGCCCTCCCGACCCTTTTTCGAAGAAGTCGGTGCGGAGCCCGGCCGACTGCGGATCGGATGGATGACACGCGGACCGCGCGGCATCGAGGTCCACGCGGAGTCGGCGCGGGCGGCAGAGAAGGCAGCGCACGCGCTCTCGGCGCTGGGGCATCAGATCGAGACGGCGTATCCCGCGGCCCTCGACGAGAACGCGACGCCCGGCACCTTCGTCACCCTCGTGGCCACCAACGTCGCCCGCGCACTCGACGGCTTCGCTGCAAAGGTGGGCCGGCCGGTGACACAGGACGATGTCGAACCGCTCACCTGGGCGCTCGCGGGAACTGCGCGCGAGTTTCCTGCTCTGCGGTATCTCGAGTCGATCGAGGCCATGCACGCGCTGGGACGCCGCCTCGCCGCATGGTGGGCGGAAGGCTTCGACCTCTTGCTCACACCGACGGCCGCGGCTCCGCCTCCCCTGCTCGGCCACTTCGAATGCACACGCGAAGCACCGCTACAGGGCTATTTCCACGCCGCTCCGTTCGGCGCCTTCACGCTGCCTTTCAACATGAGCGGACAGCCGGCGATTTCGCTGCCAGTGCACGAGACGCCGGAAGGTCTTCCGGTCGGCGTACAGCTGGTGGCCGCGACCGGACGCGAAGATCTCTTGCTGCGCGTCGCGGCGCAGCTCGAAGCGTCACACCCCTGGCGAGAACGGCGCGCCCGGATCCACGCCTGATTCGGCGAGCCACCGGGCCGGTGCGGCGCTGCAAATTTCACGAGCGGCGATTCCCGCGTTCGCGGCGACCGCAACGATGCTCGGCCGCAACCCGTTCGACACGTTTCCTTTCCCGTCGATGACGGGTTCGATCCCGTGCGCGGAATCCGAGGCGGCGAAGCGGTCGTCAGCCGTCGATCGAGCGGAGTCGCCCCCGAAGCCGCTGGCGGCATTCGACGGCTTCGACTCGATCGGACTCGAAGCGTAGGTGTGCCGCATCCGGCTCTGCGGGATGCAAGGCCGGGAGGAGAAAGTCCCCGACGAACCGCGGATCTCGGATCTGATCGATCGGACCCGATCAGCGCCCGGTCTTCGGAAGCCCGAGAAATCGCGCCAGCAGTCGATCGCGCTGCCGATCCCCGAACCAGCGCGCGAGCAGCCACTGCAACGTCGCGTCTGCGCCCACCCGCTGGCGCGTGCGCGGCCGCTCGGCACGAAGCGCCTGCTCGACCGCGAGCGCGACGGTGCGAGCGGGGTTCGCCGCGCCGACCCGTTTCGACATCGTCCGTTGCACCGCGCCGACGAGGGGTGCGTAGAGCGCCTGCGCCTCGCCGGAGAGTTTCGAGAGTCGATCCATCGCGTCGCGATTCGAGGCCTCGAAGATCGGCGTGTCGATCGCGCCCGGCTCGATCAACGTGACGTCGATGCCGAACGGCGCGAGTTCCTGCCGCCAGGAGTCGCAGATCCCTTCGATCGCGAACTTCGAGGCGTTGTACGCGCCGATCAACGGGGCCGCGAGATAACCCGAACTCGAGCCGATGACGACGATTCGAGCACGCGCGCCCTTCGCGCGCGCACGGCGCAGCAGGGGCAGCATGGCCTGCGTCACCGCGACCACGCCGATCACGTTCACCTCGAGCTGGCGTCGCAGATCCTCGATCGGCAGAAACTCGAGCATGCCGGCGACCGAGATGCCCGCATTGTCGACGATCCCCGCGAGTCCCGCGTCACCGACCGCCTGCCCGATCGCTCGTGCCGCGTCGGCGATCTGCGCCGCGTCCGTCACGTCGAGACGAACGGACTCGATCGCACCGGCCCCCATCTCGTCGAGCAGGCGACCATCACTCTCGCGGCGCACGCCGGCGAAGACACGAAAGCCGCAGGCAGCGAGGTGCAGCGCACAGGCGCGGCCGATCCCGCTCGACGCTCCCGTCACCAGCACCGCGCCGAACGATTCTTCACGAACGCGCGAAACTTCTCGGAGATCGGGCGGTGCGCTCACGAGTCGCTCCCTGTTGCGACGCTCGCCAGTGCGCCGCTGATGATCGCCGACGGACGACCGACGCTGGTCACCCAGAGCTGGTGGACGGCACGCGTCGCACCGACGTGCAGCAGACGCCGCGACGCCGAATCGTTCGGGAACTGTCGCGCTCCCGCCTCGACCAGAATCACGTAATCGAACTCGAGTCCCTTCGCCTGCGATGTCTCGGTCACTTCCACCCCCGGTGCAAACGTGAAGTCCTGATCTTCGACGCGGCGCAGCCGCGGCAGTTCGCATTCTTCGAGCCCGGCGTGATAGAGCTCGCTGATCTCGGGAGCCGGCGTCAGCACCGCGATCGACGCCAGCGGCTCCTCGCGCGAGAGTCGGCGTAGCGCGTCGGCGAGAAACGCGACGCAGGCTCCCGAATCCGTGAACTCGAAACACTCGACCAGCGGCCCCGATCGCACGGTCTCGACCGGCTCCGCGTCTTCGAGCAGCGGACCGAGCAGCGCCTGCGAAAAGGCGACGATCTCGCGCGTCGATCGATAACTCACGCGCAGCGTCTCGACGGCCGTGCCTTCGAGCCCGAGATGCCCGAAGAACTCGCTCCACGAGGTGAAACCCGCCCCCTGCATCACGTGCTGCTGCGTGTCGCCGGCGAGCGTCACGCTGCGGCGTTCGTCGAGGCAGTCGATCAGAACGCGCACTTCGACCGGAGAAAAATCCTGCACCTCGTCGATCGCGACGTGTCGATGGCGCAGCGCACCGCCCGTGCGGGCGGGAATCGGGCCCACGCGCAACTGCCAGGCGCGCAAGAGCAACGCGTCGTCTTCGGCATCGAGCGCGGGCGTCGCATCGTGGTCGCGCTGCCGAAAGGCCTCGATTTCGTCGAGTCGCGCGCGCTGCCAGGCCACCGCGCGCTCCAGTTCTTCGCGGCGAAAGGCGCCGGGCGCGTATCGCGCCGCGCACTTTTCGAGTTCGCTCACACTGGAGAGCACGCTCGCCCAATCGTCGATCGCCTCGGCCACGGTGCCTCGACCGGGGTTCGCGGCGACGTGATCTTCGAGCGCGTGCAGCAGCATCGGATGCAGTTTCAACCGATGCACTTCGGCCGGGGTCATCTCGTGGCTCTCTCGCGGCAGCATCGGGTAGAGGCGGCGGCGAAGTTCGTTCGCCCACTCCGAGAACGTCCTCACCTGCACGCGCGCAACGCCGAGTGCCGGCAGGACGTGCGAAACGTAGTTCGCGAGCGCGCGAGAGAAGACCACGCAGAGCGTCCGATCGGAGTCGATCGAGGGGTCGTCGTGGGCGAGGAATGCGATCCGGTGCAGGGCCACGGTCGTCTTGCCCGAACCGGCGCTGCCGCGGATCACGACGAAACCGGCCGAGGGTCGCGCGATCAGCGCGAACTGCTCGGCGTCCAGCAACCCGGCCAGTTCCGGCAGGCGCTTGTCGGTGCGGCGCCGATGTCCTTCGAGATCGGTCCCGAGGTGGCGTCCCGTTCCCTCGCCCGCCGCCCACGCGCGCACCGCGGCACCCTGCCCCCCCGCGAGCCGAACGCGGTCGACGGGAATCTCGCGCCAGCCGTCGGGCTGCTGCGCGTCGCGCGTGAAGACCCCCTCCGGCGCGTCGACCCGCTCGAGCGATCGATCGCGAATCGTCACCGCACGACGGACCCGCACGGTGCCCGCGCGAACGCGCCCCGCCATCTCTTCTTCGTATTCGTCGCCCTGCGCGTAGCGGTAGTAGATCTTCGAGACCGGCGCGTTTCGCCAGTCGATGATTCGAACGTCCTGGTCGATGCAGGTGGCCTTGCCGAGAAAGAGATCCCGCTCGCGGCCGTCTTCCGCGAGACGCAGGTGCGCGAAGTAAGGCGACGCGGGATCGACGCGCGGCGTTTCTCGCGATGCACGAAGTTGCCTCAGCAGGGCCTGCTGGCGCGCGAGCTGCTGGTGCAACGCCGGCGCATCCTCGGCCTTCACCCGCTCGTGCAGGTTCTGCTGCAGCTCCGCGACCTCGCGCTCGAGCGATCGTTCGGGTGCCGTCGTGCGCTCGGGGATGGCGGCGAGTCGCTGGAGCACGAGGTCGAGCAGACCGATTTCTTCGTCGACGACCCTGTGCGCCACACCGCCTCCCGGGGAGGAATCAGAGTACCCGTCGCCGACAACGAGCGGGGCAAAAAAAGTTTCGGACTGCGATGCCTTTCGCGACCGTCGTCCGGTCGACGCGAAGCGGCCGGGCACGGTAGCGTGTTCGGCCCGCCCCGCGCCCGGCCGAACGGGACGGCGGCACACGAAAGGAGTCGGGAGATGAGCGCCCGTGTCGAGGGTTTCTGCGATTCGCGATTCGAGCACCTGCGCGACGCGTTCGCCGCCCTGTTCGAGGCCGACGACGAACGAGGCGCGGCGCTCTGCGTGGTGGTGGATGGCCGGCCCGTGGTCGATCTCTTCGCCGGGCACGCCGACGAGGCGCGAACGCGCCCCTGGCAGCGCGACACGCTGGTCAACGTCTTTTCGACCACCAAAGGAATGACGTCGCTCTGCGCGCATCGACTGATCGACGCCGGAAGGCTCGATCCGGAAGCACGCGTCTCGCGCTACTGGCCCGAGTTCGCAGAGGCCGGCAAAGAGGACGTGCGGGTTCGCAACCTGCTCGATCATTCGGTGGGGCTGCCCGCGTTGCGCGATCCGCTGAACCCCGAGTCCGTCTACGACTGGAACACGATGACCCGTCTGCTCGCCGCCGAAGCTCCGTTCTGGGAGCCCGGAACGGAGCACGGCTATCACCCGTTCACCTTCGGCTGGCTCGTCGGCGAGTTGATTCGCCGCGTCGACGGACGGACTCCGGGACGGTTCTTTCGCGAGGAAATCGCGGGGCCCCTCGGAGCCGACGTCCAGATCGGCCTCGACGAGCGCGACGATGCGCGTTGCGCCGACGTTCTGCCCACCGTCTCGATGCCGCCCGACATGCTGAAGGCCATCACGGAACGCGTGACGAGCCCGGAGTCGGTCGTCGCCCGCGCGTATCTCAACCCCTTCATCCCACCGCAGAACTTCAACAGCCGGGCCTGGCGCGCGGCCGAGATCCCGGCGGCCAACGGTCACGCGACGGCACGCGGTCTCGCGACCGTGTACGGCGCGGCGGCGTGCGGCGAACGAACGACGATTCCCGTACTCACGGATGCGGGCGTCGAACGCGCGCGCACCGAACTGCGCAACGGTCCCGACCGCATGAGCATGGGACTCACCGTGCGCTTCTCGCTCGGCTTCATGCTCGGCACGCCCGACGAACCGTTCGGCGCCGCCGCACGGCCGTTTGGACATCCGGGCGCCGGCGGCTCGCTGGCCTTCGCCGATCCCGACGCGCGGCTCGGCTTCGCGTACGTGATGAACCGCATGCGCATGGCGCTCTCGCTGGTCGGGCCGCGCGCGATCGATCTCGCACGCACCACCTACGAGTGTCTGTAGCGACTGCGATCGGTCCGCTACGAACGCCCGCGTCGCGAGAGAAAGTCCTCGATCAACCAGCCGGCGATGCTGATGCGGCCGCGGAAGAACGGCGGCATCGCGTCGGCACGAAAGAACGCCGCGTCTTCGAGTTCGACGGGGTCGACGCGCAGATCCCCTCCGGCGAACCGTGCCCGAAAGCCGACCATCAGCGAATGCGGGAACGGCCACGGCTGGCTGGCGAAGTATCGAACGTCGTCGACGAGGATCCCGGTTTCTTCCTCGATCTCGCGTTCGACGGCCTGTTCGAGCGTTTCGCCGGGTTCGACGAAGCCGGCCGGGACGCTGTAGAAGCCGGGCGGAAAACCGCGCGAGCGCGCGAGCAGAATTTCATCGCCGCGCTCGACGGCCACGATCACCGCCGGTGCGAGACGCGGAAAGACGATCAGACGGCAGCGCGGACAGCGGCGCGATCGCTCGCCGCGCGACGGCTCGGTGGCGGTCGCGCATCGCCCGCAGAAACGATGCGTGCGATCCCATTCGACGAGCTGAACTGCTCGGCCGGCGAGCGCGAAGATCGGCTCGTCCAGTCGTCCGAACAGCGCACGCAAATCGGAGAAGCGGGTCTCGACCGGTGGATCCGCGTCGTGTGGCAGCGCGGCCGCGAAACAGTGCCGGTCTCCGAGACGCCCGAGATAGAGCGGCGGATCGGTCTCGAGTCCGAGCGCGGCGGGATTCTCGACGAGGACGATGGTCTCGCGGTCGTGCACCAGCAGCGCGCGCTCGCGAAACAGGAACCAGAGCGAGGGAGCACCGGTGACGGATTCCGGCGCGTCGATCCCGGGTACGAAACGCGGCCGTGCGCCCTCCGTCACGCGACGGGCTCGATCCGAACCGGCGTCGTGAACACGCGCCGCGGTCGTAGGATCGGAGCCTCGCCGTCGATTTCGAAGCGCCCCCGCAGCCGGATGTCGACGGACGAAGCGCCGAGCATCACCTCGATCTCACCGGGCTCGACGACGAGCCGCATCGACTCGTCGAGGAAGGTCAGTGCGTCGATCGCGAGCTCGAAGACGACGCGCTTCCGCTCGCCCGGAGCGAGCGGAATCCGCGCGAAACCGCGCAGCTCGCGAATGGGACGCGTCACGCTGCCGACGAGATCGTGAACGTAGAGCTGCGCCACCTCTTCGCCCGCGCGCGATCCCGCGTTGCGAACCTCGCACGCAATTTCGATCTGCTCGCCGGCACCCGCGCGACTTCGCGAGAGCGCGAGTTCGGAGTATTCGAAGCGCGTGTAGGACAGCCCGTGGCCGAACGCGAAGAGCGGTGTCGCCGGCCCGTCGGCGTAGGCGCCCTTCCAGTGCGAACGCCCGCCGCTCGGCCGATGGCCATGAAAGACGGGAAGCTGGCCTTCGGTCCGTGGCATCGAGACGGCGAGTCTCCCGGACGGATTCACCAGCCCGAACAGCACGTCGGCGAGTGCGTGTCCCGCTTCTTCCCCCGGAAGCCACGCATGGAGCAGTGCGTGGGCGTGTTCGGCGATCGCGGCCAGCGCGAGCGGCCGGCCATCGACCACGACGACGATGGTCGGCGTTCCGGTCGAGATCACGGCCTCGATCAGCAACTCTTGCACCCCGGGAAGGCCGAGCGTGCAGCGATCGACCGATTCGCCGCTGCTGCATCCCGCGACGAGCCCGCTCTTGCCGCCCACGCAAACGATCGCGACCTCTGCTGCCCGCGCGACGGCGACGGCGTCTGCGAAACCTTCGGTGCCCGTGTGCGCGATTTCGCAGCCGCGGGCCTCGAGAATCTCGGTCTCGGGCGACACGCGCTCGCGAATCCCGTCGAGCAGCGTCGTCATACGCGGAAAGTGTGCGGCGAGGTTCGTCTCGCCCGCATTCGGCGCCGCGGGTGCCTCGGCCGCGGGCTCGCCCGCCCCTTCGACGTTTCCCGCCAGATGCTCGTCGATCGCTCCGAACATCGTTTCGAGATGGGATGGGAAGTGATAGTCGCCCTGCAGCACCCGAATCGAATCCGCGCTCGGTCCGATCACGGCGAGACGGACGAGATTTCGACGCAGCGGCAGTACACCCCCCTGATTCGACAGCAGCACGATCGAGCGCTGCGCCAGCGTGCGCGCGAGCGCCCGCTGCGCGGAGGTATCGAAGACGCGCGCGGCCGCGCCCTCGTCGACGAACGGCCGCTCGAACACCCCGAGCAGAATCTTCGCGCGCAGCATCCGGCGGACGGCGCGGTCGATTTGCTCCAGCGGCACGGCGCCGCGCGCCACCGCATCACGCAGCGGTTCGCCGAAGCAGTCGAACGCAGGCAGCTCGACATCGAGACCGGCCGCGAGCGCGCGTCGCGCGGCCTCGCCCTTGTCGGGCGCGATTCGGTGATACGAACGCAGACAGTCGACGGTGAAGTAATCCGCCACGACCACGCCCTCGAACCCGAGCTCCCCGCGCAACAGGTCGTCGAGCAGCGCTTTCGAGGCGCCGCACGGAATCCCGTCGAGTTCGTGATAACCGTTCATCACCGACGCCAGCCCGGCCTCCCGAATCGCGGCTTCGAAGGGAAACGCGTAGAGATCGCGCAGCTCGCGCGGCCCGAGATGTGCCGGCGCCCAGTTGAGGCCGCCTTCGCTCGCCGCGTAGCCCGCGAAATGCTTGCCCGTGGCGATCACGCCGCCGCGCAGATCGTCGCCCTGCAGGCCGCGCACGTACGCGATGCCCATTTGTGCGATCAACCACGGATCCTCGCCGAAGGTCTCTTCGACCCGCCCCCAGCGCGGATCCCGCGCGACGTCGAGAACCGGTGCGAGCGAGTGACGCGCACCGACCGCGAGCATCTGTTCGCGGATCACGCGCGCCATGGCCTCGACGCGTTCCGCGTCGAACGTGCCCGCGAGTCCGATCGCCTGCGGAAAGCAGGTGGCGCCCTTCGCCATGAATCCCGCGCAACTCTCTTCGTGGATCACCGCCGGGATGCCGAGACGGGTCTCGTTCGTGCAGTGGCGCTGGATCTCGTTGGCGAACGCGGCGCTCTCGTTCGGACCGAGCACGGTCGCGCCGCCGATTCGCGTCACGTGTCCGATCCCGTGCGGCATCCACCGCTTCGCGAGCGCGGGCGAGAATCGGCCCTCGTCGAGCAACTGCGTGGACCAGACGCAGCCGATCTGCGCGAGCTTCTCCTCCAGCGTCATCCGTCGCAGCAGATCATCGAGGCGTTCGTCGATCGGTCGCGATGCGTCGCGATACGGCTCGGTCACTCGCCCCCCCGGATGGCGATCAGGTGGTAGTGGAGAACGAAGAAGGCGAATCCGAGACAGGCGAAAGTGAGCAGCCCGAAGTGAATGCGCGCGAGCGGGGTCCAGCTTCGGCTGCCGCGGGAGCGCCAGAGAAAGATCGGGATGCCGAGTGATGCCGGCAGCGTGAGCAGCGGAACGGCGCCGAGTGCGATCAACCAGCCCGGTACGTGTTTCATCAGCTCGTAGGGCGACACCATCGCGAGCGATCCGACGATGCCACCGAGCACGATCAGATCGAGGCCGGAGACGGCCATCGCGAGCCCCCGCGCCGCGCGCGGGATGCCACTCGCCGGCCCGCCAAAGAGCGCGCGCACCAGCGCTCCGAATCCGAAGCCGAGCAGCGTGCTCGCGAAGGCCAGCGCGCACGCCGCGAGCAGCACCTGATGCATCGAGGGAGCTCGCCATGGGCGCACCCGGTCGAAGGCCCACTGATCGACGAACATGCGCGCCGGCGCCTCGGCCGTGGCGTCGCGAAAGGCGACGCGGCGCCGCGTGCCTTCGACGGCGAAGACGCCGTCGTCGAGCGGTACGAGGCGCTGCGGGTCGATCTCGGCCGCCGGGTGAATCACCAGCACACCGTCTTCGACGCGCGTTCGGCTCTCACCGAGCAGAGTTCCGAGAGCGAGGAAATCGCCGCGAATCCGGCGATTGGGAATCCACCGCCCTTCGAAGCGAGCCAGTCGCGCGCGCGCCTCGTCGTCGGCCGCCGGTCGCGCTCGCGGAAGCTCTCCGCCCGGGAAGTAGCGCTCGAACACCGAGCCGAGGAACGCCTCGAAAAAACGAAAATCGTTGTCGCGCGTGGTCGAGACGAAGAGCCCGAAGTTCGCTTCGGGCACGAGCACCAGTTCGGTGCCGAATCCGTTCCAGCTTCCGCCGTGACCGATCGTGCGCACGCCGCCCCGCGTTCGCTCCGTGAACCCGAGGCACCAGCCGTCGAGTGCGGGATGGTTCGAGAATCGCCGAGCGTGCATCCGATCGGCGGTTTCGGGCGCGAGCAGCGTGGCCTCGCCGAATCGGCCGCGCTGAAGGTGCGCGATCATGAAGTTCGCGATCTCGAGTCCGGTGGTGAAAAGGTCGCCGGCCGGTCCCATGCGCAATCGATCGGGCGTCGCGCTGCGGTAGCGATCGTTCTTCCATGCATACCCGGTCGCCAGTTCGGGCGGCACCGACTCCGGCAGACCAAATCCGCTCTTCGTCATGCCAGACGGACCGAGCACGTGCGCGCGCACGTAGTCTTCGAATCGCTCTCCCGACGCGCGCTCGATCAGATGACCGACCAGCGGCGCGTGCTGTCCGCGATGGGCACCGTCCTCGTCGCCGTTCTCCTGGCTGGCGCTTGTACGTCGGCTGGCGGCCCGATCCTGGCCGGTCCGACACCGGCGCTCCCGGCTCTTGCTCCACCTACCGAGTCGTCGAGCGCTTCCCCCGACCCCCTACCCATCGAACT
>CAZDHU010000306.1:0-11057 GCA_964505355.1 uncultured Myxococcaceae bacterium | reverse complement strand
TCTCGAAGGACGGCACGCGCGGCTGGAACCGCTGCGAACGGAACACACACCGGGGTTGACCGAAATCGGCCTCGATCCCGCGCTCTGGCGCTTTCATCCCTTCGGCGTCGTCGCCACCGCCGATGACATGCGCGAATACGTCGCCACCGCGTTGCGCGACGAAGCGGCCGGACGTTGCGTTCCGTTCGCGATCCGAGATCGAGCGAGCGGGCGCCTCGCGGGCAGCACCCGCTACTGGCTGGTCGATCCCTCGTTCGCGCGGGTCGAGATCGGATCCACCTGGCTCGGCCGAGAGTTTCAGCGCACCGCGATCAACACCGAAGCAAAGCGCCTGCTCTTCACGCACGGCTTCGAGAGATGCGGGCTGAATCGGATCGAGTTGAAAACGGATGCGCGCAACGAGGCGTCGCGGCGGGCGATGGCCCGGCTCGGCCTTCGCGAAGAGGCGATGATGCGCCATCACATGCGATGTCACGACGGCCATCTGCGAGATTCCGTCTACTTCGCCGCGACGGATCTCGACTGGCCCGACGTACGAGCGCGGATCGACGCTCTGCTGGCCGTTCGTTCGCCCGCGACGGCGTGAGACCGGCGCCATCCGACGCGGCGGGACGCTTCACTCGTGTTCGTGTTCGAGAATGCGTCGCGCTTCGTCGATCTCTTTGCGCTGGGCCGCGTTCAGCCGCGGATAGCGAAGATCGAGACGGCCGAGTGCGTCGACGATGGCCGCCGCGACGACGAGACGTGTGAACCACTTGTTGTCGGCCGGGATCACGTACCACGGGGCGTGCTTGCGGGCCGTGGCGCGAATCGCCTTCTCGTAGGCGTCCATGTACTCCGCCCAGTGACGCCGCTCACGCGCATCGGACGCGGAGAACTTCCAGTTCTTTTCTGGCCGATCGAGGCGCTCGAGAAACCGCTTCTTCTGCTCGTCTCGCGACACGTGCAGGAAGAACTTCAGAATCAACGTGCCGCTCTTCGCCAGATGGCGCTCGAAACCGGCGATGGAATCGAGCCGCTCCTTCCAGAGCTTCCGGGTCACCACCTGCGAAGGCAGCTTCTGTGCCTGCAACAGCTCCTCGTGCACGCGGACGATCAGCACCTCTTCGTAGTACGAGCGATTGAAGATGCCGATGCGCCCTCGCTCGGGAAGGCTCTTCGCCGTGCGCCAGAGAAAATCGTGATCCAGCTCTTCGGCGGAGGGCTGTTTGAACGAGAACACCTGACAGCCCTGCGGATTGATCCCCGACATCACGTGCTTGATCGTGCCGTCCTTCCCCGCTGCATCCATCGCCTGGAAGACCAGCAGGACCGACCAGCTGTTCTGTGCGTAAAGACGGTCCTGCGCATCGGCGAGCCAGCGAACTCCGTCCGCCAGCCAGCGCTTCGCCTCGTCTTTCGATTCCGAGCCGAGGCCGCCGGTGTCGCGCGGGTCGAAATCGGCGAGCCGAAACGACTTGCCGCGAACCACTCGAAACGGCGAAACGAACCGGTCGATGCGCTTGCGGACGCCTGCTTCGAACATCGCGATCCTTCCTCGCCCGCCGCGCGGGCGTCGACCGACTCAGCGCGACGCGGCGCGCGGCGCTTCGTCGCCCTTCGCGTCCGACGCGTCGCTCGCGCGGGGCTTCCGCGACGCCAGCGCGGCCCGAATCTCCGCGTGACGGTCGCGCGTGATGCCGTAGCGTCGCAAAAAGATCAGCGAAACGAGAAACAGCACGAACATGCACGGTCCGACCGCGAGGCCGAGCTGAAACAGCGTGTCCTCGGCGATCGAACCCGGCTCCGCCTGCCGGGGAAACGCGATCGCGTCGAGTGCGATGCCGGCCAGAAATCCGCCGATCCCCGACGTCGCCTTTGCGGCGAACGCGATCACCGAGGCGAACATGCCCTCCTGTCGTTTCCCCGTCACGAGTTCGTTCTCGTCGACGACGTCGGCGATCATGGACGAGAGCAGAATGCCGATCATGATCACGATGGTCACCCCGACGACCGCGTGCAGCGCGAGAATCGGAAGCAGGGCCGGATGATCGTTCGCCGGCATCACGCCGATCAGTCGCAAGAAGATCGGAGCCGGTCCGAAGACGACGGCCGTGGTCGAGAGCGCGACCGCGGACCGCTTCTTGTCGAAGCGCTGACTCACCGGGCGCGCGAGCGCGACGCCCGCGACGAGCGAGACGACGAGGGACAACCCGAGAGTCGCGATCTCTCCCGGATCGAGCTCCCAGAAGTACGTGCTCATGTACAGACCGACGACTTCCTGAAATCCGCCGGCGACCGAAGCGAAGAGCGATCCAAAGACGAGCATCAAATACGAACGGTTGCCGAAGACGTCTCGCAGCTCGCGAACGAACCGTCCGGGTGTGAAAGGCACGGGTGCCGGCGCAGCCGCGAGGCGAGGGATCAGCCGCTTCGTGCCGAGGCAGCAGACGAGGATGGCGATCACGATCACGATCGCGCCGAGCGTGGAGAAGCTGCCGTAGGCACTCGCGTCGAGGCGTCCGTCGGCGAACCCCGGCCTCGATGCGAAGAAAATTCGATAGCCCGCCTGCGCGAACCCGAGACCGCCGACCCAGCCGAAAAAGAATCGCCAGCTCACGAGTGACGTTCGCTCGTCGTAGTTCGGCGTCAGTTCGGCGACGAGGGCGTTGCTCGGGATCGAGTACAGCGTCATGGCGCTGCGTACGAGCACGGCAAAGGACGTGAACCAGAGAAACAATCCCGTCGTGCTGAATCCCGCGGGCGGATGAAAGAGAAACCAGAATGCGATGCCCATCGGAAGCGCGGAAACGAGCATGAACGGATGCCGGCGTCCCCAGCGGCTGTGCAGGTTGTCGGACCACGAACCGACCAGCGGGTCGGTGACCGCGTCGACGATCAGCGCGATCAGTATCGCCGTTCCGCCGAGCGTCCCCGACAGCCCGAGCACGACGTTGTAGTAGAAGAGCAAGAACGAGTTGAAGGCGGCGTTCTTGACCCCTTCGGCGACGGAACCGAAGCCGTACGAGAAGCGCACGGAGCGCGGGAGGAAATGCTCGGTCATCGGTGAATCCTTCCGCTCGTCGCTCCGTGTGAACGCGTCTTTGCCCGGCGGCGCGTCAGAAAAGAAGTGTCGTACGGACGAGTCCCCAGACGATGTGCCAGACGAGGTAATACACCAGCCGAACCAGGATCATCGCGGCGAAGCCGTTGCGGCGGAAGGTGATCAACTGGACCAGGTTGATCCCGAAGACGTGCCACCAGATCCAGATCGGGACCCACGTCGCATGAGCGTCCCCGGACCCGAGCAGGCTTTGAAAGGTGGCTTCGAGCGCCGCGACGATTCCGATCGCGAGCCCGTTCGTCGTTCGACGTCCCCATCGGCCCTCGACCGGGCCGAGTGCGACGACCGCGATTCCGAGCGGGACGAGATGGAACACGATCTCGACGAGAAATCCGATCGCGGGATAAAAGGCGAGCGAATCGGGAAACGAGACGTTCATGTCTTTCGGAAACGGGGCCAGGCAATCGACGAGAATCGCCACGGCGCCGAAGACGAGGGCGAGTGCGAAGGCCCCTCGCGCCCCCCGAAGCGAATCTCGTCGCACGACGACGAATCCCGCCGAGGCCAGCCGGGCGAGTGCGATGGCGCCGAGCGCGGCGGCGACGAAGATCGTGAGCGAAGGATCGAACCGACCGAGGAAGCGCTCGAAGGGACGGGCGCCCGAGCGGGCGCCGACTTCGCTGGCCGCGGTCGCGACGCAGGTCATGGCGAGGAAGACGAGTGCCTGCGTCCGACGGCCGGGAATCGCGCGTTGCGCGTCCGTCACGTTCTTCTCATCGCCGGCGCCCGGCCGGATCGATCGCGACCTCGTCTTCCGTCGGCTCCGTGATTCCGTCGCGCAGGTGCGCCGGGCATGACACGCGATCGTAGGCGATTCCGGGTGCGGATTCGGTAGCGAGGCGCGGCGACTCCCGGCTGGCCCGGTGCGCGGCCGGTCGCCGAGTGGCGGGTCGATCACTCGGGGGCGGGCGGGCTCTCTTCGGGCGGCGGGCCGATACGCCAGCCGCCCGTGTGTCGTCGCCGTCGTTCCTCGTGCATTCGCACGAGCTCCTTTCGCTGTTCAGGCGTGAGCAGGGCGCGGATGCGCAGCATGGTTCGGAGGCGGAGCTTGTGGAGCGACGTCTCGGCGCTGCCGATGCGCTCGGTCTGCTGCAGCGCCGCGTCGAGATCGGGTGAGTCCTGATCGAGCAGGTTCCGCAGCTCTTCATGCAGCGCGTGCAGCGTGCTCTCCAGCTCTTTGCTTTCGGCTCGCGCCTCGTCGGCGAGCGTTCGGATTTCTTGCCGCGTCTTCGCATCGAGGCCGAGGCGACCGGCATGGCGTTCGAGAACGTCCTCGAAGGGCGGCGGCCCCGACATTCCGGGCGGGCCTCCGCCGCGGGGGCCCGCACTGACACTCGGCGGTGTCGCAACGACGACCGCGAGCGAGAGGCCGCGCACGAACGCGTGCAGCGCGCGCGATCGCGTCGTTCGCCGCGAGAATTCGTCAGCCATCGATGAACACACTCGCGATCGCTTCGTACTCCACCGGAAGCGTTTCGGCAGGCATCGAATCTGGATCGATCACGATGGACAGAATCGCGTCCTGCTGGGCAGACCCGGAGAGATCGGTCGCATCGCCAGCGACGGCGTCCGTTCGTGCCGGGGCAAGGAGGCGCTTTCCGTGTTCCCCTGTGAGCCAGATCGCGCAGAGAGCGGCGGTGGCCACGGCCGTGCTCCAGCCGAGCGAGAGGCGAACCGGTGAGCGGCGCACGCTCGCTTCCAGTCGCTCGTCGAAGGCGCGCCGTTCGTACGCGCTCTGGCGCGGCGGACTCGAGGCATCGCGGATCTGCTCCACGAATGCGCGTTCGGCCGCGGATAGAGATTCGGTCGTCTCGTCGTGTCGTCGGTTCACGAGGTCACCTCCCGCGCCGGCGCGAGATCAGCGAGTTCGCGGCGCAGATTCGTCAGCGCCCGGTGAAGATGCGCCTTGGTCGTGCCGAGTGCGCGCCCCGTCATGGAGGCAGCCTCCGACACGGTGTGCCGCTCCAGGTGAACGAGGATGAACGCTTCCCGCTGTCCGTTCGAGAGCCGATCCAGCGCGCGCAGAATTCGGTCGCGCAGGGCGGGATCCCCGCGCGGCTCGGCGCTCGCCTCGGCGACGTCCTCGGGCATCGCGGCCGAAAACCGCCGCCGAAGCCGCAGCCAGCGGCGGTGGCGACGTGCTTCGTTGATCACGATTCGATGAAACCACGTCGACATCTCGGCCTCTCCGCGAAATCGATCGAGCGCCCGATGCGCGCGAACGAAGGCGTCGTGTGCCACGTCCTCTGCCGTTGCACGATCGCCTCCGACGAGACGCCATGCGAGGCCGAGTGTCCGTTCCCGGTGTTTCGCGACGAACGCCTCGAACTCACGGGCGCGGGCGTCGTGCATCGCCACCCCTTCCGAAGCCATCCACCCGGCCGTACCGGTCAGATCCGTCACGTGCTCGACCTCGATCTCGGATTCTCGCGCGTTCGACGTTCGGACGAATCTTCGAAGGCCATCGAGGCCAGGAGAACTGCGAGTCCGGTCCCTTGATCGCAGCCTCCTGGCCTCGGCCCGGGACGTCGCTCAGGAATCTTTCGATCGGGCGCCGAAGCGCGGCGGGCGCGGGGCGATCTCTTCCCACTGCTCCGGTGTGACCAGGTTGCGGAGAGAGACGAGCGTCCGCAGCTCGAGCTTGCGCATCTGCGTCTCGAGGTTGCCGACGACATCCGCCTGCGCCATCACGGCGTCCGCGTCGGTCACATCCCGTTCGAGCAGCGCGCGCATCTTCTCGTGTTCGTCGGCGAGCGAGCTGCGAAGCGCACGCTGCTCGGTTCGCGCCTCGTCGAGTCGTTGATAGATCGCCTTCTGCGTTTCGGCCGGAAGCCCGGCGCGTGCGACGCCGTGCTCGATGCGGTCGAGCCCCCCCCCGGCTCTTCCTCCGCAAGGTCCGCCGTGCGGACCCGCGACGGCGACACTCGCCGATGCGAGACCTGCGACGACGGCGACGGCCAGTGCGGCGCCGCGCCCGGTCGGACGCGGAATCGAGATTCGATCGGTCATTCCCGTTCTCCTTCGGTTGGATTCGCATTCGTCGAATCCTGCACGGTTCGATGCCCGGGCGGGCTCGGCGGGTTACTCGCGAGGGCAAAGGCATCGGCCACGGACGAGGCCGACCCGACGAATCGAGCGCGGCCGTGTTTCAACAGGCCCTGAATCACGCGCGCGGATGTCTGCTCGTCGAGCGACAGGGCGTGAAGCGCGTCGATCAGTTCCGTGAGTGTCGTGGTGATGCGGCGGACGGGCTGGTGCAGGGTCGCGGCTCTCTCTTGCGGGCGCGACTGCGTCCCGCCGCGGGTTCGACCTTTGGAACCCGGACCCTGCGGATCGGGTTACGTCCCCGGCCGAGGCCACGGGCCGGGGTGTTGTCTTCTCCAACTCGCTTTTGTATGAAACCGACCGTCGATTTCAATTTCGGTCCTCCGAGTGCTGTCCCCCTGCCGGGCCCGGTCGCGCAGGTTCCGGTGAGGGAGTGCATGAACGAGTGTCAAGCCGCGATCATTCGGTCTCTTTTTGGGTCGGGAGGAAGGCGAGCCCTGGCCTGCACCGCGGCGATGCTCGCCGTGCTCCGCACCGGCGAGTCGGTTCACGCGGAAGAGCACTCCCCTCCGCCCCCGGCGCTCGTGCTCGACGCCGCCTACACAGGCGAAATCTGGGGCAACACGCGCGGCGGACTTCGCCGCGATGCTCGCTATCTCGACAACCTCGACCTGCAGGCCACCCTCGACGCGGAAGCGGCGTTCGGCTGGACGGGGGCGAGCTTTTTCGTCTACGGGCTCTACGACAACGGCCGCCCGTTCAGTGACGGCGTGGTCGGCGACGCCCAGGTCGTGAGCAACATCGAGACCGGCGTTCGCGCGATTCGGCTCTACGAAGCGTGGTGGGAGCAGAAGATCGGCGACAGTTCGCTGCGGCTCGGTCTCTACGACCTCAACTCGGAGTTCGATGCCGGCGAGCTGCGCGGCCTCTTCATCAACAGCGCCCACGGCATCGGCCCCGACTACTCACAATCCGGGCTGAACGGGCCGTCGATCTTTCCGTCGACGTCGCTCGCGCTTCGCGTCGATCATCATTTCACGCCGGAGTGGTTCGTCCGCGCCGCTGTGCTCGACGCGGTGCCGAACGATCCCGATCACCCGGCGCGCACGACCATCCGCCTCGGAAACGACGGCGCACTGCTCGCTGCCGAAGCGGGGTATCACGACGGGCCGGCGCAGTATTACGCCGGGTACTGGCGCTACACGGAAAGCTTCGACGAACTCGCGCGCACCGACGACGACGGGGATCCGCGCAGCAATCGCTCGAATCAGGGCGCCTACCTGATGGCGTCGGCTCCGCTGATTCGGGAGCCCGGTGACGAATCACAGGGCCTCGCGGCGTTCGCACGCTGGGGCATCGCGAATGCGCGCATCAACCCGTTCAGCCAGCACGTCTCCGCAGGCATCACGTACACCGGTCCGATCCCGGGGCGAAACGAGGACGTGCTCGGGATTGCCGTCGCCTCGGCGCTGAACGGCGACACGATTCGCCATCTGCAATCGTCGCTCGACGAGCCGGTGGATCGGCATGAAACCAACCTCGAACTCACCTATCGCGCGCCGATCACGGACTGGCTGACGCTTCAGCCCGACGTGCAATGGATCGTGAATCCCGGAACGAATCGCTCGCTCGAGAACGCGATCGCGATCGGGCTGCGATTCGAACTCGGCTTCCATCACGAGCTGTGATGCCGGACGCATCGCGGCCATCGGCAGCGCGACCGGTGATCTGCGAGGCGAGCCGGCTCGCGTTGCGCGCGGCGAGCGCGTAAATGGTGAGCGACGGGTTCACGCCGAGGCTGGTCGGCAGCACCGAGCCATCGAGCACCGCGAGATTTTCGATCTGATGATGCATGCCGTCGGGGCGAACGACCGAGGTTCGTTCGTCGATTCCCATCGCGCAGCCACCGAGCGGGTGGGTCGAGTTGAGAAAGACGTTCGGTGAACGCAACGGGAGCGTCGCGATCGCAGACCGGGCTGCAGACCAGCTCGAAAACGACGGAGCATCGCTGCTGGCGGGATGAACCGTCAGCGCGCCGGCCGCGAACTGACACTCCG
Source organism: uncultured Myxococcaceae bacterium (assembly GCA_964505355.1). Taxonomy (GTDB): domain Bacteria; phylum Myxococcota_A; class UBA9160; order UBA9160; family UBA9160; genus CAZDHU01. Next base: position 2,852 of record CAZDHU010000306.1, on the reverse strand, counting down.
CCATCGCGAGCCAGGAGCGACGGATTCCGTCGAGCAGATACGGATTGAGCGGATAGTGAAGCTGCGCGCTGCCGTCTGCCCGCAGGCGCACCTCGCCGCCCGTGCTCTCGGGATGGAATCCATCTCGAATCTGCGAGACCAGTACGTGCAGGCGTGAAAAGCCGCGCGCGGCCTCGGCCATGGCGGCTCCCGCGTCTTTCCGGAAGTTCATGCTGGCCACGGGCTGTGCGCCGGCCACCTCCATGTTGAAGCCGGCCTTTCCCGTCGGGCCATCGATCCACGTGAACTGATCGGAGTAGATGGACTGCGGCGCGCCGGTGAATCCGTCGACGCGCTCGTTCATCTGCGCCATCGAGTAGTTGTGCATCTGTAAAAACGTCCGCTTGCCGACTCTCTCGTACGGATCCGGAACCTCCGAGCGCAGAAGCAGGGCAGGGCTGCCGAGCGCGCCGCCCGCGACCACCACGAAGGGCGCGCGAAGCGTGACCCGCCGCCCGGTCGGCCGAACGCCTCGCGCATCGAGGGCGATTCCTTCGACGGCGTCGACGCGCCTTCCGGTGATTCGAAGTCGCCGAGCGCGAACGCGCGTGACCAGCGCGGCCCCCCGGTCGAGAGCGTCGGGAATGGTCGTGATCAGCATGCTCTGCTTGGCGTCGAGGGCGCAGCCGAGACCGCAGTAACCGAGATTGCCGCAGCCGCGAACGTTCCGGCGGATCTCACCCCGGCGCCAGCCGAGCCGATCGGCTCCGCGCGCGAAGAGCTGGTTGTTGACGTTGTGGACGGTTTGCGTCGTGACGTGAAGGCGAGTCTCCATGCGCTCGAACCACGGCGCGAGCGATTCCGGTTCGAAGCCTTCGAGTCCGTGCGCCTCGCGCCAGTGATACAGCGTCGGCTCCGGAGTGCGGAAACAACTCGTCCAGTTGACGGTGGTCGAGCCGCCCACCGTCCGGCCTTGCATGACCGTGAGCGCACCGTCCGCCGACGGGCTCGCCGCGCCGTCGAGATAGAGCCGGGCGAAGGTCGGCACCTCTCGCAAGGTGAAGTCCTTCGACACGGCGTAGCCGCCCTCTTCGAGCAAGAGCACGCGGAGTCCGGCCGCGCTGAGCACGTCGGCCGCGGTGCCGCCGCCCGCGCCGCTGCCGATCACGACGACGTCGCCTTCGAGCGAGAGATCGGCGTCGAGTCGATCTCCGAAATGGATCTCGTGGCTCATTTCGTGTTCTCCGGCAGCTCGACGCCGCGCGGAGGAGGCGGGCCGGGATAGCCGATCTCCGGCCAGGCGAGCGGGCGATCGAACCAGACCAGCACGACGAACGAGTGAAGGAGGCCGTGAATGCGGCGCAGGATCTGCACGCGACTTCTGCCCGCCGAGCGCAGAAACCGGGCGAGCGCTTCGGGAGCGGCGTCCTTCCACGGCCGAATCGTTCCGAGCAAGAACAGACGCGCGGGCCAGAGATCGAGCGCCGCGAACGCGCCCCGAACTTCCTCCTGCACGGCGGGGGAGAGATGCGCGAGATAGTCGTCGAGCGCGGAGATGCCGTCGTCCATCGCGCGGCTTCGAAGCGAGAGGTCGAGGTCGAACAGCGAGCCGAGCACGACGGGTGTGAGCGCGCGAACGATCTCTTCGCCCGCTGCCGACAGCGCGATTCGACCGTCGCCGGGGGCGCTCGAACGCCGAAACGCGCGTCGCGTGATGCCGGCGGTGAAGGCGATCGCGGCACCCAGCGCGCCGAGTTGCAGCAACCGCCGTCGCGAAAGGGGCATCCCTTGCTCCGCGCGTGATTCCGGAGGCGTCACGCGGATTCGCTCCCGCTCATGACGACCCGCGGTCTGCGATCGCGGGCGTCGTCGCGCCCCCGATCATCGCTGGGAGAACGGTCGGCCGAGCACCGTGGCCGCGATCGTGATCTTCTGAATCTGCAGCGTGCCGCCGGCGAGTGGCCATCCCCGGCTGTCGCGCAGCATCCGCTCGACCGGAAGATCGGTCGAGTAGCCGTATCCGCCGAGGATCTCCATCGCCATGTCGGTCACCTTCTTCGCCGTTTCGTTCGCGAAGACCTTGGCCATCGACGTGTCGCGAATCGAAGGGAAACCGCTCGCGGCGCCGACCGCGGCGCGATGCACGAGCAGGCGTGCGGCGTCCACCTGCGTCGCCATCTCGGCGATCATCAACTGGATCGCCTGCCGTTCCGCGATCGGTTTGCCGAAGGTCTTGCGAGCCAGTGCATGCGCCGTCGCGATCTCCAGCGCGCCCGCCGCGATGCCGAGAGCCATCGTCGCATTGCCGCAGCGCTCGATGTCGAAGCACTGCATCAGCGAACGGAAGCCGCCCGGCGGGATGATCAGATTCTCGTCGGGGACCACGCAGCGCTCGAAGACGAGATCACAACTGGGGAACCCGCGCATTCCCATGAACTGCTCTTGTTTGCCGAACGAAAATCCAGGCGTTCCCTTTTCGACCAGCAGCGCCCCGATCCCTCGTGCCCCCGGCTGATCCTCGAAGCGGCAATAGACCATGTAGGCTTCGCTGTGCCCGCCGCCCGTGCAGAAGATCTTTCGGCCATCGAGTTGCCAGCCGCCATCGACCCGGGTCGCCCGTGTTCGAAGGTCGGTGAGGGCGCTTCCTGCCTCGGCCTCCGTCATGCCGACACTGATCTGCATCTCGCCGCGAGAGACGCGGGGCAAGAACCGCCGCCGCTGCTCTGCCGAGCCGAAGTGTTCGATCACACGGACGGGGCCCACGTTGCTCTCGAAGACGGGTGCTGCACAGAGCGGCGAAATGCGAGCGAGCTCTTCGATGCAGAGGATCGCCGAGAGCAGATCCATGCCTCCGCCCCCAAACTCGCGGGGCA
>CAZDHU010000305.1:0-4362 GCA_964505355.1 uncultured Myxococcaceae bacterium | reverse complement strand
TCGGAGCCCGCTGGATCGGCGCCGGGCCCGCGCTGCTCGCGCTCGCGCTCTTCGCGACCACCGGGCACGTCGCGAAACTTTCGTTCTTCGCACGAACCGACATGCTGCTCGCCTTCTTCGCTGCTGCGGCCATCGTCGCCTACTCGCTTCGCCGCACGACGGCGTTCTGGATCTGCGTGGGTCTCGGGACGATGACGAAGGGGCCGCCGGGCATCGCGGTGCCGCTCGCGGCGGTGGCACTGCATCTCGTCGCGACGCGCGATGCCGCGCGCCTGCGCGCGCTTCGCCCGCTGCGCGGTCTCGCGATCGTCGTGTTGATGGTGGCGCTCTGGTTGATTCCCGCGCTGCTGGCGAGCGGCGACGCGATGCGAACCATGATCCGCGAAGAGTTCTTCGAGCAGATGACGGGCACCGGCGAGTACGCGGACGTGAAACACCAGCCGTTCTTCTACCTGCTGCCCTATCTCTTCTTGAAACTCGCGCCCTGGTCGGTGGCGATGATTCCGGGCCTGCGCGATGCGTGGCGATCGCTTCGCGCGGAGACGGCTCCGCGCCGGGACGACGACGTCCTGTTGCCTGCTTGCTGGCTGCTCGGCGGGCTGTTCGTCTTCTTGTTTCCCGCCACCAAGCGTCCCGATCACCTGTTGCCGATGTACGTGCCCGCCGCGCTGCTCGCGGGTCGCGCGCTCTGGCCCTGGCTGACGGATGCGCCGCCCGCAGCCCGGGGGCACGGCATCGAACTCGCGGCGCGGGTGTGGGCGCTCGTCGCCAGCGCGCTCGCGATCGTGCTGCTTCCGCTCTCGCGCCTTCCCGCCATGCACTCGTTCTCGACGCCGCCGGGCTGGCTCTACGCGGTGTCCGCGCTCGCGCTGCTTCCGCTCGCGCACACGCTGCGTCCCCGGGCGACGCGGCGCGCGCGGCTCGTCGCCGCGCTGATCGCGCAGAGCCTCGCGACGCTGATCTACTCGCACACCTTCACGGCGGCGGCGCGCGAAGCCGAAGGCCCCGTGATTCGCGCCTTCGCAGCCGAGGTCTCTCGACAGGCGGGGCCCGCGCCGATCGCGTTCGTCGAGACGAGTTCGATCCCGCTCCAGTTCCTGCTCCAGCGCAACGTGCGCGAACTCTCGCGCAGCGAGGCCGTGGACGAGCTGTCCGCCGAAGAGAAGCCCGCGTGGCTGATCGCGCCCGAAGCCGTTCTCGCTGCGCTCGCGGCCGATCCGACCGTGGGCGAACGCGTCGCGCACCGGCCGATCGTGACCCGAAGCGCGCCGCGCCTCGCGCGCGACGGCATGGTGCTCGCGCTGGTGCGCGTGGCGCCGGCTGCGAATGGAGATGCGCGAAATCGCGCGAGGCCCTGAGCAATCGCTCGCGCGCCGTGCGTGCGCGCGGCATTCTCCGTCGCGCATGAATCCGACGCTGCGACTCGCCCTGCTCGGAACCCTCGCCATCGCCCTCGTCGCGGCGGCCGTCGCTGCGGCATTTCCGTCGGCCGAGATCTGGCAGGGATTCACGCCCGCAGACTGCGCGGAATACTGCGAACACAGTCATCGCTGCGGCTCGCTTTCGACGCGCGCGTCGATTCAGCAACCGCTCAACACATGGTCGAACCTCGGCTTCCTGCTGGTGGGTGCGCTCGCGATCGCACGCACGCGCGATGCCGGCGGTCTCCTCTTCGGGGCGGGATGCGGTGTGCTCGCCGCGGGAAGCTTCCTGTTTCACGCCAGTGTGACGCGCGAGTTTCAATGGCTCGACGTGGTCGGGATGTACGCCGCGCTCGCCGCGGTCGCCGCGCGCGCCGTACACGACGCGGGACGCATCGGATGGCGGATCGTTCTGCCCGCGTACGCGGCGGTCTTGCTCGCGCTCGCCCTCTACAAGTGGATGCTGCCGACGACGCTGGTGCTCGTTGCGCTGGCGTCGATCGCCAGCTCGGGACTCGTCGTGCTCGGCCGCGAAGGGCGCACGACGCTGCGCGCCGGGGTGGCTCCGCTCGCGCTGATCGCGATCGCGTTCGTCGTGCGCGAGGCGGACGTGAAGCGCTGGCTCTGCTGGCCCGACAGCGTTCTCTATCAGGGCCATGCGCTCTGGCACCTGCTCTCGGCCGCGAGTCTTCACGCCGCGTGGCTCGGTTTCGAAACCGCAGCGCCGAAGCGACCGTGATCGATCGGACGAGCACCGCCCGAGAGCCTGGCGAGACGCCGCCCGCGTAGATTCGCGCCGCGGCCGTCGATCTCGCCGGTCGCGAGCGACGCTGCGCCGCGAGTCGGTGCTGCGCGCCCGCCGTAGGCCGCGTGTTGACGCGGGTGTTACCGGCCGGTAACAATCGGACATCGAGCGACCCGCGAGGCCGCGGAGCGACCCGAGATGGAACGCGACAGCGAGAAAACCCGGCAGCGCATCCTCTCCGCGGTGGGCACGGTGCTGGCACGCGAGGGGTTCGCAGGGATCGGCATCAACGCCATCGCGCGCGAGGCCGGTGTCGGCAAGACGCTGATCTATCGCTACTTCGGCGGGCTGCCGGAACTGCTGCGCGAGTTCGCAACGGAAGAGTTCTGGCCGACGCACCGCGAACTGACCGGACGCGGGCCCGACGAGTTGCGCGCACTCGCTCCCGAAACCGCCGCACACGCGATTCTCGACGGTCATCTGCGCGAGCTGCGCGCGCGCCCCGTGACGCGCGAGATCATGAAGTGGGAACTGCTGCAAAAGAACGAACTCAGCGATGCGATGGCGCGGGCGCGCGAAGAATCGGGGGCCGAGCTGCTGGCCGCGCTGCCCAAAGAACTGAAGCATGCGCGCACGCGCGATCTCGCCGCGGTGGGCGCGTTGCTTCATGCCGGCATCAGCTACCTCGCGCTGCGCTCGGACACCGTGAACGACTACCTCGGCATCCGCCTCGACCGCGAGGCGGGCTGGAAACGAATTCGGATCGCGATCGAAGACATCGTGCGCGCGCTCGTGCGCGAACCCGGGCCGCCCGCACGTCGCCGCAAGCGCGCCACACGGAGGTGAGAGATGAAGACCGACCGCAGAGCGTTTCTCGAACTCGCGGCGGGTGTGCTCGTCGGCGGCGCGGCCTCGCCGGCACATGCCGCGGTCGAACCGCACGACGAGCGCACGCCGCCCGCCGGCCAACCGCCCGTAGCTCCGCTCGACGCGCCCGCGATGAGAATCCTGCACTACGCCTCGCTCGCGCCAAACGGGCACAACACGCAGCCCTGGTCGGTGATCGCGCACGACGCGCGGCGCTGGACGATTCGCGCGGTGCCGGCACGCCGGCTGCCCGCGGTCGATCCGCACGATCGCGAACTCACGCTCTCGATTGGCGCGTTCGCGGAGAACCTCGCGCTCGCGGCACTCGCGGAGGGATACGAGTCGGAGTGCGTGCCGATCGACGACGCTACGCGTGGCAACGCCGTGCTCGACGTGACGCTGCACAAGGCCGCTTCGCGCGCGCAGTCGCTCGCTCCTCTCACGCTTCGTCGCACCATTCGTCAGGGGCAGGCCGATCGAGAGTTGTCGCCGGCCGTCCTCGCGCACCTCTGCGAACCGCTCGGACAAGGGTTTCTGTACGTCCCGCGCGCAACGCCACAGGCCGACCGACTCGCGGAATGGACCCTCGAAGCCAACCGGAGACAGACAGGACGCGACGACGCGCAGCGCGAACTCGCGGCGTGGATTCGCTTCGACGACCGAACCGCGCAGCAAACGCGCGACGGCCTCTCGACCGCGAGCATGGAAATCACCGGACTCGCCGGCTGGTACGTCCGCCATTTCATGACGCCCGACGACGTCCTCGCAGATTCATTTCGCGCGCGCACCGTCGAGAGCGTGGCGCGCCTCGTTCGGCAGGGCGGCGGCTGGATTCTCGTCCTCGGCGACGGCAAGAGCCGCGCCGGCCTGATCGAAACCGGCCGCCGATTTCAGCGCATGGCCCTCCGCGCGCGCGAATACAATGTCGGCATCCACCCCATGACCCAGATCCTCGAAGAAGCCCCCTGGCAAACCGCCATCGCGAGTGAACTCGCCCTCTCCGACCCGCCGCAGTTCATCCTCCGCGTCGGCCTCGTCGACCGTTATCCACCTCCCGTTTCACTACGCCGGCCGGTGCCTTCGTTCGTCGAGGCGGAGACGGGCGCCACGTCGGGCGCGATTTCGCCGGGCGCGGTCTGATCATCGGTAACCGTCGCCTGACGCCCGTCCTTCCCTCCGCCTGCGCGAGCGGTCAGGCTGCGGGCCATGCACTGGACGACGAATCGAGAGCAGCGGGAGATCGCCGCGCTGATTGCGCGGCAAGTGTCCAGGGACATCTTCTTTTCCGCGTTAAGAGGACGCCTTCTTTTCCGCACCTCCCGTCTTCAT
>CAZDHU010000304.1:0-10108 GCA_964505355.1 uncultured Myxococcaceae bacterium | reverse complement strand
GGCGTCGCGGTCTCCGGGACGCTGGTTCTGGTCGCGGATTCCTCGGCCGGCCTGCAGGTGATCGACGTCGCGAATCCGTCGATGCCGGTTCCGAGGGGCCGGCTCGACACTCCGGGGCTCGCGTATGGCGTGGCCGCCGGCGGCTCGCGTGCGTACGTGGCCGACGGTGCCGAGGGCCTTCAGATCGTCGATCTCTCGGATCGTCTCGCTCCGCCTCGCCCCGCGCGACCGACCGGGGTCACCGCATCGCGTGCGATTGGTGGCGTTCGGTTGAACTGGGTGGCGCCGGCCGGCGTTTCGGGAATCACGGGCTACCGGGTTTACGTCGCCGAGTCTCCGGGGGCGTATTCGGCGGTGATCGACGCCGGAATCGTCACGACGATCTTCGTTCCGCGCGCCACGGATGCCCGCGCCACCTTCGCCGTGACTGCGCTCGACGCGTCGGCGGTCGAGAGCCATCTGACCTCGCCGGTAGCAGCCGCACGCCTGCCGGTGAGCGATGACGACGGCGACGGGATTCCGTTTTCGCCGAGCGCACCGCGGTGCACCGGCGGCGCCGTGACGGAATGTTCCGACAACTGCCCGTTCCATCCGAATCCCGCGCAGCTCGATCGCGGCGGAATCGGTGCGGGCGCGATGGGTGACGGTATTGGTGACGACTGTCAGTGCGGCGACGTGAGCGGAGATGGCGAGGTGACGCTGATGGATGCCACGCTGATCCGGCGATCGCTGCTCGTACCGCCGACGGCCGTGCTCGCGAATCCCCTGCTCTGCGACGTCGGCGGCGCGGCGGGCTGCAGCCTGAGCGACGCACTGCGGATCCAGCGCGCGCTGCTGACCCCGCCCACGTCGACGATCGCCGGCGTCTGCCGCCCCGCAATGCCCTGAACGATCCGCCGGCGGCCGAACGGCGCGATCTCGTCAGCGATCGAGGATGGCGAGACACGCGTCCGCGATCCGATCCGCCGCATCAGGGCGCGCGAGGGCTGCGGCGGCGGTGCTCATCGCGGCCAGCCGTTCGGGCGCGGCGAACAGCTCCTGCAACGCACGCGTGACCTGCTCTGCGCGCAACGTCTTCGGGTCGAAGCGGATCGCCGCCCCCGCGTCGACCAGTGCGCGGGCGTTCGCCGTTTGCTCGTCGTGCGCGGCGAACGGGTAGGGGACGAGCAGGGCCGGCAGGCCGGCGAGCGCCAGTTCGGCGACGGTGAGTGCACCCGAGCGGCAGAGCGCGATGTCGGCCTCGCGATAACGCCTCGGCATCGACGGCTCGAAGGCCACGACCTCCGCCTTGACGCCGGCCGCCGCATGGGCGGCGGCGACCCGTTCGCGGTCCGCCTCGCCGGTCTGGTGGAAGATCTCGATCTCGCCCGGCGCGAACGCACGCGCCACCTCGATCATCACGTCGTTCAGTTGTCGCGCGCCCTGACTGCCGCCGAATACGAGCACGCGGAAGGGCCTTGCGGCGATCCGACGCGGAGCAGATGCGGCGAACGCCTCGATCAGTGCGCGGCGCAGCGGGATTCCCGGGCACTGTACGCGCTGCGCGTCGCCCCGGGTCGGAAAGGCCGACTTCGCGCATTCGAAGCCGACGAAGATGCGCCGGGCGAAGCGCGCCGCGAGCCGGTTGGTGCGGCCGGGCAGGGCGTCGGTGTTGACGAGCGCCACGGGGATGCGCGCGCTCGCCGCGGCGAGCACCGCCGGCGCGGCGGCATAGCCACCGACCGAGATCACGCAGTCCGCCCCGAAGCTGCGCAGCGCGCGGCGGGCTGCGAGGACGACACCGGGAAGTGTCGCCAGCGTTCGCAGCTGTTCCCGGCGACTGCGGCCCACCAGTTGCCGCGCGGGAAGTGCGACGAGCTCGAAGCCCGCCGCCGGGACCAGCGACGTCTCGAGTCCGCGCTGCGAGCCCAGAATGCGAACCGCGTGACCCCGCGCGACGAAACGCTCGGCGAGTGCGAGCGCCGGCGTGACGTGCCCTCCCGTCCCACCTCCCGCGATCACGATCCGGCGCGCGTTCATCGCGGTCGCTCGCCCCTCGGCCGGCTGGCCGTACGCGTTCGGACGTCGCTCATCGCAGCCGGGTGGGTCGCTCGGCGCCGGCCACGCGCGCCGCGGCCGGAGCAGAGTCGCGGCGGGCGATGCCGGCCAGGATGCCGAGTGCGGCGAAGCAGGCGATCGTCGAACTGCGCCCGTACGAAAGAAACGGAAGCGCGAGTCCTTTGGTCGGCACGAGGCCCATCACCACGGCGCCGTTGATCGCCGCCGGCAGCGTGAGGAAGAGCGTCATGCCGGAGGCGACCAGCAGGGCGTACCGGTCTCGCGCCTGTTTCGCGACGCGCACCCCCGCGATCAGCAGTGCCGCGAACGCGCCGAGCACGATCAGAACACCGACGAGGCCGGCCTCTTCGGCGACGACCGAAAGGATGAAGTCGGTGTGCGCTTCCGGCAGGTAGTCGAGCTTCTGCTGTCCTGCACCGATCCCGACGCCGAATGCGCCGCCTCGACCGAAGGCGATGAACGACTGCACGAGCTGGTAGCCCTCGGCGGCGGAGTGCTGCCACGGATCGAGAAAGCCCGTGATGCGCTTCGCGGCGTACGGGCGGATCGAGACGTAGGCCAGTAGACCCGCGATACCGGCCAGCGCGGGCGCGACGAAGAGGCGGATCGGTGCGCCGGCCACGAAGAGCAGTGCGCCAACCAGCAGGAGAAGCACGACCGTGTTTCCGAGGTCGGGCTGTGCGAGCAGCAGCACGGAGGGAATTCCCGCGAGCAGCAGAGAGGGCAGGAGACCGCGCGCGGAGAAGTCGGGCCTCTCGTCGCGCGGCGAGAGGATCGCCGCCACCGCGAGAATCGTCGCGACCTTGGTCAGCTCGACGGGTTGAAACTGAAAGAAGCCGAGATTCAGCCAGCGACGCGCACCGTTGACGCTGACTCCGGTGAACGGGACCAGCGCGAGCCCGATCAGCGAGATCGCCCAGAGGCCGAGTGCGCTGCGGCGCCAGAGCGCGAGAGGCATTCGTGCGCAGACGAACGCGCCTGCGATGCCGATCGCGACGCCGCCGAGGTGGCGCAGGAAATGCGGGGGCAGCGTCGCCTGCCCGGCGAGCGTCGAGGTCGCGCTGTAGACGGCGACGGCGCCCACCGCCGCGAGGACCGCCGCGGCGGCGAGCACCGCCTCGCGTCCGGTCGAGGGGCCGGTCTCGTCGACGGCCGGTGCGCTCATCGTGTTTCCTCCGCCGCCGGAAGGGCGTGAACAGCTGCGCTGAAGCGTTCTCCGCGCTCCGCGTACCCCGAGAACTGATCGAAGCTCGCACAGGCCGGCGAGAGCAGAACGACGTCGCCGGGGCGGGCGAGAGCGGCCGCGCAACAGACCGCTTCTTCGATCGATCCCGCGTGTTCGACCGGCACGCAGCCGGCGAGTGCGGCGGCGAGTTTGGGCGCGGCTTCGCCGATCAGCACGGCCGCGCGCATGCGTTTGGCCGCGACCGCGGCGAGCGGAGAAAAATCGAGCGCCTTGTCCTTACCGCCGCCGATCCAGACCACCGGCGTGTCGAAACTTTCGAGCGAGCGAAGCGCCGCGCCCACGTTCGTGCCCTTCGAGTCGTCGACGAAGCGCACGCCGGCGCGGTCGCGCACGAGCTGCGTTCGATGCGGCAGGCCGTCGAATCGCGCGAGCGCCGGCGCGGCGCGGCGAACGTCGACCCCGAACGCGTGCACGGCCGCCAGTGCGGCCAGCACGTTCTCGATGTTGTGCGCACCGGTGAGGCGGAGTTCGTCGAGCGAGATGCGCAGCGGCGCACCCTCGCCTCGCAGCAACACGGCGCCCGCGTCGATCATCGCTCCGCGCTCGACCACGCGCCGCTGCGAGAACCATCGAACGTCGGCGCGCGTACGCGCGGCGAAGTCGGCGACGATCGGATCATCGGCCGAGAGCACCGCGGTGTCGTCGCGCGTCTGGTGTTCGAGCAGGCGCGCTTTCGCGCCGGCGTAGGCGGCGAGGGAACCATGCCGGTCGAGGTGGTCTTCGGTCACGTTGAGGATCACGGCCACGCGCGGCCGGAACGACTCGATCGATTCGAGCTGGAAACTCGATACCTCGAGCACCACCGCATCGAGCGGCTCACCGATCAGATCGAGCGCCGCGACGCCGATGTTGCCCGCGGCGCGCGCGCGCAGACCCGCCTCGCAGAGCAACGCTTCGACGAGACGCGTCGTGGTCGATTTTCCGTTGGTGCCGGTGATCGCGAGAATCGGCGCCGTGCCGTGGCGGTACAGCAGCTCGAGGTCGCCCTGGATTCGCCGCGCGCGAGCGGCGTACCGCTCGCGCGGCACGCCCGGACTCGGCACCACCAGATCGAACGCAGATGGATCCGGCAGCGCGGCGCCGAGCTGCTGCCGGACGCCGGGCGGCAGCGCGTTCGCGATGGCACCGATCGCCTCGCGCGGGCGTTCGTCGGCGACCGTCACCTCGGCGCCGCGAGAGGCGCAGAACCGCGCCGCGCTCGCACCCGAGAGACCGAGACCGAGCACGAGGACGCGGCGACCGGCGAGTTCGCTCATCAGCGCAGCTTCAGCGACGAGAGCGCGACCAGCGCGAGGATGATGGAGATGATCCAGAAGCGGACCACGATCTTCTGCTCCGCCCAGCCGAGCTTCTCGAAGTGATGATGGATCGGTGACATCAGAAAGACGCGCTTTCCCGTCAGCTGAAACGACGCGACCTGCACCATGACCGAGACCGCTTCGACGACGAAGATGCCGCCGACCACGCCGAGCAAAATCTCCTGCCGAATCAGCACGGCGATCGTGCCGAGAGCGCCGCCGAGCGAGAGCGCGCCGACGTCGCCCATGAAGACCTGCGCGGGAGAGCTGTTGAACCAGAGGAAGCCGAGTCCGGCTCCCACCAGCCCGCCGCAAAAGATCGCGAGCTGACCGCTGCCCGGCACGGACTTGATCGCGAGATACTCGGCGATCCCGGCGTGACCGGCCGCGTAGGAGAGCACGAGAAACGTGCCGGAGGAAATCATCACCGGCCCGATCGCGAGGCCGTCGAGGCCATCGGTGAGATTGACGGCGTTGCTGAAGAAGACGATCACGAGCGCGGCGAGCGGAACGTAGAACCAGCCGATGTGCGGCGTGAACGCTTTGAAAAACGGCACCGCGAGCTCGCCGTCGAAGGCCGGATCCGAGCCGATCGCGATCGCGACCAGAAAGGCCAGCGCGAACTGCCAGAACAGTTTCGCGCGCGCGGAAATGCCCGCGCTGTTCTTCTTCGTGACCTTTCGGTAGTCGTCGACGAAACCGAGCACGCCGTAGCCGATGGTCAGGCCGAGCACGATCCAGATCGGCCGGCTGTCGAGTTCGGCCCAGAGCAACACCGAAACCACCAGCGAGAGCAAAATCATCAGCCCGCCCATGGTCGGCGTGCCGGCCTTGGCCTGGTGGTCGGGGCCGATCTCGCGGATCGGCTGGCCGATGCGCAGCGCCGTCAGCCAGCGAATCAGCGCGGGGCCGATCAGAAAGGACAGAAAGAGCGCCGTCAGCGTGGCGGCCGCGGTGCGGAACGTGATGTAGCGGATCACGCCGAGCCCGGTGATTTCACTCGCGAAGGGCAGCAGCAGGTGGTAGAGCACTCAGGCGTCTCCCCGCGCCGCACGCAGCGCCGAAACGATGCGCTCCATTCGCATCGAACGCGATCCCTTGACCAGCACGCAGTCGTTCGGGCGCAGCGCCTTCTCGACTTCCGCGATGACTTCTTCGGCGGCTTCGGATTCGAGAACGTGTGCGGCCGGCATGCCGGCTTCGCGCGCGCCCGCGGCGATCTCGCGCGCATGAGTTCCGAGGGTGAACAGACGCGCGAGTCCGAGGCGCGCGACGAGCCGTCCGATCGCGCGATGTGCGTCGAGCGTCGTGTGTCCGAGTTCGCCCATGTCGCCCAGCACGGCGATCGCGCGCTGCACGTGCTTCAGCTCGACCAGACTTCGGAGCGCGACCTCCATCGATTGAGGGTTCGCGTTGTAGGTGTCGTCGAGCAAGAGGACGCCGTCGCGCAGGCGCTGCGGAGCCATGCGTCCGGCCGGCGCGCGCCAGCGGCGAAGTCCGGTGGCCACGTCCTCGAGTCCGGCACCCGCCGCCATCGCGGCGGCCGCCGCGCCCAGCGCATTGAGCACCGTCGTGCGGGCGAGACCGGCGATTTCGACCTCGATCCGTCCGGCGGGACTCAGCAGCGTGAAGGCATGACCGGCCTCGCCGAGCCCGCGCACGTTCTCGGCACGCACGTCGCCGCCGGTTCCGTAGCGAACGATCCGGGCCCGGGTGCGGGCGCTCTGCGCGAGCACGCGAGGGTCTTCGGCGTTGAGCACGGCGACACCGTCCGGTGTCAGCGCGGCCAGCAGGTCGCCCTTCTCGCGCGCGATCTCGTCCTGCGATTTCAAGTTCTCGATGTGCGCGGTGCCGACGTTGGTGAGCAGCGCCACCGTCGGCCGAGCGAGTGCGGCCAGCGGCGCGATCTCTCCGCGGTGATTCATCCCGATCTCGATCACCAGCGTGCGGTCTTCGCGGCGCCGTCGCAGCAGGGTGAGCGGCACTCCGAACGCGTTGTTCAGATTTCCCCGCGTGAAGCCGCAGGGCGCGGAGACGCCGAGAATCTCCGCGCACATCTCCTTGGTCGTCGTCTTTCCGTTGCTGCCGGTGATCGCGATCAGAGGCCCGTCGAACCGCGCGCGATGCCCGCGGGCGAGATCCGAGAGGGCCTGCGTCGTGTCGGGTACTTCGATCACGGCCACGGCGCGGGCTTCGGAACCGACTCGTTCGCGATCGGCCGGCGTGCGGCCGCGTTCGACGACGAGGCCGGCTGCGCCCTTCGAGACTGCCTCCACGAGAAAGTCGTGCGCGTCGTGGTGCGGGCCGCGGATCGCGACGAAGCATTCGCCGGCGCTCACCGTGCGCGTGTCGATCGAAACGCCCGCCAGCGTCGCTTCGGCGGGGCCGGAGACCTGCTGGCCATCCGTCCATTCGACGGCGTCCGCGGCGCGGAACGGTTCGATGCTCATCGCACGGATCGCAGGCGCAGCAGCCGGCGCGCTTCTTCCCGATCGTCGAACGGCAGGCGCTCCCGGCCGATGATCTGGTAGTCCTCGTGCCCTTTGCCCGCGATCACGACCGTGTCCTCCGCGTTCGCGATCGAGAGCGCCAGCGCGATGGCTTCGCGTCGATCGCGAACCACGGCGTAGCCCCCCGCGGTGTCGGCGAGTCGCTCCGGGGTGGCGCGCTGCATCGCATCGAGGCCGCGCTCGACGTCGGCGAGGATCGCGTCCGCCGATTCGGTGCGCGGGTTGTCGCTGGTGGCGACCGCACGGTCGCTGAATCGCGCGACCGCCTGCGCCATCAACGGACGCTTCGCGCGATCGCGATCTCCGCCGCAGCCAAAGACGGTGATCAGCCGCTCTCGCGCGAGGGGGCGGATCGTGCGCAGCAGCTTCTCCACCGCGTCGGGCGTGTGTGCGTAGTCGACCAGCACCGTCGGAGATCGTTCGAGTTCGGCTCCCACGCGTTCGACGCGACCGGGCACCTGCGGCACCTGCGCGACGCCGCGAACGATCGCGTCGCGCGGCAACTCGAGCGCGATCGCGACGCCCACCGCCACCAGCAGATTCTCGAGGTTGAAGTCTCCGATCAGCGGCAGGGAAAGTTCGAGCGGCGCGTCCTGCTTCGCGATCCGCAGCCGGGCACGCGTTCCCTCCAGCGTCACGTCGGCATCGCACAACGTGACGTCGGCCGCGCGCCCGGCGTCGCGCGAGACACCGACGATCCGCGCGCCGCCCGCCTGCGCGGCTCGCGCGAACCGCTCGCACGACGCGTCGTCGAGATTCAGCACGGCCGCACCCCCGGGCGCGATGAACTCGGCGAACAGCCGCGCCTTCGCGTCGCCGTAGGCCTCCATCGTCCCGTGAAAGTCGAGATGATCCTGGGTCAGGTTGGTGATCGCACCGACCGCGAAGCGACAGCCGCTCACGCGTCCGATCGCGAGACCGTGCGAAGACACCTCCATCGCCACCGCTTCGACGCCGGCGGTGCGCATGGTGCGCAGCAGCCGCTGCAGCTCGAGACTCTCGGGTGTGGTGTTGATCGAGCGTCGCCGTTCGGATGCCCAGCGAGTTTCGACGGTGCCGATCAGGCCCACCGAACGTCCTGCCGCGCGCAGAATCGATTCGACGAGCCAGGTCGTGCTCGTCTTGCCGTTGGTGCCGGTGACGCCGATCAGCTGCAACTCGCGCGAGGGGTCGCCGAAAAAGCGCGCGGCAATCGGAGCCAGCGCCCGGCGCGTATCCGGCACTACGACCAGCGGCGGCAGGCCGCCGGTGCCGGCATCCGGCGCACGTTCGACCAGCAGCGCCACCGCGCCGGCCTTCGCCGCATCGGCCAGCCACGCGTGCGCATCCGCGAGTTCGCCGCGGAGCGCGACGAAGAGATCGCCGGGCGAGACCTCGCGCGAATCGATGCACAGGCCGCGGATCGTCGGGTCGGCGTCGGCCGCGCTGCGCGCAGTGGGAGCGAGCGAGTCGGGCAAGGCGCGGAGCAACTCGGACAGCTTCATCGTTCTCTCATGCGCCGGGTGCGAATCGGACCCGGACCCGTCTGGTGCCGGCAGCGAGGATGGTGCCCGGTTCGGGCTCCTGCGCCACGGCGCGTCCATCTCCTTCGACGACGAGATCGAGTCCGCCCCGGGCGAGCGCGGCGCGCACCTGGCTCACCGTGAGACCCGACAGGTCGGGCACCATCGCACGCCCGTCTTCGCCGATCAGCACGGCGACGGCCTCTTCGGCGTCGAGCATCGCGCTCTCGATCGAGCGCGTCTCGTTCGCCGGCGGCGGAGGCGCCGACACCGCTGCCGGCGGCGTGGCGAGCGCGAGCAGGGCGTCGCCGGCGTTCGCCGTCACGCCGAGCCGCGCGAGCTGCGGGCCCGCGACGGCGGCGAAGAGCGGGGCCGCGACCATGCCCCCCGTATGTGCGATTCCTTTCGGTTCGTCGAGCGCGACCACCACGACGAGTCGGGGATCGTCGATCGGCGCGACGCCGGTGAACCACGCGATGTACCGGTCGTCGGCGTAGCGACGGGTCGCCGGATCGAGCTTCTGCGCGGTTCCCGTCTTGCCGCCGACGCGGATGCCCTCGAGGCGCGCGCGCTTGCCGGTTCCCTCGTCGGTCGCGACCACGCCTTCCAGGGTTTCGAGCATGCGCCGCGCGGTTTCGGGTCGCAGCACCCGGCGCAGTTCGCCGCGCTCGGTCGTGAGGAAGGATTCCGCGCCGGGCGGGCGCCGCCGCGCGACGAGATGCGGAGTGGTCCAGACGCCGTCGTTCGCGATCGCGCCGAGCGCGGCGGCGAGCTGTACCGGCGTCACGCTGAGCCCCTGGCCGAAGGCCGCGTTGGCGTGATCGACCGGCCGCCAGTTCTTCCAGTTTCGAAGCAGCCCCGCGGACTCGTGCGGGAAACCGCTTCCGGTGGTGCGACCGAAACCGAACCGGCGCAGCGCCGCATGCAGCGTCGGCGCGCCGAGCCGGTAGGCGATCTTCGCAGCGCCGATGTTGCTCGACACGCGAAGCACCTGCGCGACGTCGAGCACGCCGTGCGGATGCGAGTCGCGAATCACCTTGCCGGGCACCGCGAAGCGGCCGTTCTCGCAATCGAAGCGATCACCGAGGCGGACCGCACCGGCCTCGAGTGCGGCCGAAATGACGAACGTCTTGAACGTCGAGCCGGGCTCGAAGGCATCGAGAAACGACCGCGCCCGCGTTTCCGGATAGTGCAGTTCGCGAAATCGATTGGGGTCGAAGGTCGGTCGCTCGGCGAGCGCGAGGATCTCGCCGCTGCGCGGATCGAGCGAGACCACGAGACCGGCGCGAGATTGCGTGCGCGCCATCGCATCGTCGAGGGCGTGCTCCGCGTCGGCCTGCAGCGTGGCGTCGAGGGTGAGCTGCAAATCGCCGCCGGCCGTGGCATCGGGGTCCGGTGCGCTGCCGATCATCAGCCGCCCGCGCGCGTCGCGTTCGACGGCGATCTTGCGCGCGTGGCCACGCAGGAACGCGTTCTCCTGTTCTTCGATGCCGC
>CAZDHU010000303.1:0-2599 GCA_964505355.1 uncultured Myxococcaceae bacterium | reverse complement strand
GGGCATCGAGCTCGTCGGGCAGCTGCGCCGCCTGCGCCCGAACGCGCCGGTGATCCTGATGACGGCGTTCGGCACGATCGACTCCGCGGTCGAGGCGATGCGCGCCGGCGCGTTCGACTACATCACGAAGCCGTTCAAGCGCGACGAAGTGCTGGTCGTGCTCGAGCGTGCATTCGAGCGCCGCGCCCTCGAAGAAGAGAATCAGCGCCTGCGTCGCGCGGTCGATCGCACGAGCAGTCTCGGCGACCTGATCGGTTGCAGCCCCGCCATGCGCGAGATCTTCGCGCTGATCCGAAAGATCGCCGACAATCGCAGCTCCGTTCTGATCACCGGTGAGAGCGGGACCGGCAAGGAGGTCGTCGCGAGAACGATTCATTTCGCCGGCTCGCGGCGCGATCAGCCGTTCATTCCGATCAACTGCACCGCGATCCCCGAAGGACTGCTGGAGAGCGAGCTGTTCGGACACGTGCGCGGTGCGTTCACCGGTGCGGTGACGACCAAGCGCGGTCTGTTCGAGAAGGCGAACGGCGGGACGCTGTTTCTCGACGAGATCGGAGACATGGGCCTCGGGCTGCAGGGGAAGCTGCTGCGCGTGCTTCAGGATCGCGAGATTCGTCCGGTCGGCGGCACGCAGTCGGTCCGGGTCGACGTGCGCATCATCGCCGCGACCAACAAGACGTTGCGCGAAGAAATGGATGCGGGCCGGTTCCGTCGCGATCTCTTCTATCGCCTGAACGTGATTCCGATCGCGATTCCGCCGCTTCGCGAGCGGCCCGACGACATCGCGCTTCTCGCGGAGTCGTTCGTTCGCAAGCACGCGGGCGGCGCGCATCGAACCCTTCAGCCGGACGCGATCGCGCGGCTGCAGCACTGCGCGTGGGAGGGCAACGCGCGAGAGCTCGAGAACGTGATCGAACGCGCACTGGCGCTCACCGACCGGACGGAGGTGCGCGCGGAGGACCTGCCGATGCAAGAGACGGACGAGAGAAAGCCGGCCGCGCCGGCTGCGGCGGGCGCAGCACCGCTGCTGCGCACCGCGATCGAGCAGCGATTGACGGTGCATGAACTGATCGATCGGTACATTCAGCAAGTGCTCGAGCTGACCGGCGGCAACAAGGTGCAGGCGGCGAAGATCCTCGGCATCAATCGGCGCACGCTCTATCGCCGAGGCGAACGTTCCGGGGGACGAGGACAGATGGCCGAACTCGGACTTGGTGAAACCGCGTGACCCCGAAGCGGATCTTGATCGCGCACGATTTCTCGCCGCACGGGGAGCGCGCGTTCGCGAGTGGCCTCGCGCTGGCGAAGCGATTCGCGGCGCGGCTCGACGTGATTCACGCCTATCACCTGCCGGTGCTGGTCGGGATGCCGGACGAAATCACGATCCCGACCGAGTTCTGGACCGGTGTGCGCGAGGCTGCGACGCGCCGGGTGGAGACGGCGGTGGCCGTGGCACGCAGCGCGGGTGTGAGCGTCGAACCGCATCTGGTCGAAGGGCCGGCGGCCGAAGCGATCTGCGAAACCGCGGAGCGCATCTCCGCGGATCTGATCGTGATCGGGACGCGGGGGCACACGGGTCTCAAGCACGTGCTGCTCGGAAGCGTCGCCGAACGGACGCTTCGCCACGCGCCCTGCGCGGTGCTCACCGTGAAGGACGACGTAATCGGCGAATAGCCCGCTCCTGCCCGGCTGTGGGGCCGGTCGTTCCGCCTTCCCGTCGGGCTTCGATCCACGAAGGATCGCCCGCGCGTTCGTGAGCCCGACGAATCGTCCGGAAGTCCTTTCGCAGGTGTTGTCCCGCGTTGTAAAGTGCCCCCGGCCTCGACGAGTTGGCGTATCCGATGCACGTGCAGCCAGCGCGTGTCGGCCTCGTCGGGTGCTTCCCCAGGGAGGGGGTCGTGGGGTTGTTGCGGAGGAGTCGCCGGACCTCGGAGGCGGGGTGTTCGTCGCGGTGCCTGCACGGGCTCGTGTGGCTCGTGATCTCGCTCGCTGGATTCGGCTCGTCGCCCGCCGTTTGCTCGGCGCTCGATCTCGTCGGGTCGACCACGGCGGTCTTCGAATGGACCGCCGCTTCGGGCCCCGTCAGCCTCTACCTGATCTACATCGCTCGCGATGGCGCCGCGTTTCCCGCCTTTCCAGAAGCGATCGCGGGACCGGCCGATCGGCGGGTGACGGTTCACGGGGTCTACGGCCAGACGATCCGCGTTCAGGTCGCCGCCGCGGATGCCGGCCTTCGCATCGGTCCGGCGTCGCCGCCGAGTGACGAGATCCGGTTCGTCGCGAGTTCGCAAACGCAGGTCGACGCCTTCGATCTCGACGGCAACGGTCAGGCCGAGCTGCTGCTGCAAAGCGTCAGCACGGCCGCGATCAGCGCCTGGACGATTGGCGCGAGTGTGCCGCTGCGGAGTTTCTCGACCCCGGCACTGCCCGACTGGACGCTGGAGGATTCCGGCGATTATGACGGCGACGGTCGAGCCGACCTGCTCTGGCGCGACCCTTCGGCTTCGCGCCTCGTGCTCTGTCGCAGTACCGGCATCGCGGCGAACAACTGCAGCACGTGGCTCGCCGTCGGAGCCGACGTCGCGCTTCGCGGAATCGG
>CAZDHU010000302.1:0-8885 GCA_964505355.1 uncultured Myxococcaceae bacterium | reverse complement strand
CACGCCGACGTGGTCGTCACCAATCCGCCCTTCGGCAAGAAGTCGTCGATCACGGTGGTCAACGAGGAGGGCGAGTCCGACCGCCAGACGCTCACCTACAACCGCCCCGACTTCTGGACGACGACCTCGAACAAGCAGCTCAACTTCGTCCAGCACGTGAAGTCCCTGCTGAAGGTTCACGGACGCGCCGCCGTCGTCGTGCCGGACAACGTGCTCTTCGAAGGGGGCGCGGGCGAGACCGTGCGCCGGAACCTGCTGAAGGAGTGCGAGGTGCACACGCTGCTGCGCCTGCCAACCGGCATCTTCTACGCGCAGGGCGTGAAGGCCAACGTGCTCTTCTTCGACCGCAGGCCTGGCGCGAAGGATCCGTGGACGAAGACCGTCTGGGTCTACGACCTGCGCACCAACAAGCACTTCACGCTCAAGACCAGGCGCATGGCGCGCGCCGACCTCGACGAGTTCGTCGCGTGCTACCGACCCGGCGATCGGAACCAGCGGCAGGCGACGTGGTCCGAGGCGACGCAGAAGGGTCGCTGGCGGCCGTACACGCACGACGAGATCCTCGCCCGCGACAAGGTCAGCCTCGATCTCTTCTGGCTGCGCGACGAGAGCCTGGAGGATTCGGCGAGCCTTCCCGAACCGCACCTGCTGGCGCAGGAGATCGCCGACGACCTGCGTTCGGCGCTGGCGCAGATCGAGGATGTACTCGGGGATCTCGAGCAGCGAGTGGACGTGAGCGCCGGTGAAGAGAGCCGCTGAAGGGAGTTGGGGCCGTGGGCATCGCGTACCCGGCGCTCGTTCCCTCGGTTCATGCAGGCCAGGTCATCGCCGGGCGAGCGCCCAACACCCATGAGGCCCCCTCCTGTCAACGAGTAAGCGACTCCTGTCCATCGCGGCCGCTCGCTCGAGCTGATCTCCGGAGCGCGTCAACCATCTCTCCACAGCGAGCACGCCGCACCCGCCCGCGCAGACTGCCTGCCTTCCGCTCTCCCGCCCCGCGCGACCGCGAAGACGCGCCGCGCCGGCGCGAAGCCAGCGGGGATGCGCCGCGCCGGCGCGGAGACGCGTGGCGCGCCCCGATGGCGAGGCGCGCGAGCGACGCTGTGGTTCCCCACAGCGAGCGAGCAGCAACGAAGCCAGCGGGGATGCGCCGCGCGTCTCAGCGGAGGGAGACGGAGGCGTTGGTCAGCACCGGTGCGCCGGCTGCGGTCTTCGCGGAGACGTGGATCGTCTTTCCTTCACGCCACATCGAGGTCACGATCGTGTCGCCCGGGAAGACGATGCCCGCGAAGCGCGCGCGGTAGCGCGCGATCTGCGCGGTGTCGCCGTCGAGTGCGTGATCGACCACTGCCTTGCAGACGATGCCGAACGAACAGAGGCCGTGCAGAAACGGCTTCGGTTGCATGGCTAGTTTTGCAGCGTCGGGGTCGGCGTGGATGGGATTCTTGTCGCCCGAGAGGCGGTAGAGCAGCGCCTGCTGGGGCAGCGTGACGGATTCGGCGGTGATGTCGGCCGCGCGCGTCGGCGGCTCGAGCTTCTCCTCGGGGCCGCGCTCGCCGCCAAACCCGCCGGCGCCGCGGAGGAACAGCGTAAAGCGGTTGGTGAAGAGCAGATCGTTGGTCGCGGCGTCGCGCGTCTGCGCTTCGAGCACGGCAACCGCTGCTTTTCCCTTGTCGTAAATCGAGACGACCTTGCCGAGGTTCTTGACCTTCGCCTCGACCGGGATCGGCTTCGCGATCTCGATGTCCTGCTCGCCGTGCAGCAGCAGGAGCGGATTGAACTCGCCCGCGAGGCCGGGGACGGTGACGATGCCGCCGAGGGCCGAGAAGACCGGAATGACGCCGAAGCTCGGGATCACCTTCAGGTTCTTTTCGTACGTGTACGAGAGTTCGCGCGCATCGGTCGGCGGGTTCCCGGCTCCGATGCCGAGGTGATAGAGGATCACCTTGTCGCGGTCCCAGCTCGCCTGTCCTTCCGGAAGCACTGCGCCAACGGCCTTGCTCGGGTCGATCGCCACGGTCTGTCTCCCTCGTCGGTGAAAGTGGGGGTGGTGCGAAATCGATTCGCGAATCGATTTCGCCTGTGTACCCGAGCCGTCCGCCGCGAGCAAAGGGCTGCCACGCCGGAGCCGCACCTGCCGGATGGGTCGGGCGGGCCGCAGGATGCCCGGGCCTCGGGCCGGCTCGCTCACCACCGCCGCGGGGCCGGAGCCAACCCGGGGTCGGTCTCCTAGATTCCGCCGCGGCCCCCCGCGGAGCACTCCGCTGGTGGAGGCCCGCGAGGATCTGTTGGGTCATCGGATCATTCTCTGCGACGGTGCCGAGCTCGCCCGGCTCTGGGGCCGGATCGGCGCAGACGAGAGCGAAGAGCTGGTCTGGGTGCCGCGCGAGGACGAGAGCCGCGCTCGCCCGCCCGGCTTTCGGTCGCTGGCGGGCGGCGTTTCGAGCGACGCGATCTCGCGGCTCGACGCGAAGCCCGGTGACGAGTTCGCGATCGTCTCGGAGGACGTGCCCTTCGTGCGGGCCGCCGTGGCGGCGGTGCGCGAGGCCGCGCCGGGCGCACCGTTGCTCGTTCTTTCCGACCGACTCGGCCCGGCCGATCTCCCCTCTCATCCCTGCCTTCGGCTCGCCGGCATGCGTTCGCTGCTGCGCGACGACGTCGACGACGAGTTCGGCCATCTCGCCAATCTTCGGCGCGTGGTCGACGTGACGCGCCTGCTCGCAGACCGCGCCCGGGTCGGGATTCTCTTGCAGCCCGACCCCGATCCCGACGGCATCGCCTGCGGGTATGCGCTGCGCGCGCTGCTTTCCCGCAATCGAACGACCGCGCCGCTGCTCTCGTTCGGCGAAATCACGCGACCCGAGAATCGCGCGATGGTGGAAGCGCTCGGCATCGACGTGCGCGTGATCGCGCCGCAGGCGCTCGACGAGTTCGACGCGCTCGCGCTGGTCGACGTGCAGCCGTCCGTCTTCGGCGACGCGATGCCGGCACGGCTGCGCAGCGTCGACGTCGTGATCGACCATCATCCCGAGCGATCGGGCTACGACGCGACGATCCGCGACATCCGCACCGCGTTCGGCGCCACCTCGACGATCCTGACCGAATACGCGCGTGCCGCCGGCCTCGACGTTCGCGCGAAACTGGCCACCGCACTGTTGTACGGGATCAAAACCGACACCCAGCTTCTCGGCCGCGAGACGAGCCGGCGCGATATGAGTGCCTTCGCTTTTCTTCACTCGCTCCACAGCCCCGCGCTGCTGCGCCGCATCGAGCGGCCCGCGCTGCCGACCGAGAGCCTGCGTGCGATCGGCCGCGCGCTCTGCGAGACGCGGGTCGAAGAGGGCATCCACATCCTCGTTCTCGGCCGCGTGCGCGAAGACGTGATTCCGCAGGTCGCAGAGCTCGCTCTCCAGGCCGAAGGCGCGGAGTGGTCGATCGCGGCCGGCGTCGTTGGCCGTGATCTCGTCTTTTCCGTGCGCAACGTCGGCTACGTGCGCGCCGCGGGCGATGTCGTGCGCGCGGTGGTCGAGGGCCTCGGCGTGGGCGGCGGTCACCGCACGATGGCGAAGGGCATCATTCCGCTTCGTGCGTTTCGCAAGACGTACGGCGACGCGCGGCGCGAGCGCATCCGCAGCGCGCTGCACGACGCCTTTCTGCGCGCGATCCGGCGCGAAGAAGTCCGCCCGGGCGACGACGCGGGCCGCAAGGACGACACGGACTGATCGCTCGAGCCGGCGCCGGCTGCCTTCACGAGGGCTCAGCGCGCGACGGCTGCTCGACCGCGGACGATCCCGGCGGCGCCCAGCGCGCGATCATCGCCGCCAGTTGTTCGATCGTGTAGGGCTTCGAGAGCACGTCGTTCATGCCGACGGCGTGACAGCGCTCGAGGTCGGACTGGAAGACGCTGGCGGAGACGGCGATCACGGGCAGGCGTTCCGCATCCCGCAACGCCCGGATCTCTTCCGTCGCCGCGTATCCGTCGAGGCGCGGCATCTGACAATCCATCAGCACGAGGTCGAAGCCGTCGGGATCCTTGCGCACCGCTTCGACCGCGACGGCACCGTCGACGGCGAGCACGACGTCGGCGCCGAGCCGTTCGAGAAATCGGATGCCGATGCGCTGGTTGACGGCGTTGTCTTCGGCGAGCAGCACGCGCAGCGACGAGAAGGGGCGCTCGGGCAGCGTCACCGCCTGCGCTTCGACCGGGCGCGACGCCGGCTGACCCAGCGCATCGCAACACGCCGCGAGCAAGAGATCGCGCCGCACGGGCTTCGCCACGCTGCGCACGTGCGCGAACTCTCGCGAGGCCGCACCGGTCGCGAGTTCGGACGCCGGCAGCAACCGGACGAAGGCGGGAAGGGAATCGAT
Source organism: uncultured Myxococcaceae bacterium (assembly GCA_964505355.1). GTDB lineage: Bacteria > Myxococcota_A > UBA9160 > UBA9160 > UBA9160 > CAZDHU01. The sequence goes on along the minus strand of CAZDHU010000302.1, from coordinate 4,517 downwards.
CGACGCGGCGACCGCTCGATCGTCGCGCTCGGCGGCATCGGGCGGGGTCGCTGCCAGCAGCAGATCGAACGCCTCCCCGCGAGCGGCGGCGGCGCGAAGCATCCGTTCTCCGGACGCGAGATCGACCGCCTCGCAAACGCGCAGCCCGGCGTGGCCGAGAAGGGCCGCAATCGCCGCCCGCTGCCCGGGATGCGATTCGATCAGCAACACGCGACGCCCGCGGAGCGTCTCGCCCGGCAGACATCGGACTCCGGCCACAGCCGGAGGAAGAGGCAGTTCGAGCGTGAAGCACGAGCCGGCTCCGGGCTCGGACTCGACGTCGAGCGAGCCACCGAGCAAACGCGCGAGCTGACGCGAGATCGCGAGGCCGAGCCCGGTGCCGCCAAAGCGCCGCGACGTGCTCGCATCGACCTGTTCGAACAACTCGAACAGGCGCGGCCGGGCCTCGGTGGGAATGCCGATCCCGCTGTCGCGCACGGCGAACCGAATGCGATCGCCGTCGCCGGCGCTCGCCACGCGCACGCAAACCTCGCCCTCCGCGGTGAACTTCACGGCGTTCGAGACGAGGTTCGACAGCATCTGCCGCAGGCGGACGGGATCTCCGATCACGCGCTCGGGAAGCGCGGGATCGATCGCGCAGACCAGTTCGAGCCCCTTCGACTGCGCGACTTCGGCAAACAGCGCACTCACCGTTTCGACCGCATCGATCAACGAGAACTCGATGGCTTCGACCGTCATCCGTCCCGCTTCGATCTTCGAGAAGTCGAGGATGTCGTTGAGCAGCGCGAGCAGCGTTTCGCCCGAGCTGCGCAACGTTCGCAGATAGTCGGCCTGTTCGGCGGCGAGCGGCGTCGACGCGAGCAGCTCGCTCATGCCGATCACTCCGTGCAGCGGCGTGCGAATCTCGTGACTGACGTTGGCGAAGAAGTTTCGCCGCGCCGCGTTGGCATGCTCGGCGATCGAGCGCGCTTCTTCGAGCTCGCGGTTCGTGCGCGCGAGCGCTGCTGCATTCTCGATCGCCACCTCGGTCGCCGCTTCGGCCGCCCGGCGCTGTGCGTGTGCCGAAGCGAGATGCAGATCGGCGGCGCGGCGAGCGGCATCCGCGATCGCGAGTGCGACCAGCACGAGCAGCGTTTGCTCGAAGGCGTCGCCGATCGTGACCGGGCGCGGGTGCACGGGAAACGCCGTTCCGGCGAGTAGACCGGCCTGCACCGCGAACGCGAACACCAGCCCGGCCGTCCAGCGCACCGCCGCTCGCGTCCCGAGCAGGTGCGCGGCGGCGAGCGGCACGAGCGGCGCATACCAGAACGTGTTGCCGTGGATGCCGGCGCGCGCGAGCTGGCTGAGTTCGACGCCGAGAATCGTCGCCGTGCCGATCGCGACGAAACAGTGCGCGGCGACGGCGACGCGGCGATCCGAGCCGGAAGTTCCGAAGACGTGCAGCGCTGCGAAGGCCGCGGCCGCGGCGAGCTCGAGGCCGACGAGCGACGAGCGTCCGAGAACGGCATCCGCGGCTGCGCAGGCGACGGCGAGCAGTGCGGTGCAAAGCGTGAACGCACGCAGGCGGCGGGCGGTCGCCGCCGCCTCGGGCGACCGACCTTCGACTCCTCGTTCCAACCAGCGCACGATCGACGCCACGCCGATTCCCGCCCGTGAGAGTGCAGGCTGCGTGTCGGCTCGACGGACCAACGTCCTGATCCGGTATGGGACGCCGCGCAACCCGCGACCGGTGCAGGCAACGCGAATCGAGTCAGTCCGGCAAATCCACCAGCGCACGTCGGACGAGTTTGCCCGACGCCGTCCGGGGAAGTTCGGAAACGAAGTGCCAGCGTCGCGGCACTTTGAATCCCGCAAGACGCGTGCGCGCGTGCGCCTCGAGCTCGGCGGCCTCCGCGCGCCGGCCTTCGCGCAGCACGACGAACGCCACGACGCGCTGGCCCAGCCGGTCGTCCGGCCGACCGGTCACCGCCACCTCCGCCACCGCAGGATGCTCGGCGAGGACGCCCTCGACTTCGGCGGGGTAGACGTTCTCGCCGCCACTCACGACGAGATCGCTCCGGCGATCGAGCACGAAGAGACGCCCCTCGGCGTCGAGGCGTCCGATGTCGCCGGTGTGCAGCCACCCGCCCGCGAGTGCGCGCTCGCTCGCGGCGGCGTCTCCGACGTAGCCGGCCATCACGGTCGGCCCGCGCACCAGAATCTCGCCTTCGGCGCCGGCCGGCAGCGCGGCGCCGCTCGCATCCGCGATGCGCAGTTCGCTGCCGAAGAGGATGCGTCCCGCACAGCCGATGGGCGCATCGTCGCTCTCATCGAGCGGTAGCGTCGCCACCTGCGACGCCGCCTCGGTCAGGCCGTACGTCGTCGCGATTCGAAAGCCGAGTGCGCGTGCGCGTGCAATCAACGCCGGCGCGGCGGGGCCGCCACCGAGCAGCACGCCGCGCAGCGTGCGCGGCGCCGGGCGATCTCCGCGATCGTCGAGCACGCGCTGCAGCATCGCGCCCACCAGCGAGACCATCGTGACGTCGTCCTCGTCGAGCGCGCGATTCACGGCCGGCGGATCGAACCGTTCGTGCAGCACGACGCTGCCGCCGGTCAGCGCACTGCGCACGAGAATCGAAAGCCCGCCGACGTGAAAGAGCGGCATGCAGGCGAGCCAGCGTTCTTCGGGCGGAGCACCGAGGTGCAGCGCCGACGCGAGCGCGCGCGCGACGCGGTTGCCGTACGAGAGCCGCACCCCGCGCGGACGACCCCGCGTGCCGGACGTGTAGAGGATAAAGGCGTCGTCGTCCGTCTCGATCTCGGCCCTGCGCGACATCGTTTCGTGTTCCGCCGCCTCCTCGAACGGGATCGCGAGCCGTTCGCCCGGTAGCACGAGCGAAGTCTTTGCGACCGCCGCCGCGCGCGTGGCTGCCGTCGCGAGCGCGCCCTCTCCGTGCACGAGACATCGCGCCCCCGCGTGTTCGAGCTGAAACGAAATCTCGTCTGGCGTGAGACGCGCGTTGAGCGGCACCAGAACGACGCCGAGAAACGCGGCCGCGTGCACCAGATCGACCATCAGCGGTTCGTTGCCGAGCAGAAGCGCGACGCGATCGCCGCGCGCGATCCCGTGCGCGTGAAGCGCGTCGGCCGTCCGCGCCGCGCGCGCTACCAGCGTCGCGTAGTCGACCGTACGACCCGCCGCGCAGAGAGCAGTGCGTCGCGGCGTCACGGCCGCACGCCACGCGAGCGGCGACGTCAGGAGCATGTCGGCCACTCGAACATCGCGCCGTCGGCGAGCCGCGCGAGCGCAGCCGGCTCGGGCTCGATGCCGAGGCCCGCGCCGGACGAAAGCGTGATCGCGCCTGCGACCGGCGGAGATTCGAAGGCCACGTCGTCCGCCAGCCACTCGGCCGTGGCGAGACCACACGCGCGGCGCGGCTCGGCGAGCGCGGCAGCGAGCGAGCGGGCTCCCGCGCGCCCGATCGCGGCATCGAGCAGCGTGGTCACGACGAGTCCGACGCCGGCCTCGAGCACGCGCGCCATCGCACGGAGCGACGGCGCGAGGCCGCCGAGCGCGGCGGGCTTCAGCACCACGAGATCGACCGCGCCGAGATCGAGCAATCGGCCGATCGACGCTTCATCCGACGCCGCCTCGTCCGCGGCGACCGGAATCTTCGTGCGCGCGCGAACGTGCGCGAGGCCCGCGACGTCGCTGGCCGCGACCGGCTGCTCGATGAACTCGGGAGCGAACCGCTCGAGCCGATCGAACGCGTGAAGCGCTTCACCAGCGCTCCAGCCGCCGTTCGCATCGAGTCGAATCGCGACGCCGTCACCCAGCACGCGGCGTGCGGCGCCGACGCGCGCGACGTCGCAGTCGATCGAACCGGTCGCGACCTTCAGCTTGACGCAGCGCACGTTCGTCGCGCGGGCGCGCCGGGCTGCGTGCTCGATCTCCTCCGGTGTCGCGCCGGCGATCAGCGCGTTCACGGGCACGCTCGCGGGCACCGACACTCCCGTGTGTCGGCAGAGCCGGGCCGCGAGCGACTCGCCCGCGCGCCGCGCGGCGAGATCGTGCAGCGCGAGATCGAGCCCCCAGCGCACGGCGGCATCCCGCGGCGCGTGGCGCTCGATGAAGGCGAGCGCCTCCTCGTGCGTCGAGGGCGCGGCGCGCAGCAGGGCCGCAGCGGTCTCGACGAGCGCGCGTCGCGAGGCGGCCTCGTCGAAGGAGCCGAACCCGGGCAGCGGACTCGATTCTCCCCAGCCGGCGACGCCGTCTTCGTCGCGGAGGCGCACGAGCGTTCCGCGTCGCTCGCAGATCACGCCGTGTGCGGTCGCGAGTGGCGCACGAAGCGGCACGCGAAACGGAAAGAGCGTCACGGCGATCCGCTTCACACGGCGAGTCCGACGGAAAAGCACAGTGCGAAGAGCAACGCGAGTCGTGCCGTCGCACCGAGCAGCGGATTGAGCGCGGCACCCTGCGTGCGCGCGAGCGCGCGAACGAGACCGATCGCGCGCGGCGCCAGCGCGAGCGGCAGCAG
>CAZDHU010000301.1:0-2085 GCA_964505355.1 uncultured Myxococcaceae bacterium | reverse complement strand
CGCATGGCGTCCACCGCGCGGCGGCTCACGATCGCCGACGCAGGATCGAGCGCCAGACCGCCCGCGCCGCGGCGAAGCTCGCGCAAGAGCCAGCGCGCTTCGAAACGACAGAGTTCCTGATAGACAGGCGCGCGATGCGCGAGTACGGGTGCGCTCGCGTCGCGGAGCGCGCATAGCGCGCGCTCGCAGTCCGCGATCTCGTGGACGACCTCGACTCCTTCGAGCGATGCCATCGCACCGGTCTCGCGTAGCGCGGCGGCGACGCCGGCGAACGGTTCGAACGCGACGAGCGGCAGTGCGGTTCGACGTCGCAACGCAGCGGCTACGAGTCCGAGTCCGAGCCCGATCAGCACGATCGCGCGGGCGCCCGTGCGTGCCGCGCGCTCTGCGAGGTCGAGGGACGAGCGCTCGGCTTCCGCCGTCGGGTCGACCGTGCTGTGCACGCTGCGTCCGGCCAGCCAGAGCGTCGGAGCCCCGGTACGCGACGCTGCGACGCGCCACGCCAGTTCGGCGAATCCCTCGCGCGCGCCCGTGTCCGAAAAAGACGTGTGACTGCGATCGATCATGCGCGCTCGCACGCGCCATTCGCGCCGGAGCTTCGATTGCAGATCGTGCGTGCGACACCCACCGCGTTCGTCGCGCATGTGTAAGCGCGGGCCGGCGGGTCTGCCGGATTCGATCGCACGTCCGAGCGCCGGTACATCGACGAACACGGTCGCACACCGCCCGGAACACTCACACTCTTCCGAGACGATTTGCCCCGCATGAAACGAATCGCCCCGTGCGCCGTGTCGCCTTCCGACACAGCGGGATCAGACCCGGAAAATCTCGCGGATTCGAGCGGTTCGCATGCGCGAACGCCTACCGCGACGGCGGATTCACTGCAAAGATCCGCGCTGCCGGGAGGCTTGCACGGCGTCCCGCGTGAGTGCGAATGCGCGCGATGCGCTCGCGCTCCGCGGGGTCGGCCGGTCGTCCCGACCAGACTGTGTGCGCACACAAGGGGGTGATCGATGCGCTCCGTTTCTCGCGTGATGCATCTCGTTCGATGGGCAGCGGCGATCGCGTGCTTCGCGATCGTTTCGCCGCCGAACGCCATCGCAGAATCCGCCGCGACGGCGTCCACCGCAGCCGTTTCGGCTCCGGCCGCAACGCCGCCGGCTCCGCCGCCCGACGGTTTCTCCTGGCAACCGTCGTTGTTCTGGAAGAACGGCGATCATCGCGTGGATCTCGGCGTGGCGATTCGCGTTCGCGAAGAAGCGTGGGATGCGCTGAGCACGGACACCGACTGGTACACCGCGACGCGAACGCGTCTTCGCGCGCAATACAACTGGGACGATCGAATTCTGCTGGGTGCCGAAATGCAGGACGTGCGACTGCATGGGCTCGACACCGACGCCACCGGGGCCGAGCTTCTCTATCGCAACAGCTCCGGTCGCGATTCGAACGCGCACGGTACGCACCTTCGTTCGGCATGGGTCGAACTCCATCCCGTCAAGCCGCTCGCGATCCGATTCGGCCGGCAGGACGTGAAGCTCGGCAACGAGGTGCTCTATCCCGAGCCCAACTGGCGCTACCTGAAGGCGGCGCGGCTCAGCGAGCGACTCGTCGGCACCGTCGGCTGGAGCCACGCCGAGCGTGCCTTCGACGGTCTCACCGTCGCGTGGGATCTCGGCGACTATCAGGCCTACGGCTTCATGACCCGGCCGACGACGGGCGTTTTCGACGTCGACTCCGCCTATCACCGGCAGCATGAAATCGCGGTGGGTGGCCTCGCAGCAACCGCGAAGCGGGGCGTCTGGTTGCCGAACACGGAGCTCGGCGCGTTCGGCCTCGTCTATCGCGACGATCGAAATGCGCGCGAAGGCGGACTCGCGGAGCCGGTGAGCGTCTACACGCTCGGCTTCCAGTCGCTCGGGATTTATCCGCTCGGCCCCGGGCAGCTCGACTTCCTGACCTGGTTCGCCGGGCAGGCGGGTCGTTACAACGGCCTCGATCACCTCGCGGGCGCCGTGATCGTCGAAGGCGGCTATCAGCTGCCGAAGGTGTGGAGCGCACCCTGGCTGCGCATCGGAGTCAACGCCG
>CAZDHU010000300.1:0-4754 GCA_964505355.1 uncultured Myxococcaceae bacterium | reverse complement strand
CGATCTCGATCACGCGCGCGCGCAGCCGCTCTTGCAGCGCGCGCGCCTCGGCCGAAGAAAGGGTGTCGAGATCGCCGGGCTGCACGTCGCGCTCAGTTCGCAGGCGGGACGAGCCCTGCTCGCGCGAGCTCGCGGGCGAGCGCATCCGCCACCACCGCCTGGCCGCGCGCCGTCAGATGCTCGTCCTCGAGATCGAAATAGAGCGCGCCGCCGGCCGCGGCGGCTTCGGCCTCGATCGCGGGCAGCGCGTCGAGCACCGGGATCCCGTGCTGCTCGCCGAACGCCGCGAGCTCGCGCGAAAACCGGTGCACGTCGAGCGGAAGCTCCGGGTACGTCGCGAGAACGCGCGCGCGATAGCGCGGATCGCCCTGAATCTTCGCGGGCGAGGCAAAGAGCGCGAAGCGTGCACCGCCCGATTCGGCCTCGTCCCTCAGCGCGAGGATCAGGGCCTGCGTGGTTCGCCATGCGTCGTCCCAGAGCGCCTCGTAGTCCGCGACGCCGAGGCCACCGACACCGTACTGTGGCGCGAACGAAGCGAGGAACGGCCAGCCGAAGAAGACGTTGGGATCCTGCGGGCGGCCCGGCAGCAGCTTCCGGCGCACGTGCTTGTAGAGGCGCAGCACGACCTGATTCGCGAGCCATCCGCGAATCCCTTCCCGCGGTGCGTCGCGATCGGTCGCGAAGACGCCAGCGTGCTCGAAGTCGATGCGAAGCTGCTCGCCCTCGAGCTTCGCGTAGGGCCGGCGCAGCGTCTTCTGATAGCGGGCCTGCAGGGCTTCGACGTTCGTCTGCAGGTCGTTGATCGGCGACATCGCGAGCAGCACGAGATCCGGCCGGTACGCAACGCCTTCCGCGCGATAGAAGAGCAGCTCCTGCACGGTGCTGTACGCCGGCACCGCGAAGTTCACCACTTCGGTCTCGTGACCGAGTCGCGCCGCGAGCAGCGCCGGCACCGATTGCTCGATCGCAACGCCGCTCGCGAAGGTCGCCGAGTCGGACACCAGCAGAATCCGAAACCGCCCGGGCACCCGCTCGATCGCGCGCTCCGCCTCACGTAGCCCGTTGCGGTTGATCACGACGGGAACGTCGAAATCGAGCTCCTGGTGACGCAACACGGCGCCCGGACGCAGCCGCCAGCCGAGTGCGGGATCGGGTTCGAGGAAGCCGACCGAGTAATCGGGCGTTCGAAGGCTGCCGTGAAAGTGATGGCGCAGCGCGAGTTCGAGCACGCAGAGGCTCACCGCGAGCGACAGGAGCAGCGCCAGCGCATCGCCCGCTCGTTTCGACAGAGACACTCTGCGCATGCCGTCGCGTTCCGCCCCTCTGCGCGACGCGTGCCCGCGCGCAGCCGGCGCATGCCGTCGCCGGTGCGGTGGGTGGTCGTTCGCGAAGGCTGCGTACCGCCCGCGCCAGAGGGGCGCAAGCGCCGCGCGCGGCCGCCTCGCGGCTTCGGTGCCGATGCGACCGCGCGATGCGACGAACCGGCGACGCGCGGGAGAGAAGCCGGTTCTCTCCCGCGCGACCGGTCAGATGCGGAAGGACGAGACCGTGGTGCGAAGCTCGTTCGCCATCCGCGCGAGGTCGTGCGAGGTCTTCTGCGACTCGCTCGCCCCCTCGGTCGTGCTCTGCGCGGCTTCGGCGACGCCGGCGACGTTTTGCGCGATCTCGCCGGTCGAGCGAGCGGCCTCCGCGATGTTGCGCGCGATCTCCTGCGTGGTCGCCGTCTGCTCTTCGACCGCGGCCGCGATCGTGGTCTGGCCCTGGCTGATCTGGTCGATGATCTGGCTGATCTCGGCGATCGCCTCGACCGCGCCGCGGGTGTCGACCTGAATCGTCGTGATCATCCGGCTGATCTCTTCGGTGGCGCGGGTGGTCTCGGTCGCGAGATCCTTGACCTCGTTCGCCACCACGGCGAAGCCCTTGCCCGCTTCGCCGGCGCGCGCGGCCTCGATCGTCGCGTTCAGCGCCAGCAGGTTCGTCTGCTGCGCGATCGAGGTGATGACCTTGATCACCTTCTCGATCGCCTGACTCGATTCGCCGAGCTTCGCGATCGTCGCGTTGGTCGATTCCGCCGTCTGCACCGCACGATTCGCCGTGCGCGAGGCGTCACCGGCATGGCGCGAAATCTCCTGCACGCTGGCCGACATCTCTTCGACGGCCGTGGTCACGGTCTGGATGTTCGCGTTCACGTGATCGCTGGCCTTCGAGACGGTGGCGGCCTGCGCGGAAGTTTCTTCCGCGTTCGCGCCGAGCGTCTGCGACACCGCCGAGAACTCTTCGCTCGCCGCCGCCAGCGAATCCGCCTTCTGCCCGATCCCGTTCATCGTTTCGCGCAGCGCAGCGGCCGCGCGATTGAGCGACTCGGCCATCGTGCCGAACTCGTCCTGCGTGCGAATCACGATGCTGCGTGTGAGATCGCGGCTCGCGAGCGACTCCGCCAGCGACGCCACCTCGGTGACCGAGGCGCCGAGCGAGCGCACCATCGCGAACGCGGTCACGACGCCGAGGCCGAGCGCGGCGACGAAGATGGCAAGCGAGGCATTGCGGCGCGCGGCGTTGGCCGCCTGAGACTCGGCCTCGCGCGCCTTCATCCGGGTGTTGAGTCCTTCGCTCGCCTTCGCGAGATGCTCGCGCAGCTTGCCCACCCGCGGCGTCACCTCCTTGTCCCAGTACGTGAGAGCTTCGTCGACCGTACTCACGCGCGAGAGCGTGATCATCTCCGCGCGCTTCGAGGCGAGGTCGTCGTCCGCCGCTCGCGTCTCGACGAGTTCGCCCTTGATGTCGGCCGGCAACCAGCCGAGCTCGGCGAGATCAGCGAGCAGCTTGCTGATGGCTTCGTTTTGCGTGGTGAGCACGCGCTCGATCTCCTGCTTCGCAGCGGGATCTTCGCTGATCACGTGTCGCATCACGCGGACGGCGCGCGCTTCCATCAGCGTCTTCGCCTGTTCGGCGTTCATCGCCGCGCTGACTTCGTTCTGCAGCAACTGGCCGAGCGTCGCATCGGCTTCGCGCAGACCGGAGATTCCCACCGCACCGGTGACGGCGAGCGCCACCAGCAGACCGCCGAAAGCGCCGAACAGTTTGGCGCGCATCGTCATTCGAGCGAAGATCGACATCCACCCCTCCCGCGAGCCGCACGACGGTTCGTCTGCCACCGACGACCGTCGGGCCCGGCGAACGAATCGGCAGACCGTGCAGGAACTTGGGTCAGGAAGACTCAGGGGCTCGATCGGGGCCTTTTCCCGCAGAGGCAGCGAGCGTGATTCGAATGCTCGCTCGGGCGAGGCGCCGAGCGAGCGGTGAGCCGGCGACCGATCAGAGGCCGGCGAACGCGGCGGCGACCAGCGCGGCCTGCTCCTGCCGGTGCAGCCGCAGCGATCCCACGGCCGTGCTCGCGCTCTCCGGGCGTCCTGCGTAGGCGAGCTGCTGGTGCGCGCGCAGCGAATCCTGCAGCCGTTCGCGGACGAAGCCGAAGCCGCCCATGTTGGCGGGCTCTTCCTGCACCCAGACGACTCGTTCGGCCCGCGCGTAGCGCTCTGCGGCCTGCACCACGCGGTCGTGCGGCCACGGATAGAGTTGCTCGACGCGCAGGATGGCGACGTCGCGAACACCGCCCTGCTCCGCCGCCCGCTTCTCGCGCGCATCGACGAGGTCGTAGTAGACCTTGCCCGAGCAGTAGAGCACGCGGCGCACGGCCTCCGGCGCGGGCTGCGTCTGCGCGTCGTCGAGCAGGCGTTCGAAACGGCCGCGCGTCAGCTCGGACGGAGTCGAGACCGCTTCGCGCGCGCGCAGCAGGCTTTTCGGCGTGAAGACGACGAGCGGGGCGCGGTAGTTGCGGCGCATCTGACGGCGCAGGAGATGGAAGTACTGCGCGGGCGTCGTGCAGTTGGCGACCTGGATGTTGTTCTCGGCGCAAAGCTGCAGGTAGCGCTCGATGCGCGCGCTCGAATGCTCGGGGCCCTGGCCTTCGTAGCCGTGCGGCAGCAGCATGACGAGACCGCTGATCCTGCCCCACTTGGAGTGCGCGCTCGAAATGAACTGATCGATCACCACCTGCGCGCCGTTCGCGAAATCTCCGAACTGGGCCTCCCAGAGCACGAGTGTCTGGGGGTCGGCGAGGCTGTAGCCGTATTCGAAGCCGAGCACGGCCGCTTCCGAAAGGTGGCTGTCGTAGACCTCGAAGCGCGCCTGCGTCTCCGAGAGATGATCGAGCGCGCAGTATTCCTCGCCCGTCTTCTGATCGGTCACCGCCGCGTGCCGGTGACTGAAGGTGCCGCGCGTCGAATCCTGTCCCGACAGACGCACGGGCGTTCCTTCGACCACCAGCGAACCAAAGGCCAGCGCCTCGCCGAGCGCCCAGTCGATCGCGCCGTGTTCGGCGATCACCTTGCTGCGCTTTTCGAGCAGCGAGGCGAGCTTCGGATGCACCTCGAACCCGTTCGGCACCGATCCGAGACGCTCGGCGATCTGCGCGAGACGTTCGATCGGAACGCCGGTCTCGAGTTCGTCCGCCGGCAGCTCGCGCGAGAATCCGCTCCAGGGCCCGTGCGGTTCGTACGGCTCGTCGAGTTCGGGCGGCTTCGTCTTGATCCGTTCGAGCGCGGCCGCGAGCTGTCCGTTCAGATCGGCTTCGATGCGCTCGACGTCCTCCTGCCGCAACAGGCCGAGCTTCAGCAGCCGCTCGGTGTAGAGACGCCGCACACCCGGCAGCGCGCGGATCTTTTCGTAGAGCAGCGGCTGGGTGAAGGCCGGCT
>CAZDHU010000299.1:0-3220 GCA_964505355.1 uncultured Myxococcaceae bacterium | reverse complement strand
CGCGGTGGACGCCATGCGGCGACTCGTCCGGCATCAGAGTATCGATGCGGCTTCGGGTGTCTTCGAAGGACAGACTGTCTTTCTGGTCTCGCCCGGACCGTCGCTTGCCCCGGCGCTTTCTGTGCTCGCGAAGCGACGCGGCGGTGTCGTGGTGGCTGCGCTTCAGGCGCTTCGGCCGCTGCTCGCGGCGGGCATCGAACCCGACCTCGTCGTCGCGCCGGATCCGCTCCATTTCGCGCCCTTCGTCGAAGGCCTCGATCCGCGGTTCTCACTGCTCGCTGCCGACGCAGGCGCTCCGCCGGGTTTGCTCGATCGCTGGCCCGATCGCACCGCCCTGTTCTCGCTCGCGAGCCGGCAGCTTCATCACGTCGGTGCCGAGCGGCTCGAAATCGCCGCGCTCGACGAACCGTTTCTCACCGTCTCCGAGATCGCGCTGGTGCTCGCCTGGCGCCTCGGTGCGCGCGACCTCGTTCAGATCGGTGCGGACTTCGTCTCGGAGGATGCGCGATACGCCTTCCGCTTCGACGTTCGCGGCGCAGGCGGCGCGCGAGTGCCGACCAACTCGCACTACTTCCACGGCGCACGCGATCTTTGCTGGCGCTGCCCGCGACTGATCGCGCAGGGGGGGCGCATCCGCCGGATGCGAGGCGGACTGCCGGTGACGGGCGCTGAGGAGATCGACCCGGTCGAACTCGAACGAGCGGCCCGTTCCGCGCCAATCTTCTCCGCCGACCGTCGCGAGCGCCTCGAGGCGGCGGGCAGGCGGGCGGCGAATCGGCAGGCGCGCTGCGCATCGCTGCTCGCGCTGATCGATCCGCGAATGCTGCGTTCGAACGCGCTCCGCGATGAGCAGGCGGCCCGCGAACCGGCCGGATCTCCTCAGGACGGGGGACGGTTCGCCGATTTCGATCCGCTTCCCGCGGCCGAACGCGATCGCCAGCTCGCGGAGCTGCGCCGCGACCTCGCGGGCGAGTCGCCGGGCGACGCGGCCCACCATCTGCCGGGCGAACCGCCCCGCGCGAACTCCCGCTGATCCCGGCGCGGGGTGTCGTCCAGTGCCGGGTCTTCTGCCCTGCGGTTACCATGCGGCGGTCGATTCCAGCCCGCCCGCGGAGGTCCGGTTCATGCGATCGAGTTCGCTTGTCGTCGCTCTCATCCTCCTTGCCGTCCCGGCCGCCCGCGCGGATCGCGTCGCCGACGGGATCGCGGCCCAGGTGGGCTCGGACGTCGTTTTGATGTCCGAAGTCGAACAGGTCGTCGCGCCGCTCGAGCCCCAGGCCCGTGCCCAGGGTGCCACCGATGCCGATCTCGCCCGCCTTCGTGACGACCTGCTCGACCGATTGATCGAGCGACGCATCCTCGCCCAGGCGGCGAAGCGTGCCGAACTCGATGCGACGCCGGCTGAAGTCGACGACGCCATCAAGAGCATCGCGGCGGAGAACAAATTCACGCTCGAAGAGCTGCAGGCGAACGTCGAGAAAGAAGGCCTGTCGTTCGTGGCGTACCGCGAGCGCATTCGTGCCGAGATCATCCAGATGAAGGTGATGAACGGGATGGTGCGCTCACGGGTTCACGTCGAAGAGAACGAGATCCGCGAGATGTACGACGAGAAGTATTCGAAGCTGCCCGACGGAGGCGGCGAAGAGGTGCACCTGCGGCAGGTACTGGTGACCGCCGGCGGTGACACCAAACGCACCGAAGCGCAGGCCTGTGAGCGCGTGAAGGCGTCACTCACGAAGATCCGAGGCGGCACGCCGTTCGAGCAAGAGGCGGCGCGTGTGTCCGAAGTGAACCCCGAACGCGGCGGCGACATGGGCTGGGTCGCCATGCAGGTGATTGCACCGTCGGTCTCGGCCGTCGTTGCGGCGCTCGCGCCGGGCGAGATCAGCGACGTGGTTCGACAGGGCACGGCGTGCAGCGTGATTCAGCTCGTCGAGCGACGGGCGTTCGAGAAGAAGCCGTGGGAGCAGGCGCGCGACGACATTCGTGAAGTTCTGCTCCAACAGAAGATGGGCGAAGAGTACGACCGCTTCATCAAGAAGATGCGCGCGCAGACCTACGTGCAGAAGAAGGGGAACTTCGCCGTGGCGAGTCGGGGAACCTCCGGCTTCGGGCTTCCGGCCGTCGGGGCGAGCCGCGAAGGCGGCGGGCGCAGCGCCTTCGGCGAGTGATCGACGCGCCGGCCCAGATCACGATCCGCGGCGCCCGCGAACACAATCTGCGCGGGATCGATCTCGAAATTCCGCGTGACGCGCTCGTCGTCGTCACCGGGCCTTCGGGTTCGGGGAAGTCGTCCCTCGCATTCGACACGCTCTACGCGGAGGGACAGCGGCGCTACGTCGAATCGCTTTCCACCCATGCCCGGCAGTTTCTCGATCAGATGCGCAAGCCGGAGGTCGAATCGATCGACGGGCTCTCCCCTTCGATCGCGATCGAACAGCGCACCATCGGACGCAGTCCGCGATCCACCGTCGGCACCATCACCGAGATTCACGACTTTCTTCGACTGCTCTATGCGCGCGCAGGCACGCCGACCTGCTGGAAGTGCCAGCAGCCGATCAGCGCACAGAGCGTCGAGCAGATGACCGAACGGGTGATCGGGCTCGGCGACGGCGAACGGGTCGACGTGCTCGCGCCGGTAGTGCGCGGACGCAAGGGCGCGTACCGCAAGGAGCTCGACGAGTTTCGACGCCTCGGGTTCGTTCGGGTTCGGATCGACGGTGTGTTTCACGATCTTTCCGACGAGATTCGACTCGCGAAGACGAAGCGTCACGAGATCGACCTCGTGATCGATCGCCTGCGGGTCCGGTCGAGTGCCCGCGGGCGCATCACGGAATCGCTGTCGACGGCGCTGCGACTCGGCGCGGGCATGGTGCGGATCGATCCCGGTGCGGGACGCGAGGAGTGGCTGTTTTCGCAATCGGCGGCCTGCGCGCGTTGCGGACTCTCCTTCCCGGAGATCGCGCCACGCAGTTTTTCGTTCAACAGCCCGCACGGCGCCTGTCCGCACTGTTCGGGTCTCGGCACCCGCGCCGAGCTCGATCCGGCGCGGGTCGTGGCTGATCCCGATCTCTCTCTCGGGCGCGGCGCGATCACACCCTGGGGCGGGCCTCGGGTACCTCGCCGATATGCCGTGGTGCTGGCCGGCCTCGCCGCCCATCTCGGAATCGCGCTCGATACGCCGTGGCGCGAGCTGCCCGCGGCCGCCCGGCGGGTGATC
>CAZDHU010000298.1:0-11982 GCA_964505355.1 uncultured Myxococcaceae bacterium | reverse complement strand
GCGCGGAGCCGAGCAGCACGAGATACACCACGCCGAGTGCGACGAAGATGCCTCCGTGCGAGGCGAGTCGGCGTGCTGCTCGCGAGCGAGGCGCCGCGAACAGCGTCCCCCACCACGGCAAGACGGCGAGGTTCAGGATCTGAAACGCGGCTTCGTGAGACAACCGTCCCCCGCTCCAGAATCGCTGCCGCGCGCATCCCGCGGAATCAGTCTCCGAGCGCGACCAGCCGGAAGTCTTCGATCACGGGATTGGCGAGCAACTGATTTGCGATCTCGCTCACCAGACGCTCCGCCTGCGCGCGGTCGACCCCGTCGCGCAAACGCAACTCGAACAGTTTGCCCTGACGCACGTCCTCGATCGCGTCCGCACCGAGCTGCGCACACGCGCGCGCGATGGCCTTGCCCTGCGGATCGAGCACGTCGCGCTTCAACGTCACACTGACCGTCGCCTTCACCAGATCCCCTCCTCCTCGCGTCAGCCCGGACTGCGCAGCGTGCGCTCGAAGATGGCATCGACGTGGCGCAGCGACGCATCGAGCGAGAACACGCGATCGATTTCATCGCGCGCCAGCACACGTGTGATCGCCGGATCGCCGGCGATCCGCGCACGAAAGTCTCCGCCCTTCTCCCAGCTGTCCATCGCGTGGCCCTGCACCATCGCGTAGGCCTCTTCGCGCGTCGCACCGTGTGCAGCGAGCGCCACCAGCAGCGCACCGCTGAAGACCAGCCCGTGCGTCAGCTCGAGGTTCTCGCGCATTCGTTCGGGATGGACGACGAGCGTTTCGACGAGCTGCGCGAGCCGGTGCAGCATGAAGTCGAGCGCGATGGTGGCGTCGGGCAAGATCACTCGCTCCACCGACGAGTTCGAAATGTCGCGTTCGTGCCAGAGCACGACGTTCTCGAGTGCCGTCGCCGCGTGGCCGCGCAGCACACGTGCGAGCCCCGAGACGTTTTCGAGTCGCCAGGGGTTGCGCTTGTGCGGCATCGCGGACGAACCCTTCTGCCCGCGGCCGAACTCCTCTTCGACTTCTCGCACTTCGGTTCGCGCGAGGTGTCGCAGCTCGACCGCGATCTTGTCGAGACTGGTCGCGACCAGCGCGAGTGCGCCCACGAACGCCGCGTGACGATCGCGCTGGACCACCTGCGTCGCCGCGGGCTCGACGCCGAGCCCGAGCGCACGGCACGCCTGCTCTTCGATCTCCGGCCCAAACTCGGGCAGCGTGCCGACCGCACCCGAGAACTTCCCGACGCAGACGCCGTCGAGCGCGTCGGCCAGCCGCCGGCGCGCGCGGCCCAGCTCCGCGTAGAAAACGAGCAGCTTGAGACCGAACGTCGTCGGCTCGGCGTGGACGCCGTGGGTGCGTCCGACACACGGGGTGTGTCGATGCTCTTCGGCGCGCGTGCGCAGCGCCGCCCGCACGCGATCGACACCCGCGAGCAAGAGCGTTCCCGCTTCCTTCAGTTGCAGCGCGAGCGCCGTGTCGAGCACGTCGCTCGAAGTCAGGCCGAAGTGTACGAATCGAGACTCCGGGCCGACGTGTTCCGCGACGTTGGTCAGAAAGGCGATCACGTCGTGCCTCGTCTCGCGCTCGATCTCTGCGATTCGCGCGACGTCGAAGCGCGCGCGTGCGCGGATCGTCGCCACCGCCTCGCGCGGGATTCTTCCTGCGTCCGCGAGCGCGTCGCAGGCAGCCAGTTCGACCGCGAGCCAGTGCCGGTACTTCGCCTCCTCGGTCCAGAGGCGCTGCATTTCGGGTCGCGAATACCGCTCGATCATCGTTTCGTCCTTCGTGCCCGAAGCCGGCGCAGCCCGGCGCCGGTCAACCGATCCTCACCCACGTGTAGGCGAGCAGCAGGTAGTACATCACGGGAATCGCCAGCAGGTTCGAATCGATTCGATCGAGAATTCCGCCCATTCCCGGCAGCAGCGATCCCGTGTCCTTGGCGTGCGCGTCGCGCTTGAGCAGCGACTCGACGAGATCACCGATGATTCCGACCAGCGAGAGCACGAACGAAAACAGCATCGCGGCCGACCAGGGGAACGCGCGCGAAAGATCCGGCAGCCAGAGGTCGAAGATCCCCTTGAAGAGAAGCCCGCAGACGATCCCGGCGAGCACGCCTCCAACCGCACCTTCGACCGTCTTGCCCGGGCTGATCTGCGGCGCGAGCTTGCGCCGGCCATATCTTCGCCCCGCGAAGTACGCGCCCGCATCGCAGACCACGACCACGCTCACCGTGAAGAGCATGTAGAACGCACCCGCCGCCGGCGGGATGTCGCGGGCGGCGGCGATCCCCCACTTCGAGGCGACGACGTCGTGGAAGCGACGCAACACGATCGCGTGCGAGAGCAGCCAGCCCACGTAAAAGACGCCGAAAAAGGTGCCGGAAATCGAAGCGAGCGCTTCGGTGATTTGCGCCTTTCCGACCTGCGCGACCATCACGGCGAGCAGGACGGCCGTCATCAGCACCGTCGCGTGATACTCGTTGCCGAACCAGGCGACGATCGGGAGCGCCGCGCCCGCCGCGAGCCCGAAGCCCTTCAGCGGATGCGCACCCTTTTCTTCGATCAGCCCGTAGAACTCGCGCAGACCGAGCAGCGTGATGCCGGTGACGACCAGCAGGTAGAGCAGTCCGCCACTCATGATCGTGTAGATCACGGGCGGGATCACGAACAGCGCGGTGATCAGACGCAGCGTGAGGTTGCTCACCCGCCGCGGATTCGCGGGAGGAAGCGGCGTCGGGGGCTT
Source organism: uncultured Myxococcaceae bacterium (assembly GCA_964505355.1). Lineage (GTDB taxonomy): Bacteria > Myxococcota_A > UBA9160 > UBA9160 > UBA9160 > CAZDHU01. The sequence continues at coordinate 9,235 of CAZDHU010000298.1, read as the reverse complement.
CGGATGGACGACGGAGTCGGAGGGGGACGATGTCGTCGAGCCCGCCGGATTCTCGCTCATCGCGCGCGTCTCCTCTTCGAATCCTTCAGCCCGCGTCCCGTGCTCTCGCGGCCGGTGTGACCGAATCCGCCACCGGCACGTCGGGTCGAGGGCAGGCCATCGACCTCGCGCCATTCGACCCGCGCGACCGGTGTCACCACCAGTTGCGCGATTCGATCCCCGCGGCGCACCACGAAGGGTTCCGCCCCGGCGTTCCACAGAATCACCTGCAACTCGCCGCGATAATCCGAGTCTATCGTGCCCGGCGCATTGGGCAGCAGAAGTCCGTGACGCAACGCGAGCCCGCTTCGCGCGCGGAGCTGGCCTTCGAAACCGGCGGGGATGGCGATCGCGAGGCCCGTCGGCACCAGGGCGCGCGCGCCGGGCGCGAGGGCGAGTTCGGTTTCGACGGCCGCGCACAGATCGAGTCCGGCCGCGCCCTCGGTCTCGTAGTGCGGCAGCGGAAGATCCGCGGCGTGCGCGAATCGCGTGATCTGCACGCGCAACGCGCGGCGCCCTCCCGCCGGAGAGCGCCGCGCGCGCGAGGTCGGAGTCTCGCCAGACTTCGCCGCCAATCCCGGCTCAGCCGCCGGCGACGGCGTCGGCGAGGGCCTCCTTGCGCGAGAGGCGAATCCTGCCCGTCGGATCGATGTCGATGCACTTTGCGAGCACCTCGTCGCCCTCCGCCACGACGTCGGTCACGCGCTCGACCCGGCCTTCGGCCAGATGGCTGATGTGGATCAGTCCGTCGGTGCCCGGGAAGATCTCCGCGAAGGCACCGAAATCGGTGATCCGCTTCACCTTCGCGAGATACACACGGCCGATCTCGGCCTCCTGGGTCAGCTCTTGCACCATGCCGCGCGCACGTTCGAGCGCGTCGTGGTCCGGAGAGAAGATGGTGACCCGTCCCGTGTCGTCGACGTCGATCTTCGCGCCCGTCGTCTCCTGAATCGCGCGGATCACCCGGCCGCCGGGTCCGATGATGTCGCGAATCCGATCCGGCTTGATGAAGATCACGTCGAGCCGCGGCGCGTAGCGCGAGAGCTCCGGCCGTGCGGCGAGACCCTGCAGCTCGTGACCGACTTCGCGTTCCATGCAGTCGAGGATGTGCAGGCGCCCGAGCCGTGCCTGCTCCAGCGCGCGCTCCATCACGTTCCAGTCGATGGCCGTGATCTTGATGTCCATCTGCACGGCAGTGACACCGTTTCGTGTCCCCGCGACCTTGAAGTCCATGTCGCCGAGATGGTCCTCGTCGCCGAGGATGTCGGAGAGGATCGCGACGCGATCCCCCTCTTCGATCAGACCCATCGCGATGCCCGCCACCGGCGCCTGCAACGGAACCCCGGCGTCGAGCATCGCGAGCGTGCCGCCGCAGATCGTCGCCATCGAGGACGAACCGTTCGATTCGAGCGTCTCGGACACGATGCGAATCGTGTACGGAAACTCTTCGTGCTTCGGCAGTACGGCTTTCAGCGCGCGTTCGGCGAGATTGCCGTGGCCGACTTCGCGCCGGCCCGGACCTCGCAGCGGACGTGCCTCACCCACCGAGAAGGGCGGGAAGTTGTAGTGGAGGAGGAACTGCTTGCGATAACGCTCGGTGAGTCCATCGATGGTCTGCTCGTCGGCCGCGCTTCCGAGCGTGGCATAGACGAGCGCCTGCGTTTCGCCGCGCGTGAACAGCCCGGTGCCATGCGCTCGCGGCACGATCCGCACCTCGCAGGCGATCGGACGAATGTCCGTCGTCCGGCGACCGTCGATGCGCGTGCCCTCGTCGAGGATTCGGTTTCGCATCAGGGTCGAGCGGAGATCGCCGAGCCTGCCCTTCACCCGCTCGACCAGCTTTCGATGCGCATCGCGGCGCTTCTCGACGGCATCGAGGCTGTCGAGCGCGACCTTTTCCGCGCGGAACTCGCTCGCCAGCGTGTCCACCACCTCGCTCTCGATGGCCTTGATCGCGCCGTAGCGCTCGGCCTTGGCCTCGATGCGCACGGCATCGCGCAGTCGCGACTCGGCGAGCGCATCGACGCGCGCGATGAGTTCGGCCGGCGTCTCGGGCACCACCACCGTCTTCTTCGTCTTGCCGGCGCGGCGCGCGAGCTCTTCCTGCGCTTCGAACTGCGGGCCGAGCGATCCGTGTGCGAACTGCAGGGCCGCGAGCAGATCCGACTCCGGCAGCTCGCGGGCCTCGCCTTCGACCATGACCAGCGCACGGCGACTGCCGGCCACGATCATCTCCATCGAGGAGTCGGCCAGCTGCGACTGCAAGGGGTTGATCACGAACTGGCCGTCGATTCGTCCGACGCGAACGGCGGCGATCGGACCGAGGAACGGCATTTCGGAAAGGGTCAGCGCCGACGACGCGCCGAGGAAGGCGAGCACGTCGGGCTGCACGTCGCCGTCGGCCGAAAGCACGGTGGCGGTGATTTGCACTTCGTCACGGAATCCGTCGGGGAAGAGCGGGCGAATCGCGCGATCGATGAAACGGGAGACCAGAATCTCGCGGTCTGCCAGTCGTCCCTCGCGCTTGAAAAAGCCGCCGGGAATCTTGCCCGCCGCCGAAGTCTTTTCGATGAAGTCGACGGTGAGAGGGAAGAAGTCGATCCCCTCGCGGGGCTTTGCGGTCACGGCGGTCACCAGCACCGCGGTTTCTCCGCTGCTGACCAGCACGGCGCCGGACGCCTGCTTCGCGAGTCGACCGGTTTCGATCGTGATCGGCCGGCCGCCGACCTCGACGGTGACGAGTTCGGGTTTGAACCAGTAGGGCATTCGGAAAGAGTCTCCTCTCCGGGCCCGTCTCGGGCGCGGAGTCGGTGTGGGCGGCGAGGGAAGGACCGATGCCGTTCGCGCTGACACGCCGGCCGGCACCGCAGGCCCGTGGGGCGCGGTGCTCGTCCTGCGAGGCGCGACGGTTCGGCGACGCCGCCCGTGCGGAAAGGGCCGCCCAGCCTTTGGGCAGCCGGGCTCGAAAGATCGTCTACCGACGCAGACCGAGTCGTTCGATCAGGGCCTGATAGCGGCCCGCGTCGGACCTCCTCAAATAGTCAAGGAGCCGACGCCGTTGGCTGACGATCTTGAGCAGCCCACGTCGCGAGTGATGATCCTTCTTGTGGACCTTGAAGTGCTCGGTGAGCTCGTTGAGGCGCCCGGTGAGGAGCGCAACCTGAACCTCCGGCGAACCCGTGTCCGTGGGATGGGTGCGGTGAGCCGAGATCAGGTCTGACTTCTTTGCTGCATCAATCAATGCGCTTGCTCCTTGAGGTGCGCGAGGTGTAACAGACGCCCCCGGCGCGAGCAACCGGCGCCGCCCCGGGGCGAAGGCACGTTCACTCGCGGCGGAGCACCCGAACCGGTCCGAGCATCCGCCCGGCCCTCGGTTCGAGGATTGCGACCAGCGCCCCCGATTGATCCACCGCAGCGAACCGCGTCGCGGCCGGGGCCCCGGGCGGAATCGCGATTTCGTTGCCGTGAACGATCCGCCGCACCCCGTCCGGAACGAGCGTGAGGACCGGGATTCCGAGCGCCCCCGCCGGGGGCATCAGCCGGGACTCGACGGCGGCCGGCCCGTTCTCGCATGCCGCTTCGAGCTCGGCCATCGAGACCGCCCCGTCGAGCGTGAACGGTCCGCTGCCGAGTCGGCGCAACGAGGCGAGGTGCGCTCCGCAGCCAAGGCGCGTGCCGAGATCTGCCGCGAGGGCGCGCACGTAGGTTCCCGGCCCGCAGCGCACGTCGATCTCGAGCACGGGCAGCCGAACGGAGAGCACCGTGATCGCGTCGATGCGAATCCGGCGCGGCTCGCGTTCGACCTCTTCGCCCCGCCGAGCGAGCCGATGCAGCGCCACCCCCCCGCGCTTGACCGCCGAGTACATCGGCGGGATCTGATCGATCTCGCCGACGAAGCCGTCGAGCGCGCGTCGCACCGTCGCTTCGTCCGGCAGCGGCCCGGCGCATTCTCGCGTCACGCGCCCCTGCGCATCGAGCGTGTCGGTCTCGATGCCGAGCCGAATCGTGCCCCGATAGTGCTTCGCGCCGTCCGCGAGAAAGAGCGCCAGCTTCGTCGCATCGCGCACGGCCAGCGGCAGCACGCCGGTGGCCTGCGGATCGAGTGTGCCGAGATGTCCGACGCGGCGGGTTCCGAGCGCACGCCGCGCGAGATCGACGACGTCGTGGGAGGTGACGCCGGACGTCTTGTCCACCACGAGAAATCCGCTCGGACCGGGCGGTTCAGCCTTGCGACTTCGTGCCATCAGCGAGTTCCCGCAGGATTGCGAGGGCGCGATCTCCGGCGGCGAGGGTTCGATCGTGGTGAAAATGAAGTTCGGGGGTGCGTCGCAGCGGAAGCGACGCCGCCAGCCGCCGGCGCAGAAAGGCCGTCGCCCGCTCGAGCCCGGCGGCCGCCTCTTCGACCGAGGGGGCCCGCTCGAGATCGACCGTGCTCCAGAAGATGTCGGCACGCGAGAAATCGGGCGACAGATCGACACGCGTCAGCGTCACCAGCCGCAGCCGCGGATCGGTGGTTTCTTCGTGCAGGATTCGCGCGATCTCGCGCTGCACCTCTTCGCCGACTCGTTCGCTGCGACGGGTCACGTCGATTCTTCCTCGTCTTCCCGATCCGTCTCATCGTCGCAGTCATCGCCGCCCGCCGTCTCGAACGGCATCGCCAGCAGCTCGACGTCCGAGCCGACGACCTCTGCGAGACCGAGCCCGTCGATGAACGCCACCGTCTGTTCGAGCACGGCTCGAACCCGCACGCGTTCGCTGCCCACGGTCGAGATTCCGAGCACGGCGCGCTGCCACGTCTGCTGGCCGCCCACCTCGGCCACCGAGACCGGGAAGCGGTTGCGCACGCGCTGAACGATCGAGCGCACCACCCCGCGCTTGCTCTTCAACGATCGCGAATCGTGAACGTGCAGCTCGACGACGGCAGCTCCGACGATCATGAAAGCGTCGCGGGCTTCTCCTGGCGCTCGTAGACCTCGATCACGTCTCCGATCTTCAGGTCGTTGTAGCCGTCGATCCCGATCCCGCACTCGAATCCGGCGGCCACTTCGCGCGCATCGTCCTTGAAGCGTTTCAGCGAGCCGACGCGGCCGTCGAAGATCTGCACGCCGTCACGCACCAGCCGGCACTGCGCACCGCGACGCACGAGACCGTCGAGCACGTAACTGCCGCCGATGGTGCCGATGCGCGGCACGCTGAAGGTGCGCCGCACCTCGGCCCGACCGAGCCCCACCTCCTGCACGATCGGAGGAAGAAGCCCCACCATCGACTTGCGCACCGCATCGGTCACTTCGTAGATGATCTGATAGCTACGGACGTCGACGCCCTGCCCTTCGGCCGACCGACGCGCCGCCGGCTCGGGACGCACGTGGAAGCCGATCACGATCGCGTTGCTCGCACGCGCCAGCATGACGTCGCTCTCGGTGATCGCGCCCACACCCGTGTGCAGCACGTCGACCTTCACGGTGTCGGTCGCGAGCCGGGTGAGCGCATCGCGCACCGCTTCGAGCGAGCCCTGGACGTCCGCCTTCAGGATGATCGCCAGACTCTTCGGGCCGTCGCCCTGCGACTGCGCGAAGAAGTCTTCGAGCGTCAGCTTCGGCCGAACGTCGGACGGTCGTCCACGCAGCTCGTCGAGACGATGCTCGACGACCTGCTTGCCGTCGCGCTCGCTTTCGACCACGTGGAAGACGCTGCCCGCTTCCGGCACGCCCGACAGACCGATCACCTGCGCGGGGCACGACGGGCCGGCCGCGTCGAGCGTCTGGCCGTGTTCGTTCGTCATCGCCCGCACGCGGCCGTAGACGGTTCCAATCACGAGCACATCACCGCGCGCCAGCGTGCCCTGCTGCACGAGCACGGTCGCCACCGGCCCGCGCCCCCGGTCGAGCCGGGCTTCGAGCACGACGCCCGTCGCGCGGCGTTTCGGATCGGCCTTCAGCTCGAGCACTTCGGACTGGAGCTGAATCATCTCCAGCAGTTGCTCGAGTCCGGTGCGCTTCACGGCGGAGACGTTCACGCAGATCGTCTCGCCACCGAAATCTTCGGGAACCAGCCCGTGCTCCATCAACCGCTGCCGCACGAGCTGCGGATTGGCATCCGGCAGGTCGCATTTGTTGACGGCGACGATGATCGGAACGCCGGCGGCGCGCGCGTGATCGATCGCCTCGACGGTCTGCGGCATGATGCCTTCGGTCGCAGCGACCACCAGCACGACGATGTCGGTCACCTTCGCACCGCGCGCGCGCATCATGGTGAACGCTTCGTGGCCCGGCGTATCGATGAACGTGATCCGCCGGCCCCCAACCGAGACCTGGTACGCACCGATGTGTTGCGTGATGCCGCCCGCTTCGCCGGCGACCACGTTCGCTTCGCGAAGCGCATCGAGCAGCGAGGTCTTGCCGTGATCGACGTGACCCATCACGGTGACGATGGGCGGACGCGGTTCGAGCGCCGCGCCTTCGGCCGCGACCGGCTGATCGAGCACGCCGGTTTCGTCGAAAGACGTGTCTTGCACCTCGGCGCCGAAGAGCGCCGCGACCTTGCGCACCGTCTCGACGTCGATGCTCTGATGGATCGCGGCCATCGTGCCGAGCCCCATCAGCCGGCCCTGCAACTCGGGGGCCTTCACGCCGAGATCGCGTGCGAGATCGGACACGCTGATCGATCCCTCGACGCGTACGACACGACGGCCGGGACGCACGGTACCTCCGGTCGGGCGCGCGGGGGCGGGCTCGTCTCGGCGCTTACGACGCGGCGAGACGAAGGCACGCGGTTCACTGGGAGTCGGGCGGCGCGGAGCAGCGCGGTTCACGACCTGGCGCGCCATCTGTTCCTGTTCGCGGAGCGTCACGACTTCGCGGACCCGCTTGCGCTGCTTGCCGCGACGTTCGGTTTCAGCCGCGGCGGCGGCAGCGGCGGCCGCCGATGAGACCGGCTCCGCCGGCCCTGCGGCTTCGCTCGAGATCGGAGCGACCGGCGGCTCGGCCGTGACCGGCTCGGCGACGGGGAGCTCCGGTTCCGGGGCCGGCGGTTCTTCCTCGATTTCGGGTTCCGGTTCGGGCACCGGAATGGTGGCGACGGGTTCGGGGGAGACCGGTTCCGGCTCGGGCGGCGGTGCCACCGCTTTGCGACGGCGTCGGATCAACGTCGCGCCGCTGCGGGTCTCGACGCGCTCTTCGACGACCTCGGCCACCGGCTTTCCGCCGAGCTTTGCGCGCAGCGCATCCGCTTCGGCGTCTTCGAGCTGTGCCATCGCGCTCTTGAGCTCGATCCCGACGGCGTGCGCCTTCTCGACGAGTTCATTGCGGTCGATTCCGAGCTCTTCCGCGATCTTGTATGCCCTGATCTTGGCCATGCGCGCGATTGATCCGTTCTGGTTAGAGCGCGTTTGCGCCGCCCGTGCGGCGACCGCGCAAACGCTAGTCCGTCAGCCCACCTTCGGCCGGGATGCTTCCGCCGAAACCTCTCCCGCCGCGGCGGCGGCCGCCGCTTCTTCCGCTGCCCGCCGGGCCGCCGCTTCGGCCTGCTCGCGAGCATCCTGCTCGGCCTTCACCAGCGCGAGTTCCGCGCCACGCGCCTTGATCGCCCGCGCACCCTCTTGATCGATCCCGGGCAGAGACGACAGGAACTCGGCGTCGCAACTCGCCAGATCCTCGAGCGACGTGATCCCGCGCTGCAACAGCAACTCGGCCTCGGGCTCACCGCAACCCGGCACCACGGACACCGCGTCGGCCAGCCAGCGCGCCATCTCGCGCATCTTCGACTCGCTCTTGATGTCGATCCGCCAGCCGGTCAACTGCACGGCGAGGCGAACGTTTTGTCCCTTGCGGCCGATCGCCAGCGAGAGCTGGTCATCGGGCACGATCACGTCCATCGATTTCGAGTTGGGATCCATGATCACGCGCGAGACCTGTGCGGGCGAGAGCGCGCTCGAGACGTAGCGCGCGGGCTCCGGGCTGAAGGGCACGATGTCGATCCGCTCGCCGCGCAGTTCCTGCACGACGGCCTGCACGCGACTGCCCTTCATGCCCACACAGGCGCCCACGGGATCGACGTCGCTGTCCCGCGACGCGACCGCGATCTTCGCCCGACCGCCCGGCTCGCGCGCCACCGATTCGATGCGCACGATCTTCTCGTACATCTCCGGCACTTCCTGCTCGAAAAGCTTCGTCAGCATCTCCGTGCAGGCGCGGGAGAGGATGATCTGCGGTCCCTTGGTGGCTTTGGTGATTTCGAGCACGTAGGCGCGAATGCGGTCGCCCGGGCGGTAGCTCTCGCGCGGCACCTGTTCTTTCGCCGGCAGAATCGCTTCGGCGCGACCGATGTCGACGATCAACGCGCCCTTCTCGAAGCGCCGCACGATGCCGTTGACGATCTCGCCTTTTCGGTCCTTGTACTCTTCGAAGACGTTGTCGCGTTCGGCATCGCGGACGCGCTGGATGATCACCTGTTTGGCGGTCTGGGCGAGGATGCGGCCGAAGTCGGTGGTGTCGAGCTGCACGCCGATCTCGTCGCCCTCTTCGACTTCGGGGTCGATCTCGCGTGCCCGCTCGATCAGAATCTGGTTCTCGGGATCGCGGATCTCGGTGACCACGGTGCGAAACTCGAAGAGTTCGATCTCGCCGCGCTCTTCGTTGAAGCGTGCGTCGATTTCTTTTTCCTGGCCGAGCTTGCGACGAGCCGCCTGCTTCATGGCGTCTTCGAGCGCGCTGATGATCACGTGCTTGTCGATGCCCTTGTCCTTGGCGATCTGATCGATCTCGCGTTTCAAAGCCAGCATCTTCGCTCCGCTCCCGGCCGGCCCTTCCGGCTCAGCGCTCGTCCTTCTTCGCGACGTTCTTCGCGAAGTCGGTGCGCGTGAAGAGATACACCTTCGTCGCCTTCCCGATCTCGTCGAACGGCAGGTCGTAGGTCCGCCCGTCGACGGACACGCTCGCCGTTCCGTGCTCGAACCGCAGCAGCTTGCCCCGATAGCGACGCCGGCCGTCGAGCGGCCGCCGGGTTTCGATCGACACCTCGTCGCCGCAGGCCGCCACGAAATCCTTCTCTCGGCCCAGCCTGCGATCGAGCCCGGGCGACGAGACCTCGAGCCGGTATCGGACCGGCATCGCGTCCGTCGCGTCGAGCTGCGTACCGATCTCGCGCGATACCGCTGCACAATGCTCGATCGACACCAGACCATCCCCGGTCGGGGTAT
>CAZDHU010000297.1:0-2810 GCA_964505355.1 uncultured Myxococcaceae bacterium | reverse complement strand
GAAAGTCTGGGCGCGCTGCAACCCGCCGGCGCCGAGCCGTGCGCGAAGATCTGCGTCGGCGGCAAGGCGTGCGAGGATCGCGGCAATCGCCTCCGGCTGGCTCGGATCGAAGAGCAACCCGCTTTCCGGCGTCACGATTTCGAGCGGCCCGCCGAGCGCCGAGGCAACGACCGGCCGGCCGAGCAACATCGCTTCGACCAGCACCAGCCCGAACGGTTCCGGCGAGGTCGAGGCGTGCAGCGCGACGTCGGCCGCAGCGAGGATTCCGGCCGCATCCGCGCGTTCGCCGAGAAACCGCACGCAGGCGAGCCCATCGGTGGTGGCACGCGCGCGCAGTTCGTCCTCGAAGGCGCGATCGTCACGCGGCGTCCCCCCGACGAACGCGACCACGACGCGCTCTTGCAGCGCACGGCCTCCCGCACGCAGCGCATCGAGCACCAGCGCGTGTCCTTTCCATCGCCTCAGGTGGCCGACCATCACGACGAGGCAGGCGGACTCGGGCACGTCGAGTTCGCGCCGGACGTCATCCCGAGATCGCTGCGCGCGCGCCCGGAGCGCCGCGGCGTCGATGCCGTCGTGAACGACGCAAACGCGTTCCGCCGGAATTCCGAGTTCGAGCGAATCGCGCCGCATCTGTTCGCTGACCGCGAGCACGCGGTCGAAGCGCCGCACCAGCACGCGGCCCACGCGGCTGCGCGGACGCCAGCACGGCCCTCTCGCGTGCGCGATGCACGGAATCCCGACCAGCCGTGCGGCCACCAGCCAGTCGTCCCAGCCGATGCCCGGCGTGTTGTTGAGATGCACGAGATCGATCGCCTGCGCGCGCAACCAGCTCGCACGGAACGCGATCGCGAGCATCGCGCCGCGCCAGCGATGCCATTCACTGCCCGGCGCTCGCTCGCCTCGTTCGCGCGCTCGACGCTCGTCCCAGAAATGACGCTCGACCGCGAGCGCATCGAGAAATGCGCTGCGCTGGTAGGCGAGCACGACGGGTTCGTAACGCGCCGGATCGAGCGCGCCGACCAGATCGACCAGCGCGCGGTGCGAACCGCCCACCGTCCCATCCTCGTTCACTTCGATCAGCAGGATGCGCGAGCGCTCGGCGCGCTTTCCGCGACGCAGTCGCTCGACGAGCGTCTTCACCACGCGCCGTTCGAGTGCGCCGGCCGGAAGCAACAATGCCAGCGCGATCGCATACGTCGCCGCGCCCACCGGCAGCGAAATCCAGAGCGCACGGTCGCCGATCCCGAGCAGCACCACGGCCATGGCCGCCGCGCCGGCCGCGTGTCGAAGAAAGGCACCGAGCGGGATTCCGACCCCGGCTGTGATCGTGGCCACCAGCAGCAGTGCCGTGAAGAATGCATGTCCGGCCAGCCGACCGGCGGCCGCGCCCGCCGCGCCGTAGCCCGGAATCAGCGCGAGGCTGATGACGAGCTGCATCGCGAGTGCGACGAAGTACGCCGCGATGATGACCCGGAGCCGGCCCGCTGCGGTGAGAAACGCGGCAGTCACGATCGCGAGTCCGCCGAAATACGCGACCGGCGCGAGCAGCCGCAGCGCGGGCGCCGAAGGCCCGAACGCCCCGCTCGGATAGAGCGCCACCGCCTGCGGCGCCACCAGCACGAGGCCGATCGACGCCGGCAGGAGAATTGCGCTGAAGATCCGCAGCGTCTGTGCCGCCACGTGCCCGCCGCGGGCGTCGCGCTCGAGGCGCGCGAAGGCGGGCAACAGCGCGCGCTGCACGAATCCCGGCACCAGCAGGAGAACGTCGAGAAAGTTGAGCGCCCCGCCGTACCAGGAGGCTTCCGCGGTGGTGGAAATGCGCGTCAGCAGCACGACGTCGAGCGTCGTCATCGCGGTGAAGCACATGCTGACCGCGAGAAAGAGCACGGCCTCGCGGAGCAGACGGCCGCCCACCTGCGGATCGAATCCGAGCCGCAGTCGCGGCGCTCCGCGCGCGCTGAGCACCGCGGCGACCGCGAGCTGCACCGACCGGCTCACGCCGTACGCGATCGCGATTCCGCCCACGCCGGTGCCGGTCGCGATCACGGCGAGAAGCCCGAGAAACATGACGACCGAGCGCGTGGCCGAGGCCAGCGCAGAGCTGCCCATTCGCTCGCGTCCCTCGAGCGCGGCGAGCAGCGCCTCGGTGAACAGACCGATCGTCTCGATGCCGACGATCGCGAGCACGAGCCAGCGTGCATTGCGCATGTAATCGCTCACGTGCGCGGTGCCCACGACCAGCACGGCAAACAACAGTGCGAGTGGCACGCGAAGCGCGAGCACGGTGCCGAGAAGGCGTCCCGCATCGTCGCGCCGGATCGCGATCTCGCGCACCAGCAGCGAATAGAGCCCGAACTGCCCGATCACCAGAAAGAAGCCGACGAAGCGCTGCGCGCCGAGCAGCAGCCCGTACTCCGCACCGAGTCGGTCGGTGATCAGAATCGTCGTCAGCAGGCCGAGCAAGAGCCCGGTCAGCTCGCCGGCTCCGAGCAGCACGCTGTTGCGTACGATCACCCTGCCCTCGGCCCGATTCGCGCGTGCGGTGGCCTCGGCGCTCACGCACGGCCCTGCGAGAGGCCCGTGCGCCGAACACGGTGGGCAAGACCGACGCCGATGAAGACGGCATTCCGGATGACCTGACCGCTACCTTCAGCCCGGCCGACTGCGTCTTCACCAGTTGGGGCGGGCTGGCCGTGCTGACCCTCGACGGCGCGATCCGGGTGCAGGACATCTCCGCCACCGACCCGGCGCTGCGCATCACCTTCGATGCCTTCCAGGGTCTCTTCACCTACAACAACAAGGCGCTC
>CAZDHU010000296.1:0-31490 GCA_964505355.1 uncultured Myxococcaceae bacterium | reverse complement strand
TCCGATCCTGCTGGCAGTGACGCTCCCGCTCGCGTTCGTACTGACCCGGACTTCCCTCGGACTCTCGGGTCTCTGGGCAGCCTCGCTCGCGTCGATCGTGGTGGTGACCCTCGCCACCGCCGCCTGGTACGCGACCGGGCGCTGGAAGAAGAAGCAGTTGCTGGCGGCGAGCGAAGCCGACGAAACAGCCCGCGCCTGAACCGGCGAGCGGCCGGCGTTCTCGCGCGATGACCGCACGGCCGGCGGCGCTGGAAGACGGACGTCGCTCGGCTTCGGACCTTCGCGGGCTATCGTCGCGAGGCCGAGATCGATCCAGTTCCTCTCCTCGCGGGCCGGGAGGCTCCCTCATGATCGGCGCCAGGCTGAGCGGCCACTACCGGGACGACGCGACCTATCCGGCCGCGATCGTGAACGTCACCAACCACTGCAACCTCTCCTGTCGCCACTGCTTCGTCTTTCGCGAGGCCAACCCGAACGAAGCTCCCGCGTCGATCCGTGACGAGATCGACGACCGGTCGATGCTCGACACACTCGTCGCGCTGCGCGATCGACACGGCATCCGCTCGATGCTCTGGATGGGAGGCGAGCCGCTTCTCAAGCCGAAGCTGCTGCGGGACGGGATTCCGCTCTTCGCGCGCAACACCGTGACCACGAACGGAACCGCACCGTTGATCGATTTCGGCCCCGACGTGCTCTACGTGATCAGTCTCGACGGCCCCGAAGACCTGAACGACGCGATCCGTGGCGACGGCGTCTTTCGTCGCGTGATGAACAACCTCGCCCGGCTGCCCGAGGGGTTTCGCTCTCCCGTGCAGGCGCAGTGTGTCGTCACCCGGCGCAATCAGGAGCGGCTCGAAGAGCTGGTCCGCGCGCTGCGCGAGACGCGAGTCGGCTGGATGACCTTTTCGTTCTACGTGCCGCGCGACGGCGATGCGAGTCCCGACGTCTGGGCGACCAACGACGAGCGAGCCACCGCCGTGCGCGAAGTACAGCGGCTGAAGGCGAAGTACCCGGGCTTCGTTCGAAATCTTTCGCGCAGCCTCGAGCTGATGCTGCCGCCACACGCGGAACGCGTGACCGCGGCGTGTCCGGCCCGCGATCACATCCTGCCCCTCTACCTCGAAGGCGATCACTTCACGACGCCCTATTGTTGCTACGGAAACGACGTCGATTGTTCGCGCTGCGGCGCGTGGATCGTCTTTCACCTCGCCGCTCATCTCGAAGGCCGCGAAGGGAATGCGCGCCCGCCGGATCCGGCGGCAGCGCGGCATCCGTCCGACTAAATCGGAAACTCCACGACGATGCGCTGCGGATCGTTCGACTTCGTGCGCAGCATCTCGAGGCCTTCGACGACTCGGTCGAGCGGCAGTCGGTGCGAGATCGACGCGTCGATCCCGAGCTTCCCTTCGGCCTCGAGCGCGAGCACCGCGGCGAGGTCGCCGATGTGGGAGGCGAAGCTACCGAGGACGGAAAGTTCGGCGACGCAAAAGATCGCCTGCGGAAGATCGATCGCCGGCGGCTTCATGCCCACGCCGACCACGACGATCCGTCCGCCCGGGCGCAGCGATCGAACGCCCGCCGACACCGTCTCCGGCCGGCCGACACATTCCAGCACCAGATCCGCGCCGCCTTTGGTCAGGAGCTGAAGACGCAGCGCGGGATCTTCGCCGGCCGCGATCTGCACGCACTCGTCGGCGCCGAGCTTCGCTGCGCGCTCGAGCGCCACCGCGGAAAGATCCACCGCCACGACCCGGCCCGCGCCGAGCACCTTTGCGAGGCGAACGCTCATCGCGCCGAGACCGCCGGTCCCGATCACCACGACGCACTCTCCGGCGATCAGCTTTCCCCGGCACGCGAGCGCGTGATACGGACTCGTCACGCAGTCCGTCGCCACCGCCGCCGCGGCGAGCGAGACGCCGTCGGGAACGCGAACGAGATTCGTCGCCGGCACGCGAATCGCTTCGGCGAACGCACCGTCGTAGTGCAGGCCGGGCGAACGCAGCTCGCGACAGGCAGACGGGTTGTCGCCGCGGCAGGTGGCGCACCGGCCGCAGCCGATGCCGAGATGAATCGCCACCCGGTCGCCGGGCTTCCAGCTCGTCACGTTCGCACCGACCGTCTCGACGATGCCGGCCGGCTCGTGCCCGAGTGTGATCGGAAGCGGCGCGGGCACGGGCATGTCTTCGAGAAAGTGAACGTCGGAGCCGCAGATCCCGCAGGCGGCCATCCGAACCACGACGTCGTCCGGTCCCGCCACCGGCCACGGGATCTCTTCGAGACGTAGACCGGCAGGCAGGCCATGAAATCGCGCGGCACGCATCGTTCGCCCGGTCATCTCGTTCTCCTCGAAGACGGCGTCGCGCTCATGTCGCGCGCTCCGCGGCCACCGCTTCCATGATTTCGAAGCGGTTGATCTGGTTCGTTCCCTCGTAGATCTGCGTGAGCTTGGCGTCGCGCAACAGCTTTTCGACTCCATACTCGCGCATGTACCCATAGCCACCGAGAACCTGGATCGCATCGAGCGAGTTCGTCACCGCCGCATCCGAGGCGAAGGTCTTCGCCATCGACGACAGCTTGAGCGACGGGGTTCCCGCCGCGAGCGCACCGGCGGCCCGTCGAACCAGTCCGCGCGCGGCTTCGACCCGGATCGCCATGTCCGCCAGCATCAGCTCGACCGCCTGATGACCGACGATCGAGCGACCGCCCTGCCGTCTCGATTCGGCGTAGGCGAGCGCCTTCTCCAGCGCCGAGCGAGCGATCCCGAGCGCGAGCGCCGCGATCGGCGTCCGCGTCACCGACATGATCAACCGATTGAGCGCGAACCCTCCGCCCTCGGCACCGAGCCGGTCCTCCTCCGGAACGAAGACGTCGTCGAAGATCAACTCGGCCGCCGGTGCGGCGCGCTGGCCCATCTTGTCGAAGACCTGTCCCACCGCGAATCCCGGCGCCGTCGACGGAACCGCGAAACAGGAGACGCTCTCGCGAATCGGCGCGCCCGCGTCGTGCGTCGCGAAGACCGTGATCACGCTCGCGAGCGACCCGTTCGAGATGAAGATCTTGCGGCCGTTGATCACGTAGCCGCCGTCCTTCTTCTCGACGCGTGTTCGCAGGCGACCCGATGGATGTCCCATGATGAAGTCCGAACCGGAGTCCGGCTCCGTCGCCGCGAGCGCCGCGAGCCGCGGCGTTTCGGTTTCCCAGGATTTCGCGATCGGTCTCACGAACCGTTCGATCGCGCCGACGTTGCCCGACAGCAGGATCGGCAGCAGACCGAGCATGTTCGCCC
Source organism: uncultured Myxococcaceae bacterium (assembly GCA_964505355.1). Lineage (GTDB taxonomy): Bacteria > Myxococcota_A > UBA9160 > UBA9160 > UBA9160 > CAZDHU01. The sequence goes on along the minus strand of CAZDHU010000296.1, from coordinate 28,204 downwards.
CGAACAGCACGGCACATCCCGCACACTCCGCGGCGAGCTCTTCGGTCACGAGGGCACCGGTCACGGGATCGTGTCCGCCGCCGCCGAGAAACTCGGGCAGACTCGCGCCGAGAATTCCCGCGCGCGCCGCCGCGCGAAGCAGCGCTTCTCGCTCGGGGTGCTCGGGGTTCTCGTCGAGCAGGAGCGCACGCGGCGCGATCTCTCGGCGCGCGAACTCGCGCGCCCACTCGCGAATCTCTCGCTGGTCGTCGGTCAGATCGCTCACGCCGCGCGCTCCTTGCGCTCGACGCGCTGAAGCACGCGGCCGGCGGGAATCGTGTTGTCGGAGAGCAGAACGATCATCGGCCCTTCGCTCTCGGGCACGAGTTCGGATACCGGATCATCCGCCGAGAACGCGCAGCGCAGGCGCCCCCGCCCAATCTCGGCCGATCGTGTCTGCACGTCGAGATCGACGGCGGTGATTTCCTCGATCTCGATCTCCCCGGCCGGACCGGGAATCAGTTTGTAGTTGATCGCGGGCTTCCGGGCGGCATCGCCCTGCGCGGCTGCGAGTTCGGCGGGAAGCGCCGCATCGATCGTGCCCTCGAGCTCGAGGATCTTCGTGCCCCAGCGCGTCGCCGAGCCGGCGAATCGATTGCCGTCCCGCTCCCAGCGCACGTCGGCGATCTTCTTCGGAAAGCCGGCGATCTCGCGGCCGGGGATCAGCGCTTCGTCCGTGGTCACATAGATGTACGGAACGTAGTTGCCGAGCACTTTGCCGACGCGCACGGGCACCATCACCACGCACTCGTTGAAGGGCCGCGTGGCCCCGGGCGGATAGCAGAGCAGCGTGATCATCCCCGGACCCTCGGCAGGCTCGATTCCCGGCGGAAGGATTCGCGTCATCGCCTCCGCGCGCGGCGCGAACGGAAACACCACCACGCGCACGCCCTGCCAGGCGTGAGGCGGCTTCGCAAACACCGGAGCGGACCACGGCATGCTGATCGGAAGCGTCATCGTTCGGTCTCCTTCACGGGTTCGAGGTCGACGGGAATGCAGCGATCGAACGGCACGGGCTGCCACTCGACGGGCGTGTACGAGAGATGTCCGTAGTTCCCGACGAGATGAAGCCACTTGACGAGGCCGGGTTCGACCTCGTTGTGCCCCTTTCCGCCCGGAAACATGAATCCCTCGAAGCCGTTGTAGATGGTGAGTGCTCCCGGCCGCTGTGCCGGACTGGTGCGCGCGTGAACGACGAACTCGCCCACGTCGTTCCAGATGCGAACGCGCGCATCGTCACGGATGCCGCGCACGGCCGCGTCCGCGTCGTTGATCCAGACGAACGGACGGCCGCGATGCGTTTCGAGGATCAGCGGGTTCGTCATGTTCATGGCGTGCACGCTCCAGCGTGCGTGCCCGCCGGAGAGACGGAAGGGATGGTTGCCCCCCATCGACGGCGCCTCCTTGTGGGCCGGTACGTCTTCTCCGCCTTCGCGAAACCACGGATGATCGATCAGAAACTGCGCTCGTCGGGAGAGCGTCGGATACGGGTCCCCCCGCTCGACGTGATTTCGCAGCGGAGCGTGCGTCTCGTTCTTCGGAAACGGAGACGACTGGGCCGTCGCGAGCGCCAGAAATCCCCAGTTCGCGTAACGCGAAAAGCCCTTCTCGCGAAACGTCTGGAGCGTCGTCCCGGGCGGCAGGTTCCCCACCTCCGTCGCATCGTTCACCATCTCGGAGACGGCGGACTCGTCGTTTGAAAACACTCCTCCCAGCGTGAACTGATTCCACAACTGATCGAAGCGATGGACGACGCCGAGCCGATCCGTGTACTGCTCCATCCCGCGTTCGCGAGCCCGCACGGCGAGCGTCTCACAGAGATCGGCGAGCACTTCCCACTCGCCGCGCGCCTCTCCGGGCGCCGGCACCGCGGCGTCCGAGACGGTGAGAAACATCGTCCATGGAGTCGGCATGTTGATCGACGTCTTCTCGTGGTGCTGCGTGGCGGGCAACACGAGGTCCGCGTGGAGCGCGGTCTCCGACATCCGGTAGTCCATCGCGACGATCTTCGTCAGCTTCGGCCAGAGATGTTCGAGCAGGACGCCCTGCCCGCCGCGCGTCCTTCGCAGCGTGTTGCCACCGATTTCGAGCAGCACCCGCGGCGGCTTGCTGGCCGCCGGCGCCGCGACCTGCCCCCAGCCGCCGGTCGCGATCGCTTCGTTCCAGTAGGCATCGAAGGAGCGCGACATCGCGGGATCGTTCCATTCCCGGCGATTCCACCGATCCTTGAACCCCGCATGCCAGTACCAGAAGAACGCCGGAGGCAGCATTCCGCGCGAGGGCCCCATCATCCGCCAGAGCGCGCGATCGGCGAGCTCGGCGCTGAGCGTCGGATCCTGCGCGCGCAGCACGCCGGTCATCGCGCGCAGGCCATCGAAGAGTTCGCGGGCCCCTTCGCGTCCCGGCTTCGTCTTGGCCATCGCCGTGCCGGCCCCGTCGAAGAGCGACGAGCACCAGCCGCCGACACCGGTTCCCTTCTTTCCCCAGTTCCCGGTGAGTCCCAGCAACAGCAGCATCGCGCGTGTCATCAGGTCGCCGTGAAAATACTTCGCAACGCCCGCGCCGAGGACGATCCGCGTTCGCCCGCACGCGATCTTTCGCGCCAGCAGACGAATCGTGTCGGGATGCACCTCGCACACGCGTGCCGCCGCTTCGGGCGTGTAGTTCTCGTCGAGCTCACGTCGCATGCGAGCGAGCAGAGGCTCGACGACGACGGTTTCTCCCGACGCGAGCTCGACCGACAGCGCTCCATCCAGCCGCGCTTCGAACGCGAGCTTCAGATTCCCGGCGTCCGCCAGCACCGCGCCGCGAGCAGGATCCCACTGGTAGAAACGGTCTTCTCGTCCGCCGGCTCGCAGATGGGATTCGCGCAGGTACTCGGCGGTGTCCGTACGAACCAGCAGCGAGAGGTCGGTTTGCTCGCTCGCGAATCGGAGATCGGCGAGACCTTCGGCCAGCACGACCTGACACAGCGCGAGCGCCAGCGCCGCATCGGTGCCGTGCCGCACGGGAACGTGCAGGTCCATGTGACTGTGCGAGGGATTCACGTCGGGCGAGATCAGCACCAGAGTCGCGCCGCGATACCGTGCCTCCACCAGATAGTGGAAGGCCGGGATCATCGTGTAGGCGGGATTCGAATGCCAGACGAGCACGACGTCGGAGTGAAAGAAATCGTCGATCGAACCGGCGAAACTGAACTTCCCGAAGACGGCCTGAACGCCGCTCCAGAAATCGTTGATCGTGGCGTCCACGTCGAGCACCGTGCCCCCGAGAACGCCCATGAAGCGCGCCGCCGGCAGCGTGGCCGAGATCTCCGGCGTGCTCTCGTGCACCACCGCTTCGATGCCCACTTCTTCGATCGCATCGAGCATCGCATCCGCGATTTCGTTCAGTGCGTCGGTCCACGAGATGCGCTCCCAGCGACCTTCGCCGCGTTCTCCGACGCGTCGCAGCGGGTGCAAGGGGCGATCGGGAGCCGCCAGCTGCCGGCTCCAGGCGAGCCCTTTCTGGCAGATCATGGGGTTCATGTCGGGAACGCCCGCTTCGACGGTGTCGAGCACGGCCGCCGCTTCTTCGAACAGCACCTTGCCGTCTTTCGCGAAGACGTAGACCGGACAATCGTTCGGGAAGCAGTTGACGCAATGCGTGCCGAAGCTCGCACGATCGAAGTCGAGGCGTCGCCGGTAGCGCTCTTCGGTGGTCAGCTCCGTCTTCGCGGACGTCATCGCGACTCCTCCGTCGTGGCCGGGGCACCGATCGATGCCGGCTCCCGGGTGAAGGGCCCGAGCAGCGACCGAAACTCGTAGGCGATCAGCGTGTCGAGCAGTTCGGAGCGTTCGCCGGCACGCACGCGCGCGAGTTCGCTGCGCAGTCGATCGAGCGCGCGGTGCACGCGATCCCCGAACAGCGACTCGAGGACCTCGGGAGGAATGCGAGAGCGGGTCTCGTCGATGCTTCGATCTTCGCGCAGCGGATGCGGCGAGAGCGGCGGCACGTAGAACACGTTGGGTTCGGTGCCGTACTCGGGATGCAGCGGCAACGCCACTTCCCACTCGTGGACCAGCCGGTGAATCGGCCCGGCCGTGTCGTCGAGAAATCCGACGAAGGCGAGCCGGCCGGGGCAATTTCGCACGCACGCGGGTGCCACTCCGCGCTCGAGTCGCGGCCAGCACCCGATGCAGTGCTGCGACACGTTGCGCACGTGATTGAAGTAGATCTTCTTGTACGGACAGGCCTTCACGCACTCGCGAGCGCCGCGACAACGCTCTTCGTCGCGAACGACGATCCCGTCCTCGTGCCGCTTGCGCATCGCACCGCTCGGGCACGCTTCGACGCAGGCCGGCTTCGTGCAGTGATTACACAGACGCGGCAGGTAGAAGAAATACGAGTTCGGATACTCGCCGCCTCCCTGATCCTCGTCCCAGTTCGGTCCCCAGGTCGGCGCGAGTCCGTCCTGCTTCGCCTCGAGATGCGCGCCCTTGCCGCGACCACCGAAGAACACGTCCTGCTGGTTGAAGCTCCATCCGCCGCCGATCTCTTCGCGCGTCGGCTCTCGACCGGGAACCAGCCGGCCCTCGCGGTAGCCGCCTCCCATCGTCTCCCAGTCACGCGGCGAACCGCGTCCAGGCTGCGTGTTCACCGTGCACCACCACTGCTGCTCTTCGCCGGCCTCGCGGGTCCAGATCATCTTGCAGGCGACCGCGCAGCTCTGGCAGCCCATGCACTTGTTGAGATCGAAGAGCATCGCCACCTGGCGGGCCGGTGCGATGGAATCGGACGTCGTGCCGGTCATCGTGTGGCACCCATCGCGCGCACCGGTGCGGCGGCGGTCGGGGCTTCGCCGATCGGAAGGCTCGCGATGCGCTCGGCCTCTGCAGCATCGAGACCGAGCATTCGCAGCAAATGCTCGGCCACGAAGTGATCCGCGGGCTCTTCGAGCGCACCGATCAGCCGCCCCTGCATGGCCGCCACCGTGGCCCCGCCGATCACGACCAGCGACGAGCGCAGATCGCGCGGCGTGAATCGGCCCGCCTCGATCCCCTGCTGGAGATCGCGCAGCAGGCGCGGTCCGAGGCTGAGTTCGAACTCGCGCACGTAGAGCCCCGCTCGCACCGCGAACCAGGCCCAGACGGGATCGTGATCCGCCATTCGAATCGTGTGGCGAATGCAGATCGCAAAGCGCTCGGCAGGATCCGTCAGCGCTGCGACCTGCGCGTCGAGCGCCTGCCCGTGCGTCTCGATCGCGGTCGCGACCAGCGTCTCGACCAGGTCTTCCTTCGATCGGAAGTGGTTGTAGAAGGAGCCGATCGCGAGATCGGCGGCCTCCGTGATGTCGGCGATCGTCGTCTCGTCGATGCCTTTGCGCGCGATCAGCGCGCGCGCGCACTCGATGAGCCGGTCGCGCGCCTCCGCCCGCCGGCGCTCGGCGCGCCCGGCCGCGGCCGTTTCCTCGATCCGAATCGCCATCCTCGCCTCCTCGTGCTCGACGGGGCCGAGTATGAACCACGATTCAAGAATGAACTTATGTTCATCGTCATATCGAAGAGTGTCGTATCGCAGGCTCCGGCCAACACCGGCGGCCCGGGCGATACGGTCCCGATTCCGGCGGATCCACGATCGGTTGCACGGCTCTTGCGGGCCGCGGACGACGCCGACACGATGGCCCGCAGCCAGTCCGAACCTCACCGAACCCGCCGGCCGGAGGCAGAGACCATGACGGACGATCGACCGCATCCCGGGCCCCGCGCGAGCCGCCGGAACTTTCTGAAGGCCATCGGCGGTGCCGCCGGGGTGGCAGCGCTGCCTCTGCCGGCGAGCGCGGCTGCGACGGCGACGACGACCTCGAACGACGCGTACGACGTGATCGTGATCGGGGGCGGGTTCGCGGGCGTCACCGCCGCACGCGAGCTGAAGCACGCCGGGCTTCGCACACTGCTGCTCGAAGCGCGCAATCGAACGGGAGGTCGCACCTTCACCGCGACGCTCGGCGACCGGCACTTCGATCTCGGCGGCACCTGGGTGCACTGGATGCAGCCCCACGTTTGGTCCGAGGTACGTCGCTACGGACTCGCGATCGAAGAGACGCCGGGGGCCGTTCCCGACCGGCTCTACTGGTCGAACGGAGGCAAGACGAAGGAAGCGGGTCTCCGCCAGATCCTTCCGCTGCTCGGCGAAGCGCTGTGCAGCAGCGAAGCGGCTCCCGACCTTCCGCTCGCGACGCTCGAAAGCTCCGTTCTGCTCAACCGGTTGATGATCGAGTTTCACGAAGCGGCGGCCATCGCCTTCCCGCGACCGCCGGATCCGTTCTTCAGCGAGGCGTGGAAGGCGTTCGACGATCGATCGGTGAAGGACCGACTCGACGAGATGGATCTCTCGGCGGATCAGCGCACGCTGCTCGAAGGAACGCTCGGCGCGAGCTGTTGTGGTCACTTCGCGGAATCTGCGTTCGTCGAGATGTTGCGCTGGTGGGCTCTCTCGGGACGGACCTTTCAGTCGTACAGCGACTCCGTGGCGCGTTACAAACTTCGCGACGGCACGGTCGCGCTGCTCGACGCCATGCTCGAAGACGGGAAGCCGGAGCTGCGCCTCGGTGCGGCCGTCACGCGTGTCGACCAGAACGCCGACGAAGTTCACGTCACGACCGAACGCGGCGAGCGATTTCGCGCGCGGGCCGCGATCGCGGCGCTTCCGATGAACGTGCTCTCGACGATCGAGTTCTCGCCGGCGCTGATGCCCGAGAAACTCGCCGCCTCTCGCGAACGACACGCGGGTTCCGGCGTGAAACTCTACGCGTGCGTGAAGGGCGAAGTACCGAACTTCGCCGCCTTCCTGAACGAGTCGGAACCGCTCTCGACGCTGTTCACCGGTGAAGTGGGCAAGGAAAGCGGTGTCGTGATCGCGTTCGGGACCGATCCTGCGCGGATCGACGCCCACGACGCCCGGGCGGTCGAAGCGATCCTGCGACGCTTCCTGCCCGACGTCTCGGTGACGCAGACGGTCGCCTACGACTGGCATCTCGATCCGTATTCGCTCGGTACGTGGTGCATCCTGCGTCCGGGACAGATGACGAAGTCTCTCGCCGCACTTCGCGAGCCAGAGGGACGCGTTCATTTCGCAGGCGGCGACATCGCGCTCGGCTGGCGCGGCTTCATCGACGGTGCGATCGAGTCGGGCAACGAGGTGGCGCATCGAGTGATCGCGCGACTCGCCGGACGTTCTCGCGTCGAAGTTCATCCGACCGACTCGTCGTCTCACACCGCCGCGCGCCCCGGAGTACCGAAGAGCGCGCTCGACACCTGCTCGGTCTGTCACCCCACCGACGCGTCGGGCCAGCACGGGGTCGGCCCGAATCTGCACGGCGTCGTGGGACGGCCCGTCGCCTCGGCGCCCGGCTATCCATACTCGCCGGCGCTGGAGCATCTCGGCGGCGAATGGTCGCCGGCGCGACTCGACTCGTTCCTGACCCGCCCGAGCGCGCACGCGCCGGGAACGAAGATGGCGTTTCCGGGCATCGTGTCGCCGGAAGAGCGGGCAGCGCTGATCGAGGCGCTGTCGAAGCTGCGATAGCGCCGGGCGCTGCCGCACACGCGAACGGTTCGCAGACGGGCCGAGCCTGGGTCAAGCTGCGGCGCGATGAATCCGACGTTCACCACCGTCCTGCTCGCGACGGCCTCGCTCGTCGTGCTCTGGATCTCGATCGAGATCGGCCTGCGTCTCGTCGTCGGCCGAACGCTGCCCACGGGATTCTACGGATCGCTACCACGCGAACAGGTGGGCGAGAGGCAGCGGCGGGTCGGCCTCCGCGTCGCGAGCGGCAGCGGCTGGAGCCATCTCGGCTGGATCGCGGATCCCGGGCGCGAACGCTATCGGGTCGAGCGACACACCGAGGCCGGGTGGGCGACCGTCGCGGCGACGCGCTTCGGTTCACACCTCGTCCGCACGCCGGGCCGCTACCGCGTTCAGGCCATCGCGAGCGCGGGTGGCGCCGAGCGCACGCTCGGCGAACTCGACGTCGAACCGGGCGGCGGCATCCCGCCGGTTTTCGTTCCGCAGATCGCAGGCCGCTGGCAGTTGCTCTTCCGACCGACCGTCCACGGCCACTACGTCAACGACCATACGATCTTCCGAGACGCCGACGGACGCTTTCGTCTGCTCGGGATCACCGATCGCAGCCGCGGCAACTTCGACGCCGAGCGCTGGTTCGCACACGGCGTCTCGGAATCGTTTCCGCCCGAAGACGGCATGCGCGAGGAAGCGCCCGTCGCCGATTTCGGAGAGCTGGCGTGGGCACCGTTCGTGATCGAACACGAGCGAACGTGGCATCTCTTCTGGTCGCCGCACCGCCTCGAGCGGATGACGTCGCGCGACGGCATCACGTGGGAGAACCCGCGCACGGTGATCCGCACCCCGCAGCATCGCTTCTTTCGCGACGCCTCGATCGTCGAGGTCGCGCCCGGCCAGTGGTTGCTGCACGCGACCGGACGCGGACGCTGGTTCTCTCGCGTCGATGTGTATCAGTCCTTCGATCTCGAATCGTGGCAGTACATCGGTCCTGCGCTGCGCTGCCGGCCGGGAAGCGAGCGCAACTCGGCGTTCGCGTCCACGGAAACGCCGGCGGTCACGACCTACCGGGGACGCTGGTATCTGACGGTCACCTACAACAACGGTTCGCGGTTCTGGGCGCCGCTTCTGCTGCTCGTGCGCTGGTGGCCGGATCTTCCGCGCGGGCTGCGCCGCGGTCCGCCGAGCTATCACGAGACGCTCGTCTTCCACGCCGACAATCCCTACTGCTTCGGCGCCTACCGCGGACGACGGCGCACACCGTCACTGCTGACGACGCTGGTGACGCATGCACCGCGTCTGTTTCGACACCCGGAGACAGGAGGCTGGTGGATCACCACCGCGGGATGGCCGTGGGCTTCGAAGCTGACGACGGGCGAAGTCGCGGTCGCCCCGCTCGTCTGGCGGGAAGCAGCGGACGCGGTCACCGGCGGCCGCGAAAACGACCACCGGTGAGAACTCGCGCGCGGACCCGAACGGGCGGCGCCGGACACGACAACGGACCAGAGAGGACGGCCGGCGAGCAGTGCGCGTACCCCGAGAGAGGTACGCGCACTCGCTCAGATCGCTACGGCGCGGGCGGCGGAACCGGGCACGCCTGTACGCAGGTTCGGAACGCCTGCCGGCAGATCTGGAGCTGCGGGCGCGCGACTTCGTGCGCGTCGTCGCGGCAGATGAAAGCCACGACCTGCGCCTGGTCGATGCACGCGTCGCGCTCCGGCGTTCCGTCCGCATAGAGGTTGCGGCAGTTCGCTACCTCGAGATCGCGCGTCGCACGGCAGGCATCCTTCGCCTGCTCCAGCGCGTCGAGAATCGGCCCCTTGCAGTCCTGGCGGACGGCCCGGCACTGCTCGACGCACTCGTGATCGCGGTTCAGACATGCATCCTTCGCGATCTGGAAGTCTTCGACGCAAACCGCCTTCGCGGCCTCGAACGCCACCTTCGCATCGCTCCTGCACTGGCGGGGATCCACCGGCGGATCGAGCGGATCGACCGGACCGCACGCCTTTGCACAGGCCTTGAAGGTCGATCGACAGATCCGCAACGCGGGGCGCGCGACCTCCTTCACCGTATCGCGACACTCGAACGCGACGACCTGCGCCTGATCGATGCAGGTGTTCCGCTCGGGCGTCCCCGGCAGGTAGAGCCCGCGACATACCTCGCGCGCATCCTCGAGCGCCGAGGCACAGTCGCAGAGGCTGCCCTCGATCCCGGTATCGTCGACGCACGACGCGCGATCCGCGCGGCAGACTTCGACACATTGATGGTCGCGTTTCAGACAGAGGTCGGTTGCCGCCTGCTGCCCCTCTCGCGCGAGCGCGCCACAGGACTTCGCATCCGAGCGGGCTTCCTTGATGCAAATCCCGACTGCCTTGTCGCCTGCCGCCTGCGCTTGCGCCGCAACGACAAGGGCCGCAAGAGCGACAACGAGGCGGAACCAGCCCCCGCGCAGCGTGAGTGATGCCGACATGGGTCTCCCTCCAGAAGGTTTCACAGCTCCGGCTCGTTTGGCCGATGGCTCGTGCTATGCCACGAAGGAGCCACGGAATCAACCAATTGTTGGGGCCCGAGGGGTTCCCGGCGGAACGATCGCGGGATTGACCTCGCCGGATACAGCGCCCGTGTCGGGCTGAGGAGAACCGCGTCGAGCGCTCGACCCTGCCGAACCCGAGCAGCCGCCCCCCGGCACGAGCCGTGACCCGCCTTCGAGCCGGTCTCGCGCTCGCGGTGCTCTCCAGCCTCGTTTCGCTGCTGCTTCTCGAAGCCCTCGGACGCATCGCGATCCGCGAACCGCTCGGGCTGTTCCGCCGCTCCGAGACGCTCGGCTACGAAATGATCCCGTACTACGAGGGCCGGCACCGAAAGCTCGGGGACTTCGACGTGACCATCCGAACCGACGGATCCGGCCATCGGATCGCGGGGGGCGCGCCGCCCGCGACCGGCCCCACCCTCCTCTTCCTCGGGGACTCGGTCACCTTCGGCTGGGGCGTCGAGGCGGAACGGAGCTGGCCGGCACAGGTCGCGCAGCGAATGGCAGTGCGCGGGCGGCCGATCCGCGCGGTGAATGCCGGGGTCTGGGGTTACAACACCCTCCAGCAGATCGCGCTTCTCGACGCGCTCGATCCGTCGATTCGGCCCGTGACGATCGTCGTCGGACTGACCACCCCCGTCACCCCGACGCGCAACTGGCATTGCCGGGCGCGCGGTTCGGTGACGCTGGAACCTCTCCTTCCGCCGGAAGGCGGTCTGCTCGCGCCCGTACACGCCTTTCTCAAGGGGAGCAGTCACGTCTACTCGTTCGCCGAGCGGTGGATTCGCTTTCACCCGAATCTCTTGACCTTCGGAGCACCCGCGACATCCGCGGTCGTCGCCGAACCCCCTGCCGGCGCGGCGGCGGCGGCGAGCGTCGAGCTGCTCGGGGAGCTGGCGACCCGCGCAGATCGACTCGACGCGACGATCGCGATCATCGTCTTTCCGACGCGTGCACAGCTCGGCGAGCCCGCGGCTGGCGACGCCGCGCCACCGTCTGCCGCACGCGAGCTTCGCGAAGAAATCGTTGGTCGCCTGCACGCGGCGAAGATTCCGGTCCTCGACCTCACCGAATCTCTCGCCGCACGGCAGTCGGCGCAGGAGCTCTTTCTTCCGCGCGACGACGTGCACCCGAACGCGGACGGGCACGCGCGCAGTGCAGAGCGGATCGACGCGTTCCTGCAAGAGATCGGGTCGTAGCGCGGCGGAACGTTCGATCCGCCGGCTGCTTCGCGCCGGGCGGCGACGCTCGGCGCGCCTACGCCGGCGCCGGTCGCTCGGACGAATGCGCTTGCCTCTCGACGATCTCGACCTCGGGAACCGGCGACGGGCGTCGAACCAGCCGATCCCAGAGCAACTGCGTGGAGAGAACTCCGACCAGCGCCATGTTGTCGGCGTTCGACAGCGGTCCGATCGCCTCCCGCCGTCGACATTTCGCAACCAGTTGCGAAACGGCCGCGGAATCGAAGATCCCGCTCGCGTCGAGCGCCTCGCGCGAGAGCGCGTGCTCGATCTCTTCCGGCACCTCGCGCCCCGTGAAGCACGCGGCGTCCGGCGCGCGATACGGCTGCTTCGGGCGCACGAGAATCTCCTCCGGCACCAGATCGCGCGCGGCGCGTTTCAGCACGTGCTTCTCGTCGAGCCCCGACAGCTTGTAGGCGGGCGGCAGCCCGTTGCAGAACTCGACGACGCCGGGATCGAGAAACGGAAAGCGACCCTCGACCGAATGGGCCATCAACATCCGGTCGCCCTGCGACGACAGGATGTACCCCGAAAGCAGCGTTCTCACTTCGAGGTACTGCGCCTTCGAAAGCTCGTCCCAGCTCGAGAACTCGGGCGGAAGCGTCGCAAGCAGCCCCGCCTGCGCATCGACGCCCGCGATCGCCGCCGCGGTATCGCGCGAGAAGAGGCGCTTCAGTGCGGACGCGGAGTGCCAGCGCGGAAAGTGAGAGAAGCCGGGCTCTCCGGCACGTGCGAGATCCTGACCGAAGAAGCGCCGCGCCATTCCCTTCGCCGCAGCGGGCGAGCGTTCGAGCCAGGGGTAGAGACGCTCGAGCAGGCGCGGCCTCGACGGCGAATCGGGCTGGCGCGCCCAGAAGGCCCGCACCTTCGCCTCGCGAAAGAGGTCGTACCCGGCCAGCATCTCGTCCGCGCCTTCGCCGGTGAGAACGACCTTGTAGCCGCAATCACGGGCGAGCTTCGAGAGCAGATGAAGCGGCGCGGGAGCGGTCCGCAGCACCGGCCGTTCGGTGTGCAGAATCACATCGGGAAAGATCTCCGCGATCGCGCGCCGGGACACCTCGATCTCGTGATGCTCGGAACCGAGTCGCGAGACCATCGCGCGTTGAAACCGCGTCTCGTCGAACTCCGCTTCCGTGAAGCGCAACGAAAACGTCGCGAGCGTTCCGGACGTCGCCCGGCGCGCGAGCGCGGCGACGAGCGACGAATCGAGCCCGCCCGAGAGATAGCTGCCGACGGCAACGTCCGCGCGAAGCACGCGCAGCCGCGTCGCACGTTCGAGCTCCGCCCGCAGCGCTTCGCTCGCTTCGTCGAGCGTGAGCCGAGGGCGTGCGCCACGCACCGGATACTCCGCTCGCCAGTAGGCGTGCGTCCGCGTCTGGCCACTCGCGAGATCGACCACCTGCAGGTGCGCGGGCGGAAGTTCGCGAACGCCCCGAAAGGGCGTACTCGGTGCGACGTTCGCCCAGAACGTGAACACCTCGTCGAGGCCCGCGGGGTCGAGTTCGCGAGGAAAGCCGGGATCGGCGAAGAACGCCTTGATCTCGGACGCGAAGTACAACCGCCCCTCGTGTTCTGCGACGTGGAGCGGCCGAACCCCGAGGCGATCGCGCGCGAGCAGCAGGCGCCGGCGGCGTCGATCCCAGATCGCGAAGGCGAACTGCCCGTTGAATCGTTCGACCGCCCGCTCGCCCCACTCTTCGTACGCGTGAACCAGCACCTCCGTGTCGCTCGCCGTGCGAAAGCGATGCCCGCGCGCCTCGAGCTCGGGGCGCAGTTCGAGATAGTTGTAGACCTCGCCGTTGAAACTGATCCAGAGCGTGTCGTCCTCGTTGGACAGGGGCTGCCGGCCGAGGGCGAGATCGATCACCGAGAGGCGCGCGTGCGCGAGACCGGCCTCCTCGTCGCGGTAGATGCCGAACTCGTCGGGCCCGCGGTGACGGAGCGCCGCGGCCATCCCTCGCAAGCGTGCGGGATCGGGCGGCGGAAGATCGCGGAGATTGAGAATGCCGGCGATTCCGCACATTCTCGTTCAGGTCGCGTCGCCGGATCGACGCTCGCGCCGCGAAGACGTTCGGGCCGGCGACTTCGCGGTCGACGCGCTCTCGATCAGCGCGCGTCGATCGACCTTGCCATTCGCCTTGAGGGGCAACGCGCCGAGGATCTCGACTCGGCCGGGAACCTTGAAATCTTCGAGGAGTTCGGCGCAATGGCGTCTCACGACACCCGGTGCGAGCGAGGTTCCGTTCGCCGGTACCACGAAGGCGACGATCGCTTCGCCGAGGATGGCGTCGGGAACGCCCAGCACGACGACCTGCGCGACCGAGTCGAGCGTGTAGATCGTGTTTTCGATTTCGCGCGGGCTCACCTTCTCGCCGCGCGACTTGATCATCTCGTCGCGGCGTCCGACGAAGTAGAGAAATCCATCGGCATCGGTCCGAAAGAGATCGCCGGTGTGGAGCACCTTTTCGCCCGGGAGCGGACCGGGCCGCAGCATGACATCGGTCTCCGCGGGCATGTTCCAGTAGCCCTTCATCACGTTCGATCCGCGCACGACGAGCTCTCCGGTCTCTCCGAACGGAAGCCGGCGTCCCGCGTCGTCCACCAGATACGCTTCGACGTTGGGCATCGCGCGTCCGACCGAACCCGGCCGCAGATCGATCTGCTCCGGCGGCAGATAGGCCACGCGCTTGCACTCCGTGAGCCCGTACATCGAATAGATTCGCACCGACGGCAGCAAACGCCGGAGCTTCTGGATGTGTTCGACCGGCAGCGCGGCGGCGGTGTTGGTCACGTAGCGCAGCGTCCGAAAGTCGTACGCCGAAAGATCCATCTGCAGCAGAATCGCCGACATCGTCGGAACGATCGGAAGCCCCGTCACGGCTTCGCTCACCACGCGCTGCAGAATCGCGTGCGGGTACACGAACGATTTCTCCATCACCAGCGTCGCTCCGACCCGGCACGCCATCAGAAGCTGATAGAGCCCGTAGTCGAACGAGCACGGCAAACAGGAGAGAATCACGTCGTCCGCGGTGTTCTCGAGATAGGTGGTGATCGATGTCGCCGCCGCGACCATGTTGAGATGCGTGAGCATCACGCCTTTCGGCACGCCGGTCGATCCCGAGGTGTAGACGAGCGCCGCGAGGTCGATGTCGATGCACACCCGCGGCGGCGGCACGTCCGACCGCCGCGTCGCCTCGTCGATCCAGACCACGCGAGGAACGAGCGGATCCGTCGTGGCGGGGGCCGCGCCCGAAAACAGCACGGTTCGCAACGCGCGCGCGCTGCGCGTCGCTTCGCGCACGGCCGCGATTCGCTCGACGTGCGAGATCAGCGCGACCGCGCCGGAGTCGTCGAGGAGGTGCGCGAGCTGGCCGGGTTTGGTGGTGGGGTGAATCACGGAAAACACGGCACCGGCCCGGAGCACCGCGAAGATCCCGATCGCGACTTCCGGCCGGTTGTCGAGATAAACGATCACCCGATCGCCCCGCCGGACACCGGATTCGATCAGGAGATGCGCGAGTGCGCTGGCACGCTGATCGAGTTCGCCGTAGGTCAGCCGCTCGTCGCCGCAGACGAGCGCGATCTTGCCGGAAAACGTCTTCGCACCGTGCGCGAGGAAATCATCGAGCTGCACGATCACCCCGCTGCGCGCGAGAGCGCCTGCTTCCGCTCGACGAAGCCGACGAGATTTCGGATCGAATCGAGATTTTCGGGAATCAGCTCGTCGTCCAGCACTTCGATTCCGAAGACCTCTTCGAGGTGCGCGATCAACTCGAGAACGCCCGTCGAATCGATCACGCCGGTCTCGAGCAACGAATCGTTCGCACCGAGCGCCGCCCCCTCTTTGCCGAAGAGAAAGTTCTCCTCGATGAAACGACGCACCCCGTCTTCGATCCCGGCCATCGCTCTCTCCCTCTGATCCATCACAGGCGCGGTTCGAACGCGCCCGAACTCAGTGCTCGCCCACTTCGTTCACGGGCTCCAGCAATCGCGCACCGAGATGCAGCGGGCGCGTGGCACGACGCTTCGCCTCGATGTCCACGAAGACCCCTTCGACCTGCGCCTCCGGAAGCCCGACCACCGGCGCCACCTCGGACGCGCGAACCCCGTGGTTGTGCGCCCAGAGGCAGAGGTCGAGCTTCTCGAGCGGCAGGCCGAAATAGAACTCTTCTTCCGTCTGCGACAGCGACCAGGTGTCGGTCATCGGCGGACGACGGCGAATCTCCTCGGGCACTCCGAGTTCGGCCGCGAGATCGTAGACCTGCGTCTTGTAGAGATGCGCGATCGGCTTCAGATCGGCGAGCCCGTCGCCGCCCTTGACGAAGAACCCCTGATCGAACTCCACCCGGTTCGGTGTTCCGGCCACGGCGAAATGTCGCCGCTCGGCGTGGTAGTACGCGGTCAGCGTGCGCGTGCGCTGTTTCATGTTGGAGGCGGCCACCATCTGCAGATAGGCGTCGAGCGGCAGCCGTTCGCGCCGTTGCGTGCCGTCCGGCGCTCGCGTCACCACGCTGAAGACGTTGACGCGCCCGCGCTCACCGAGCGGTGGCAACACGATCTTCGAGGTCCAGCCGGCGGCGAACTCGGGAATCACCGCGCGAATCGCCTCGTCGCGCAATCGGTAACAGCCGAGCGCCTCGAGCGTACCGGAGAGTTCGACCGTTTCGGCCTCGATCCCGAATCGCTCGGCGACGGCGCGGCCGAGCAGGAGACTCTCGGGCGATGATTCGCGTTCGGGCAGAAACAATCCGAAGACACGCCCGGGACCGAGCGCACGCGCGCAGAGTCCGGCGACGACCGCGCTGTCGATCCCGCCGGAGATCGCGACCACGGCGCCACGACGGCGCAGTTCGCCGGCAACGACGCGCCGAATCCCCTCGGCGAGCCGATCGATCGTCGCCTTCCGGTCGAGGTCGAAGACCTCCTTCGAAAACATCGCTGCGTTCACTCCGTGCAACGGGACGTCGTCGCCGCGGCCGCCGCAGAGCCTATGGGGCACGGCGCACGGTCGCCATTCGATTCGCCTCTCATCGACGTTCACCGTGCGAAACGTGACCCCCGGGCGAACGCGCTCTGGCCCACCGCACGCTGCCCCGTAACATCGAGGGGTGAGTCTCGTTGCCCAATCCACCCCTTCTCGTCGAGAGGACCCGTGCGTTTCAAACTCGCGCCCCGAATCGCTCTGCTCTGCGTGTTTGGCGGCCTCGTGAACACCGCACCGGTGGCCCGCGCCGAGGCGCCGGGAATCGGCGGCGCCCGGCGCTTCGCGCTGGTCGGCGCCTCGGTCGGCGAGGGCTGGAACCTCCCGGCGTTCCCTGCCCGGGCGAACCTCTCCGGAGTCTCGTTCGAGTACGTCGGGGTCTTTGCATTCGACAAGTCCGACGCCCTGCGCAGTCTGCTGGCGGATCCGACCCGAAAGCCCGACGCCGTGTTGCTCAAGGAATGCGCCGCATACTTCCCGGGCGATTTGCCCCGCTACCAGACCCTCATTCGGGGGTGGATCGACGCGGCCCGAAACGCCGGCGTGCTTCCCGTCCTCGTCACGGTCGCGCCGGTCACCGCCTCGGGCGATCGATGGATTCGGCTGAAGACGTCGATCAAGGCGCTCGCGCTGGGCCGACTCGACCGGAACGGACAGATCCAGGCCTACAACGATTGGCTGAAAATCGAAGCGACCGAACAGCGGCTGCCGCTGCTCGATCTCGAAGCGGCGCTGCGGGTGAGCGACGCCGATCGATCCCTCGACCCGACGCTGACCAGCGGCGATGGCCTTCACCTGAACGCGCAGGGCTACGCGCGGCTCGATCGGGCGCTCGCCCGACTGCTGGCGCCTGCTCGCTGACGCGACTGCGGGAAACGACGCGACGCAGCTCGTCGATCACATTTCCGGTGAACCCGGAGAGCGATTGTCGCGAACGCCCATTCGCGGAATCATCCCGGCCTCATGCGCATTCCCCGGCTCGAGCCTCCTCGCAGAGCGGCGATCCACCCGACCGGGCAGACGACGAGCGTTCGCCCGGCATGAACTACGTCGTCGAACGCGCCGACCTTCGCGAGGATCGGGATCGAATCGTCACGCTCTGGCAGCAACATTTGCCGCTGCTCCCGTTCCCCGATCGACACTTCGACTGGGGATCGCGCGACAACCCGTTCGGCGAAGGTCGAATCTGGAAGCTGATCGAGAGCGGCGAAACACACGGCGTCGCCGGCCTCGTATTGCGACGACTCGAGGTCGCGAACGCGATCGTTCTCGCTGGCCGGCTCGGAGGTTTCGCGGTCGACGCGCGCCACCGTGCGCTCGGACCGGCGCTGCGACTGCAGCGGGCCGCGGTCGACGAGTGTGGCCGAGACGGACTCGACGTGGTCTACACCTCGGCGCCGCGATCGCTCGTGCGCATGTCGCTGCGTGCGGGCTTTCGCAGCGTGATCGAGCTGACGCGATACGTCCGGCTGCTCGACGTCGAACCGTTTCTTCGCCGGCGTCTTTCCATCGGGCCGCTCGCGCACTGGCTCGCACGGCCGGCGAACCTCGCTCTTCGGCTTCAGTCGGCACTGCGCCGAACCCGCGGCGAACCTCGTCTGATTCCGAGATTCGACGATCGCTTCGACGCCCTCTGGCGCCGCGCCGCCCCGCACTACGGCATCACCAGCGAACGCACCGCGCACTTCCTCGAATGGCGCTTTCACCGGTTTCCGCTGGACGTGACCTTCACGACCGTCGGACTGACCGATCCCGGCGACGGCCGTCTGCTCGGCTACGGCATCTACTACATGCTCGGAGACGTCGCGAACCTGGTGGATCTCTTCGCCGAGGACGCGGGATCGACGCTCCGCGACGTGCTGGAGGGCGTCGTGCGCTGGATTCGATCGACCGGCGCCACCGCGATTTCGATGCGCTGTGCCGGTACGGGCGCCATCGATGCCGCGCTGATTCGCACGGGATTTCATCCCCGTCCCGACGACGAACCGACGACGTTGATGGTGGCTCCGGCGACGGATGCCGCGATGGATTCGTTCTTGCTGCAGGCGTCCAACTGGTATTTCGTCGCCGCGGACGACTTCTGGCACTGACCGGTGCTGCGTGCGCGCGCGGCGTACACGCACCGCGCGCGCGCGCCGGGCTCACCGGGCGTGCTGCCGGCGACGAGCCGAACGCGAGATTCAGCGCGGGGCCTTCGGCATCGATCGCTTCGCGATGATCTCGCGCATCATTTCGCTGGTACCGGCGCCGACACCCCAGTTCTGAACGCCGCGCGAACAACGCGCGACGTAGTTGTCCTCCATGAAGCCATGGCCACCGAACGCCTGCGCACAGCCCGGAATCAACCGGCGCGCCATTTCCGCCGCGTGCAGCTTCGCCATGCTGACCGAGACCTCGGCACGCGGGTCGCGCGCCACCAGCCGATCGGCTGCGCGGAAGGCGAGCAGCTCGGAGGCTTCGAGATCCGTCGCGAAATCGGCCATTCGGTGCCGCCAGACCTGCATCGCCGCCAGCTTTTGCCCGAACGCCGACCGCTCGGCGAGCCAGCGCAGGGTCTCTTCGAGGATGTCGCGACACAGCGCGTTGACCATCGTCGAGAGCACGAGTCGCTCGCTTTGAAAGGCTTCCATGATGTATCGGAAGCCGCGCCCCTCCTCGCCGATCAAGAAACGCGCGGGGATTCGCACGTCGTCGAAGAACAGCTCGGCGGTGTCGCTCGAATGAAGATCGAGTTTTTCGAGACGACGCCCGACCTGAAAGCCGCGCGCGTCGGTCGGAACCACCAGCAGACTCACGCCGTTCGGCCCCGGGCCGCCCGTGCGCGCCGCGAGCGTCACGAAGTTCGCGCGGACTCCGTTGGTGATGAAGATCTTGCCGCCACGAATCACGAACTCGTCGCCCTCCCGACGCGCCGTCGTGGTCAGCGCGGCCACGTCCGATCCGCCGCCGGGCTCGGTCACACCGAGCGCTGCGATGCGTTCGCCGCGAATCGCGGGCACCAGCCACTCCTCGCGCAGAGCCTCCGATCCGTGCGCGTGAATCACCGAAGTCGCCATCTCGCACTGAACCAGCAATGCGACCGTGGCGCCGATGTCGCGACCGCGCATCAACTCTTCGACGAGGATCACCGTGTACCAGTGGTCGAGCCCGCTGCCGCCCCATTTCGGGTCGAAGCGAACGCCGAGCAGGCCGAGCGCACCGGCCTTTCGGAACAGCTCGTCCGGAAATCCCTGCTGGCGCCAGCGGTCGGCGTTCGGTCGGATCTCCTCGGCGGTGAATCGCTTCACGAGATCGCGAAACGATTCGTGCTCTTCGTTCCAGTCGGGAAATCCCACGCGCTTCGCCCTCCGTGATTCCCGCGCTGCGCGACCGTCACTCGCAGGCTTTGTATTTCTCGAGCAGTCGCTTCGGCTTTTTCAAGGCATCGCGTCGAAACGGATCGCCGAGTTCGCGGGTCACCATCATTTCGAGAATCGTGGTCTTGCCCTCGCGCTGCGCGGCGCAGGCGGCGCGCAGCGACGGTCCGACGTCCGAGAGCTTCTCGATGGTGTGCCCTTCGGCACCCATCGCCCGCGCCACCGCGGCAAAACTCGGATTCTCCAGATTCACGCCGAGAAATCGATTCTGGTAGAAGTCGACGTGATTCTTCTTTTCCGCGCCCCACTGCCCGTTGTGAAAGACGACGGCCGCCACCGGGATCTGCTCGCGCACACAGGTCAGAATCTCTCCGAAACTCATTCCCCACGCACCGTCACCGACGTACGCGATGGCCGGCCGGCCCGGCGACGCGACCTTGCAGCCGATCATGGTCGGGAAGGCGTAGCCGCAGTTGCCGAACATCATGGCGCCGAACATGCTGCGTGGCCGATCGAAGCGCAGATAGCTGTTGGCGATCTGACAGATGTTTCCGATGTCGGTCGACACCATCGCGTCTTCCGGCATCGCCTTCTCGAGTTCGCGCAGCATCTCGCGCGGGTGCATGTGCGACGACCCGCGTGCCACCTCGACGCTCCACGGATCGCGTTCGCCGTGCCAGGCGTCGAGTTCCTGTTCCCACGCGCGCTTCGCCTCCCCGAGTCGCGCGAGGCGCTCGTCCCGATTCGCTCGACACGCGAGCCGCCGGCCTTCGAGTCGCCCGGCGAGCGCGAGCGCGGCCTCTCGCGCGTCCCCGCAGATCGTGACGGTCGGCTTCTTGACCAGCCCGAGAACGCGCGGATCGGCGTCGACCTGAATCAGCTTCGCCGCCTTCGGCCAGTAGTCGAACTCGTACTGTGCGAGCGTGCCGAACGGACCGAGGCGCGAGCCCAGCGCGATCACGACGTCCGCCTCGTGAATCATTCGCATCGCCGCTTTCGATCCGTGATAACCGAGCGGCCCGCACCAGAGCCTGTGCGACGCCGGGAACGCGTCGTTGTGCAGGTAGCTGGTGGCGACGGGCGCATCGAGTGCCTCGGCGAGTGCCACCGCCGCATCGACGCCGCCGGCCATCACCACGCCGCCGCCCGAAAGGATCACCGGGAAGCGCGCGGCCGCGATCTGTTCGGCCGCTTCGTCGAGGCTTCGGCTGCCTCCCGGCCCGCGTTCGATGCGGATCGGTGCTCCGATCTCTCCTTCGAACTCGCCGTAGAAGAAGTCACGTGGAATGTTGAGCTGCGTCGGGCCCATCTCGAGCACGGCACGATCGAATGCGCGCCCTGCCAGCTCGGCCATGCGTGCGGGATGATTCACGTGCGCCTGGTACTTCGTGATCTTCGAAAAGATCGGGAGCTGCTCGGTCTCCTGAAAGCCGCCGAGCCCCATCGTCAGGCTGCCCGTTTCCGGGGTGATCGCGACCACCGGGCTGTGCGCCCAGTACGCGGCCGCGATCGCCGTCACGAAGTTCGTGATCCCAGGACCGTTCTGCCCGACGCAGACGCCGTGTCGGCCCGACGCACGCGAGTAGCCATCGGCCATGTGCGCCGCGCCCTGCTCGTGAACCGTCGGAACGAATCGGATGCCGGCTGCCGGGAAGAGATCGAGCGCGTCCATGTAGGCGGACCCGACGATTCCGAACACGTCGGTGACGCCCTGCGCGACCATCGTCTCGACCAGCGCTTCGCTCGGCGTCATGAGGTGCCGGCCCTGAATCACGGTGCGGCGAGGGTCTCGGGATTCCGTCACGGGATCGTCCTTTCTCACGCCTTCGAACGAAGGCGGTGTCTCGACTGCGGGCGACGCGCGCGCGGCGCGATCCTCGCACAGTTCGAGCACGGCGAGAACGAACGCACCCGTCGCGCACGGACGTGCGGAGAACGCGAGCTCACGGCCGGAGCGCGGCGCGCGGGCGCTGCCCGCCGGTCAGGCGCGGCGGGACGATTCCGTGTAGACGCCCGCGGCGTCCGGCGCGAAACGCTCGAGCAAGAAACGCTCCTGCGGCTTCTCGGACGCCGTCTTCGGAATCTCGTCCACCACCTGCAAATAGCTCGGCACGAAGTTCGCCTCGAGATTCTTGCGACAGACCGCGAACACGTCGGCCGGATCGAACGTCTTGCCGGCTTGCAGCACGATCGCCGCCACGGCGTCCTTTTCGCCCGGCGCACCGGAGGCCGCCGGAACGCCGTAGACGAAGACGTCCGAGACACAGGGGTGTTCGGCGATCACCTTCTCGACGAATCCCGGATTGATGAAATCCCCGTTGTGACGGATGCCCCCGCCCTTGCGGTAGTCGAAGTAGAACCAGCCGTCCGCGTCGCGGTGGCCCATGTCGCCACTGCGCAGCCAGCCGCCCGCCGTCTTCTTGCGACTCGCCTCTTCGTTCCCGAGATACTCGACGCTCGCCGCCGCACCGGCCGGTCGCGAGATGATCTCGCCGACCGCACCCGGCGGACACTCGTTGCCATCGTCGTCGACCACCTTCATCTCGAGGCCCGGAGCCGGCCTGCCGAAGCTTCCGATCGGTCCCTGCCCGATCGGCTTGTAGGCGAGCCCGCCCTCGACGGCGCCGTACCACTCGAAGATCTGCACCTTGAAGCGCCGCTCGAAATTCTCCCAGATCGGTTTCGGCATGCCCGCGCTGATCACCATCCGCACGGGGTTGTCGCCGTCGTTCGGGCGCTCGGGTTCGGCGTAGATCGCGGTCGCCATTCCGCCGAGCAACGAGAACGTGGTGCATCCGTAGTTTCGACAGATGTCCCAGAGCCGTGTCTTCGTGAAGCGCCGACTGAAGACCGCCCGCAACCCGAGGTACAGAGACGGGCCGAGCGTCACGGCCTGCGCGTTCCCGTGCGTGAGAGAAAGTCCGGTGTACGGGCGCTCGTCCGGCCGGTAGCCGAGCAGCGCGCCGAGCATCGCGAACCCGCCAAAGCGCGCGTTCGGAAACACGACGCCCTTGGGATCTCCCGTCGTGCCGGACGTGTAGATGATCTGGAGCGGATCGGTGGGACCCGCCTCCCGACCTTCGATCCGCGTCACCGGCTTCGACAGCACGTCCCGCAACGAGCGAGCATCGCGCACGCTCGAAATCGACGGGCAGTTCGCGTCTTCACCCGTTTCGAGCGCGAGCAGCCAGCCGAGTGAAGGCACGGCGCTTCGAATCGGCTCGATGCCCGGCAGACAGTAGTCGGCGCAAACCACGCCGCGGCAGTTCGAGTTGCGCAGCGTGTAGGCGAGCTTCTCTCCGCGGGTGCGCGGATCGATCGGCACGAAGACCGTGTTCGTGATCGACGCCGCGATCATCGTTTCCACGAACTCCGGGTGATTGCGCATCATCAGCCCGTAGCGCTCGCCGGGGGCGACCCCGAGTTCGAGCAGCGCCGCGGCAATTCGATGCGCGTTGTTTTCGAGCGCCGCGTAGGTGCGCACCTCCGCCGGCGCGTCGCCGCGTTCGAAGGTGAGGACGTCGAGATCGGGCTTCGCCGCCGCCCGCAACGCGATCAGATCACCGAGGATGAGTTCGCTGCGTTCGCGCATCGGATCAGACCTCGAGGATCGTCACGCACATGGCCGCGGCGTCGGTGCCGATGTTGCCGCCCCCGTTGTGCGCCAGCGCGACCTTCGCGCCCTCGACCTGGCGCTGTCCGCTGCGACCCTGCAGTTGCTCGGTGAGCTCGACGATCTGGGCGACCCCGGTCGCGCCGACGGGGTGCCCCTTTCGCAACAACCCGCCCGACGGGTTCACGGGAATGCGCCCGTGCAGCCAGGTGTCGCCGGACTCGACGAGCTTTCCGCCCTCGCCCTTGCCACAGAGACCGAGCGATTCGTAGGCCATGATCTCGGCCGGGGCCGACGCGTCGTGGCACTCGACCACGTTCACGTCCGCCGGCCCGATGCCGGCTTCTTCGTACGCCTCGCGCGAACACACTTCCACGGTGCCCGGCTCGTCCATTCCGTGATCCCAGCCCGAGCGCAGCACGCTCGACGCCGCCCTGACGGGCCGCTTGATGCCGAGTTCGCGGGCTTTCTTCGGGCTCACGATCACCACCGCCGCCGCACCGTCGCCGATCGGCGAACACATCGGCCGCGTCAGCGGCTCGGCGATCATCGGCGCGGCGAGTACGTCCGCGATCGAGAGCACCTCTCGGAACTGAGCGCGCGGATTCAGGCTGCCGTGCTGCGAGTTCTTGGCGGCAACCGCCGCGAACTGCTCGACGGTGGTGCCGTATCGCGCCATGTGTGCCCGCGCGCCGGCCGCGTAGATGTCCATGAACATCGACCGGCTCTTGCCCGCTCCCTCGTTGCCTCCGCCCGCGGGCTTGAGCGCGGGCGCAGCAGCCCCCTGCTTGAGTCCGGCAAGAATTTCCTGCAGGGCTTCGACGTCCACCGCACCGCTGAAGGCGGCAAAGCTCTTTTGCTTGTCGGGATGGACGAGCTTCTCGACGCCCAGCGCGAGCACGATGTCGTAGGCACCTGCCGTCACCATCGCGCAGGCCTGGTTGAACGCGGTCGAGCCGCTGGCGCAGGCGTTTTCCACGTTGACGACGGGAATCCGACCGATCCCCATGCCGCGCAACACCACCTGGCCGCGGATCGATTCCTGTCCGGTGACGAGACCGGCGGCTGCGTTGCCGACCCACGCGGCCTGAAGGTCGCTCGCCTCGACGCCGGCGTCGGCCAGCGCCGCGCGTACGGCCTCGGCGCCGAGAGCCTTGAGCCCCGACTCCGGATGCTTCCCGAATCGTGTCATTCCAACGCCGGCAACGATCGCTTCGAAGCGCATGAGTACCTCCACGTCGTGGTCCCGGGCAGGCTAAGAAAGCAGTGCCACTTCGAGATATGACCCTGCACATAGCACTCGACCCGGCGCGTGTTCAGATTCCCGACCTAGAGACCTCGCCCGCCGGACTGCGCTGCGCGTGGGTTCCGCCGGCCGGCTCGCGAGAAGGAGGGTGGTGATGCATCACGCAGAAGGCATCGGTCTCGAGGACGTCCGTGCCGTCTATTCCGGAGCGGAAGGCGATCTCTGGGAGCTCCTGATGGGACACCAGATCCACATCGGGGGGCTGACGTCATCGGTCGATCTCGCGGAACGGGCCGGAATCGGCGCGGGCATGCGCGGCGTCGACCTCTGCTGCTGCAACGGCGCGGGGATGCGACTGCTGGTCCGCCTGCGGAACGTCCGCTCGATGACGGGCGTCGACGCCACCGCGACCGTCGTCGCGCGCGCCCGGGAGCGCTGCGCCGCGGAGGGGCTCGCGGACCGGATCGAGGTCGTACACGCGGATGCCTGCGCGACGGGCCTGCCGGCGGGAGCGGCCGACTTCGTCTGGGGCGAAGACGCGTGGTGTTACGTGGAAGACAAGCGCCGCCTCGTGGCCGAAGCCGCGCGACTCGTTCGGCCCGGCGGGGTGATCGCCTTCACCGACTGGGTCGAAGGGCCGAGCGGGCTCTCCTCCGCCGAGGCGGATCGATTCCTGCGCTTCATGAAGTTCCCGAACGTCGAGTCGCTCGCGGGCTATCCCCGCCTGCTCGAATCCGCGGGCTGCGACGTGGAGGACGCATCGGATACCGGCCGCTTCGCGCCCTACGTCGATCTTTACTTGCAGATGGCACAGATGCAGTTCACGTGGGACGCGCTTCGAATCCTCGACTTCGACATGAAGGCGCTCGAAGGCATCGCCGGCGAGATGAGCTGGCTGCGCGATCTCGCGCGGGCCGGAAAGATCGCGCAGGGTCGTTTCATCGCGCGCAGGCGATCGGGCGGATGAGCTGGCTCTGGCTGACGCTCGCCATCGTGCTCGAGGTCTGCGGCACCACCAGCATGAAGCTCTCGCAGGGGTTCACGCGGCTTGCGCCCAGCGTCGCGATCGCGGTCTTCTACACCGCCAGCATCATCGCGCTGACGATCGCGGTGCGCCGGCTCGATCTGTCGGTGGCGTACGCGGTCTGGTCGGGTCTCGGTACGGCCCTGATCGCGAGCATCGGAATCTTCTACTTCGGCGAGCCAGCGAACCCCGCACGCCTCGTGGGCCTCGCGCTGGTGATCGGCGGCGTCGCCTTGCTGCACGGCTCGGCGGTGGCGGCGGGTTGATCGAAGCGAAGAAGGGCGCGCACCCACCGGGAATGCCGCTCGATGATCGGATGGACGTTCGGATCGTCCTCGCCTCTCGAGGAACCCAAACGCAAACCGCCCGACGGGGTCACCGCCGGGCGGTCGTTCGATCACGCGTCGCTTCGGGCCTTCAGAGCAGCCCGTGGCTCTTGATGCCGAGCGCGTTCTTCAACCACTCGAGTTCGGCTTCGCGCCACGGAATCGGCGCGGGCTGCTGAAGCATCTGGTCCTGCTTCAGCTCCTCGATCACTTCGGGGCTGCGCGGAAACGGCGTGTTGTAGTGATTCATGTGAAAGAGCTTCTCGAACGGCTGGCGCGGACGCTGGCCGCCGGCCTCCGGGCTCTCCGCCGGATAGCCCACCGTCTGCAGCACGAGAATCCGGCAGGTATCCGGCATCCCGAGGGCCGCGCGAATCTTGTCGATGTTCGGCGAGCCGAGGCAGCAGGTGCCGAGCCCTTGCTCGTAGGCCATCAGCGTCGCCTGCGCGATCGCCTGCCCGCCATCCACTTCGCCGAGGCCCGGCTCCTTCAACCGTTCGAGGATCGAGCTGAAGATCGGAATGATCTTCGTCTCGAGGGCCTCTTCCTTGCCTTCGCCGACGCCCATCGCGCCTGCCTTCAGCAGCTCACGCAGACGATCGGACTGATGGTCGACCGCCTCGGTATCGAGATACCAGACGATGACGACCGGAGCGAGACGGATCTGATAGCCCGCGATCGGCGCCGTGATCGCATCGACCACTTCCTTCGGAGCGCTGTCCCGAAAGACGACGACGGCCCGAATGCTGCCGACGTTTCCCCAGTGCGACGCGAGTCGCGCCGCCTCCAGCATGCGCTGGATCTTCTCCGGCTCGACGGGTCGATACGGGCGCAGGAAGCGGCTCGAACGCCGCCGACCGATCACCTCTCGCAGTTCCATTCGCTCCTCCCGGGGTTCGTGTGGGCGCGCTCGTCAGAGCTTCGATGCACCGACCAGACTCAGCAGATCGTTGCAGCCGTCCTCGATCATCGACGCGCGTCCGTCGCGCATCAGCTTCTCGATCGGGTACTCGCGTGAGAGCCCGTTGCCGCCGAAGATTTGCAGCGCACCGCTCGCCACCTCGAATGCGGTGTTGGTGCTGAAGACCTTCGACGCAATCGAATACTGCACGAGCGGGGGATTCGTCGTGTTGTAGATCATCACGCGACGCGCGAGCGCGCGAGCCGCTTCGACCTGCGCGAACATCTTGAAGAGCCGCGCCTTCACGCTCTGATGCTGGATGATCGGCACTCCCCCCTGCACGCGTTCATGGGCATAGGCGATGGCGTGTTCGAGCGCCGCCCGCCCGAGGCCGACGAAAATCGTACCCATCGAGGCGTTTGCCATCGCGAGCACGCTTTCCACGGCGAACGAGTAGGCTTCCTTTCCGATCACCAGGTGATCGGCCGGGACGCGCACGTCGTCGAAAAAGATCTCGCCCTGGTTGAGCGCACGCTGGCCGATCTTGTCGAGCGGTTTGCCGCGCGAGACGCCGGGCAGACCGAGCGGCACCAGACAGATCGCCCCGCCCTTGAATCCCTGGCTCGGATCCATCGTGCAGAACAGCGTCGCGACGGTGGCAATCGAACCGTTGGAGACCCACGCGGCCTTCTGGCCCTTGATCACGTAGTGGTCGCCGTCCTGCCGCGCGACGCAGTTCGCGCGCAGCTTCGGATCCGAGAACGACGGCTCGCTGACGGCGAGCGAGTCGCTGCCGTGATCGGGCTCGGTGACCGCCCAGCAGCCGATCTCGGGTTGATCGGCGTTGCAGTAGCGTTCGATCAGTGACGGACGGCCCGAGAGCCGCGCGAACATCCGGTGGAACCCCGCGACGCCGAGGCTGATGGCGAGCCCCGCGTCTCCCCAGCCCATCTCTTCCGCGATGATCGCGCGCGCGCGCGCACGTTCGAGCGGCGTCATGCCGGCTTCGTCGTCGTCGAGAAACTCGAGCCCGAGCTCGCGATGCTGCTTCATCGCGTCCCAGAGCGGTGAATCCTTGCGGATCACGTCGGCGGGATCGGCGAGGCGATCGAGCTGGCGCCCGACCGGACGCATCACGTCTTCGGCGAACTTGTGTGCGGTTTCCTGGAGCATGCGCTCCTGGTCGGTGAGACTGGATTCGATGTCGACGAGCGCCATGGTGACCTCCCTGACTGGTCTGCGAAGCGTGGGTGAGCGTGCATCCCGCGGTTATGACGAGAATCATGCGCTGGCGAGCCGCGTCATTCCAGATCCCGCCGCGTCACGGTGTTCAAGGGTGGCATGGAGTCGCTCCGCCGACGATGCTCGCCGATGAGATGACGCTTCC
>CAZDHU010000295.1:0-24189 GCA_964505355.1 uncultured Myxococcaceae bacterium | reverse complement strand
CGCGTGTCGACCTTGATGTCGGCCTCGCCGCCGATCCGCGAGAACTCTCCGTACTGCAGCACCTGAAGCAGCTTTGCCTGCAACGCTGGGCTCAACTCGCCTATTTCGTCGAGGAAGATCGTGCCGTGATTCGCGTATTCGAACTTGCCGAGCTTGCGCTTCTGCGCGCCCGTGAAGGCGCCCTTCTCGAAGCCGAAGAGTTCGCTCTCCAGCAGCTCGGAAGGCAACGCCGCGCAGTTCACCTTGACGAACGGCCGGTCGCGGCGTCCCGACAGTTGAAACAGCGCGCGCGCCACCATCTCTTTGCCGGTGCCGCTTTCCCCGCGGATCAGCACCGTGATGTCGGTGTCGGCCACCTGCTCGACGATGTCGCGCACTTCGCGCATTTGCGGATGGTCGCCGTCGAAGAGCAGCAGTTCGTTCTCTGTCCGCGCGCGGCCGCGCAGTTGCTCGACCTCGGCCTCCAGCGCCCGCTTTTCGAGCGCTTTCTGGAAGGCGAGTTCGAGCTCTTCCACCTCGAAGGGCTTGCGCAGAAAGTCGGAGGCACCGAGGCGCATCGCTTCGACGATGGTGCGCGCCTGGCCGTGGCCCGAGAGCATGATCACGGGCACGTCGGGCATGCGCTGCTTGATTCGACGCAGCGTTTCGAGGCCATCGATGCCCGGCAGCACGGCGTCGAGCGTGACGAGGTCGGGCGGCTGCTCGAGCACGAGACGCATCGCCTCCTCGCAGTCTCCCGCGGTCACCACGTCGTACCCCTGCCGGGCCACCAGCACCTGCATGTAGCTGCGTACGCCCGGATCGTCGTCGACCACCAGCACGCGGAATCGCTCGCTCATCCGCTGCGTTCTCCCCCGACCTGCGTCGTTCGTCGCCGGCCAGACCTTGCCCGCGTCCCGTCACCGGGCGAGAGCCAGAAGCGAGTTTCGTGCCGGGCCGCGGCGATCGCGCCTTTCCTATCGCCCGGGTCTCGTTCCAGAATGAGGCAAAGTTTTTCTCTCTCGCGGAACGATTCTGCCACAGAGAAGAGATCTTCCGTGCAGGTCCGAACAAGGGCAAGGCTCTTCCTTTCCGGTCCCCCGGGGCCTTGTCATACTGGCGCGTTCGGCCGACGAGGATTCGGGCTCTCGACGGTCGAGCCTCGCGCGAGAGCCTCGCTCCGGGGCCGGGCCCGAGGCGCGATTCGGGCGCGCGACGCAGGGACGCGGAGGATGATGGGCGTGTCGGGGCGAACGTTTCGGGTGCTCGCGGTCGCGGGAGCGCGGCCCAACTTCATGAAGGTCGCCCCGTTGCTGCGCGAATTGCGCGGCGACGGGCGGTTCGAGCCGGTCCTCGTCCATACCGGTCAGCACTACGACGCCGCGATGTCCGATTCATTCTTCGCCGATCTCGGGATCCCCGCGCCGGACGTGAACCTCGGCGTGGGCTCCGGTTCCCATGGCGAACAGACCGCCGAGATCCTCCGCCAGGTCGAGGCCCTGCTGCTCGAACGCCGGCCCGACGTCGTGCTGGTGGTCGGCGACGTCAACTCGACCATCGCCGCCGCCCTCGCTGCCGTGAAGCTCGGCATCCCGGTGGCGCACGTCGAAGCTGGCCTGCGTTCACGCGATCGCTCGATGCCCGAAGAGATCAACCGGCTGCTGACGGATCAGATCTCGGAGTGGCTGTTCACGACCGAGGCCGAGGCCGAGCCGAATCTGCTGCGCGAGGGCATCGCGCGCGAGCGCATCCATTTCACCGGCAACGTCATGATCGACACCCTGAAGGCCAACCTCGCCCGGGCCCGCGAGCAGAAGACCCTCGAACGGCTCGGCCTCGAACCGGGCCGCTATGCGGTGCTGACGCTGCACCGGCCGAGCAACGTCGACCAGCCCGAGAAGCTGTCTGCTCTCTTCCGCGTCCTCGAAGAGATTCACGATTCGCTGCCGGTCGTCTTTCCCGTGCATCCGCGCACGCAGGCCGCGATCGCCCGCGGCCTCGGCGGGCAGCCTCCGAAGCTGCGCATGACCGAACCACTCGGCTATCTCGAGTTTCTGAGATTGATGGCCGACGCGAAGCTCGTTCTCACCGATTCGGGTGGCATTCAGGAGGAGACCACCGTGCTCGGCGTCCCGTGCATCACGCTGCGTGAAAACACGGAACGACCGGTGACGGTGTCTCAGGGAACGAACGTGCTGGTGGGATCGGATCCCGAGGCGATTCGCCGCGAAGCCGCAGCCGTCCTGCGCGGCGAGGGGAAACGAGGCCGGGTGCCCGACGGATGGGACGGCCTTGCTGCGCGCCGGATCGTGGAGATCCTCGCTCGTGAACTCGCGGCGCGTTCCGCGCCCCCGGGAGTCTGATCGATGTCGCATTCCGTCGCCGTCACCGATCCCGACGCACCGATCCATCGCCGGCTCTACCACGGCTGGCTCGTGATCGCGGCGCGCTTTGGCAGCGTACAGACGCGGGTCACACTCGCGCTCTTCTACGCGGTGGTGATCGGGCCGGTCGCGACGGTGATCTGGCTCGGCCGAGGCGATCTGCTCGCGAAGCGCGGGCTGCGCGCGAAGGGCTCGGCGTGGCGCGTGGCGGATTCGACCGTGCCCGATCTCGAACGCGCGAGGCATCAGTTCTGATCGACGAGCGGCTTCACGACGGCAGCGGATTCGGCGACTCGAAGGAATCGCGATGAACATTCTGGGAATCTCGTGTTACTACCACGACGCGGCGGCGGCGCTTCTGCGCGACGGCCGGCTGGTCGCGGCGGCACACGAAGAACGGTTCACGCGCAAGCGCCACGATCCCGACTTTCCGAAGCAGGCCGTCGACTACTGCCTGCGCGAAGCCGGGCTCGCGGTGAGCGACCTCGATCACGTCGTCTTCTACGACAAGCCACTGATCAAGTTCGAGCGCATCCTCTCCACCTATCTCGCCACCTTCCCGCGTTCGCTGCCGTCGTTCGCGAAGGCGATCCCGATCTGGTTGAAAGAGAAGCTGCGGGTGCCGAAGCGAATCGGCGAAGCGCTCGAATGGGACGGCGACGTTCTGTTCACCGAGCATCATCAATCGCACGCCGCATCGGCTTTCTTGTGTTCGCCGTTCGACGAGGCCGCGATTCTCACGCTCGACGGAGTGGGTGAGTGGGCGACTTCGACGCAGGGAGTCGGCCGCGGGAATCGCCTCGAACTGTTGAACGAGATCCGCTTCCCGCACTCGCTCGGCCTGCTCTACAGCGCCTTCACTTACTACCTCGGCTTCAAGGTGAACAGCGCCGAATACAAAGTGATGGGCGCCGCGCCGTACGGAAAGCCCGTCTACGTCGACCAGATCCTCGAGCACCTCGTCGACCTGCGCGAAGATGGTTCGTTCAAGCTGAACATGAAGTACTTCGCCTACGACTACGGCCTGACCATGACCAATCGGCGCTTCGAGAAGCTGTTCGGGCATCCCGTGCGCGACGGCGAATCGAAGATGGAAGCGTTTCACTGGGACATGGCGGCGAGCGTGCAGAAGGTGACCGAAGAGATCGTCCTTCGGATGGCGCGAGATCTGCACGCGAAGACCGGCCTTGCGAATCTCTGCATGGCCGGCGGCGTGGCGCTGAACTGCGTGGCCAACGGCCGGTTGCTGCGCGAAGGCCCGTTCGAACATCTCTGGGTGCAGCCCGCGGCGGGCGACGCCGGCGGCGCGCTCGGCGCGGCGCTCTACGTCCAGCACTGCGTGCTCGACGGGCCGCGCCACTTCCGGATGGACCACGCGTTCTGGGGACCGGAATGGTCGGACGAGGCGATTCGCGCCTTTCTCGACGCGCGCGGCCTGCCCCATCACGTGCTGACCCGCGACCAGATGCTGCGCGAAACCGCGCGACAACTGGACGAAGAGCAGGCGGTCGTGGGCTGGATGCAGGGGCGCATGGAGTGGGGTCCGCGCTCGCTCGGTGCGCGCTCGATCCTCGCCGACCCGCGCAACGAAGAAAACTGGAAACGCGTCAACCTGAAGATCAAGTACCGCGAAAGCTTTCGCCCCTTCGCGCCGGCCGTGCTCGAAAACAAGTGCCGCGAATGGTTCGATCTCGACGTCGAGAGCCCGTACATGCTGCTGGTTTGCTCCGTGCGCCCGGAGCGCCGAATCCCGGCGGTCACCCACGTCGACGGTTCGGCGCGGGTACAGACCGTGCGGCGCGACCAGAACCCGGTCTTTCACGATCTGATCGAGGCCTTCGATCAGCGAACGGGTTGCCCGGTGCTGATCAACACCTCGTTCAACGTGCGCGGCGAACCGATCGTCTGCACGCCCGAGGACGCCTGGCTCTGCTTCATGCGCACGGAGATGGACGTTCTCGTGCTGGGCAACCAGATCCTCTACAAGAAAGAACAGCCGGTCCTGCGCGAAGAGTCGGACTGGCGAGAACGGTTCGCGCTCGACTGAGCGCGACCCGCAATCGACGGAGGGCAGATGGCGCGCGGCGGAATCGTTTCGGAGTTCTGGTCGTTCATGCGAACGCGAAAAAAGTGGTGGATGGGGCCGATCCTCGTCATGCTGCTCGCCCTCTCTGCGCTGATCATTCTCGCCGAGGGTTCCGCGGTGGCGCCCTTCATCTACGCGCTGTTCTGAGGTCGGGCCGACTGGACACGATCGGGCACATCCGATGAGCGAACCGGGCCTCGAACCCGGGACGGCCGGCACTGCGACCGCGGTGCCCGCAGCACCGCGCGCCGTCGCGGGGCCCGTCGGTCCCGAGCGAACGCGCGCCCTCGCCCTCGCGCTCGCGGTGATCGCTGCGCTCGTCGCGGTCTATGCACCGATCCTCTACTGGATGGGCGTCAACTGGGTCGAGGTCGAGGACTACTCGCACGGCTTCCTGATCGTGCCGCTCGCTCTGTACATCGCATGGCAGCGAAAGCGACGCCTGCAACGCGCGCCGCTCGGCGGCACCTGGTGGGGACTCGTTCCGCTGGCGTTCGCGGTGGTGACGCTCACCGTCGGCCGCCTCGGCGTCGAATACATGACGATGCGCACGTCGTTCGTCTTCGCGCTGATCGGCCTCGTGCTGCTGCTGCTCGGGCGGCGCGTCTTCGAGATACTCGCCTTCCCGCTGCTCTTCCTCTTTCTGATGATTCCGCTGCCGCAGTCGATCGTGAACGTCGTCGCCTTCCCGCTGCAACTGATCGCGGCCGACGCCGCGGTCAACGGCCTTCACCTGCTCGGCATCCCCGCGCTGCGCGAGGGCAACATCATCCACCTCGCGAACTCCACGCTCTTCGTCGCCCAGGCGTGCAGCGGTCTGCGCTCGCTGATGGCGCTGATCACGCTCGGCGTCGTCTTCGCCTACTTCTTCCGCCGGAGCTGGGGAGAGCGGATCGTGATCGTCGCTTCGGCGATCCCGATCGCGATCGTCGTCAACTCGTTCCGCGTCTTTTTGACGGGCGTACTCACCCACACGATCGGCGAAGACGCCGCGGGCGGCTGGATTCACATGACCGAGGGGCTCTTCACCTTCGGCATCGCGTTCGTGCTGCTGCTCGGCGAGGCGTCGCTGCTCGAACGGCTCTGGCCCGATCGCTGGCGCCCGGCCGTGAAGGTTTCACGTCGCACCGCCGCCCCCGCGAGGGCGTCATGAAACTCTTCGCCGCCATCGCCTTCGTCGGCTTCCAGTTCTACGTCTATCACTACTTCGCCTCCGACGAGCTGCATCCGGCGCGCACGCCGCTCACGCAGTTTCCGCTTCACGCGGGCGACTGGCAGTGTGCGAAACGCGAACTCATGGAACCGAAGGTGATCGAGAACCTCGGCGTCACCGATTATTTGATCTGCAACTTTCAGCGCGCGGCGACGCCCTTCCCGGTCAACGTCTACTTCGGATACCACCAGTCGCAGGTCAACAAAGAGGGCGGCGGTGGCGGCGAAACCCGCATCCATCCGCCCGCACACTGCCTGCCCGGTTCGGGCTGGGACATCATCGCCGCGAACGACGTCGCGCTCGATCTGCCCGGCCTCCCACAGCCCGTCGCGAAGGCACGCCGCCTCGTGATCGCGAAAGGCGACGCACGCCAGCTCGTCTACTACTGGTATCAGGAACGCGGCCGCGTGATCGCCGACGACACCTGGAAAATCGCCTGGCTCTTCTGGGACCGCGCCCGCCTCTCGCGCACCGACGGCGCGCTCGTTCGATTCACCGTGCCGATGCTGCGCGGACAGGACCAGGCGTCCGAAGACGCCCTCCTCTCGCTGGCCCGGCAGGTCGTCCCCCTCCTCCCCGCCTACGTGCCGAACTGAGGCAGCGCGCGCATGCACGTCCTCTTCCTCACCCACTACTTCCCGCCCGAAGTCAACGCCCCCGCCAACCGCACCTTCGAACACGCTCGCCGCTGGGTCGCCGACGGCCACCAGGTCACCGTCATCACCGGCGTCCCCAATCACCCCAAAGGCACCCTCTTCCCCGGCTACCAGAACCGCTGGCACCAGGAGGAAGAGATGGAGGGGATTCGGGTGGTGCGGACGTGGATGTTTCTCGGCCCGCCGGACACCTCGTGGGCACGCTCGATCAACTATCTCGTCTTTCTCTTCACGGCCCTGTTCGCGTCGTTTCGCGTGAAAGCACCGGACGTCGTCGTCGCGACGACACCACAGTTCTTCTGCGGTGTCGCGGGGCTCCTCGTCGCGCGCATGAAACGCCGACCGTTCGTGCTGGAGGTTCGCGACCTCTGGCCGGACTCCATCATTCAGTTGCTCGGCCTCGACAGCCGGTTCGTGATCGGAGCACTCGAGTGGATCGAGCGGTGGCTCTACCGCAGCACCGCGGGCATCGTGGTGAACAGCCCCGCCTTCGTCGACCACATCGCGACATTCGGCGTTCCTCGCGAGCGGATGGCACTGATCTACAACGGCGTCGACCCCTCCATCTTCGAGCTGAGAGAGCGTGATCCTGCGTTGCTTTGTGAGCACGGCCTCGACGGAAAATTTCTGGTGGGATACGTCGGCACGCTTGGTATGGCCCACGGACTCGTCAGCGTGGTCGAAGCCGCGGAAACACTGCGCAGCGACCCGAACATCGTCTTCGTGCTGATCGGAGACGGCGCGGACCGCGTGCATCTCGAGCGCGAGGTCGAGAAACGTGGCCTTCACAACGTGCACCTGATCGGGCTGCGGCCGCGTGCCGAAATCCCCGCCTGGATCGCGAGCCTCGACGTGTCGCTGGTGCTGCTGCGCGACATCGCGGTGCTCGAAACCGTGATTCCGTCGAAGATCTTCGAGACACTGGTCGAGGCGAGGCCCGTGGTACTCGCCGCGCGTGGCGCGATCCGAAAGCTCGTGGAAGACGCGAACGCCGGATACGTGATCGACCCCGAAGACACGAATGCGCTCGTGAAAGCGATTCAGCAGATACGCGCACATCCCGAGGAAGCGGCCAGGCGCGCACAGACCGGGCGAACCTGG
This sequence comes from uncultured Myxococcaceae bacterium, assembly GCA_964505355.1. Taxonomy (GTDB): domain Bacteria; phylum Myxococcota_A; class UBA9160; order UBA9160; family UBA9160; genus CAZDHU01. Next base: position 16,770 of record CAZDHU010000295.1, on the reverse strand, counting down.
GTGCTCGCGCACTTCAACCGCGAGAGCCTCGCGCGACAGATGGCGCGTTTTCTCGAGGAGTGTGTGCTACGCCGGGCATGAGCGATCTCTATGCGGTGCTGCCGATCCGCGCCCAGAACTGGATCTGTGGCCTCGCCGGGCGACGGCGGACATACGAGCGGTTCACCCCGCACTTCCACGACACGCTCGCGCACTGGGAGCGCACGATCGACGCGCCGCTCGACGCGCTCGTGCGGGGGCAGGCCGTCGCACTGGCGCGCCTGATCGATCACGCACGCGCACACGTCCCGTTCTACACGCATCTTCCGCCGCCGGCTTCCAGCACCGACCCCGCGGAGGCCATCGCGCTCACGCTCGCGTCGATTCCGCCGCTCGACAAGGAGACCTACCGCACGAATGCGAAGAGGATCCGCGCGACGAATCTGCCGCGCCGGCGTCTGGTACACGTGAAGACGAGCGGGACGACCGGCACCGCGCTCGACTTCTGGCAGACACGAGAACGTCTCGCCGAGTGGTACGCGGTGGCGTGGCGACAGCGGCGTCTCGCGGGCGTGGCGCTCGACGATCCACATCTCACTTTTGGCGGCCAGGCGATCGTGCCGCTGCAGCAAGTGGGCCCACCGTTCTGGCGCCACAATCGGCCTGGCCGGCAGACGCTCTTCTCTGCCTACCATCTCTCACCCGCGAACCTTCCCGCGTACGTGGATGCCGTACACGCGGCGCCAGCGCGCTGGGCGCAAGGCTACCCCTCGACGCTAGCGCTCGTCGCACGTGCGATGCTCGACGCTGGACGTCCGCTGCCGCGCGGCCGCCTCGCTGGCGTTTTCACGTCGTCCGAGACTCTTCACGACTTCCAGCGCACGTGGATCGAGGCTGCATTCGGCGCACCGGTCTACGATTACTACTCGTCCGCCGAGATGGCGGTTTCGATGACCGGTTGTCGCGAGCGTCGATTGCACGTCGACATGGAATTCTGCGTGGTGGAAGTCGAAGTGTCGGAGCGCGCCCCCGGCTGCGAGCGCGGCGAGCTGGTCGTCACGGGTCTCGGCAACGACGCGACGCCGCTGCTGCGCTATCGGATCGGCGACATCGGCACACGGGCAACGGACCCCTGCCCCTGCGGACGAGCCGGCGACTCGTTCCTCGCGATCGACGGTCGCGTGGAGGACTACGTGGTGACCCCCGACGGCCGACGCATCGGCCGCATGGATCACGTTTTCAAAGACGACCTCTGCGTCGTCGAAGCGCAGTTCGTCCAGGAACGAACGACCGAGCTCGTACTGCGCTTCGTGCCGCGGCCGGGATTCGACGAGGCGTCTCGACGGCGTCTCGAGCACGCAGTGCGAGCGCGCGTCGGCAACGAGATCGCACTGGTCTTCGAGCCCGTCGATCGGCTGCCCCGGAACGCTGGCGGAAAGGTACGCGCCGTGGTGTCACGTGTCGGAAGGCTCGGCCCGTGATCCGGGTCGGTCTCGCGCGCACCACGCCCGGCTACGGCAGCGTTGCGCCGCCCTACGGGCCGCGAACACACTACCCGGAACTCGCGCGACTGCTGGGCCGGGAGAACGATCGAACGACGGACGGCGGAACGCCCTGCCCGGCATACGCCGGCGTGCGGACGGCGCTCGCCGCGCTCGGACTCGATGCCGCGCGCTTCGGAACGGCCGACTGGAACCCACTCGGAGATCTCGTGCGGCCGAATGGCCGGGTGGCGCTGAAGCCCAACTTCATCCGCCACTGGAATCCTTCGCCTGAGGGCACGCTCGCCAGCGTGATCACTCACGGTGCCGTGCTACGCGCCGCGATCGACTACGCGCTTCTCGCGGTCGGCCCTGAAGGCACCGTCGAGATCACAGAAGCGCCGCAACAGGACTGCGACTTCGCCGAAATCCGGCGTCTCGTCGGACTCGACGAGATCGTGCGCTTCCACGCTTCCGCCTCGGGCTCACGGGTCGGGGTAATCGATCTCCGACGCGAGGCCGTCGAGTTTCGCGACGGAATCATCGTCGCGCGACATGCACTGCCCGGCGACCCGCGCGGTTACCGCATCATCGATCTCGGCAACCGCAGCTTCTTCACCGACTCGAATCTCGATCCGCGGCGCTTTCGCGGCGCCGATTACGATCCCGGGCCGACGACGGCCGAGCACGAGGGTGGTCGAAACCGCTACCTGCTCTCCGAAAGCGTGCTCTCGGCCGATCTCGTGCTGAACCTGCCCAAACTGAAGACGCACAAAAAAACCGGGGTCACGCTCGCGTTCAAGAATCTCGTCGGGATCAACGGCGACAAGAACTGGCTTCCGCATCACAGCCTGGGCGGGCCTTCCGACGGAGGCGACGAGTTCCCCGAGCCGCGCCTCGCCGACCGTCTGCGCAGCTTCGCGATCGACCGGGCCCGGCCTCTTCTCGCGCGCGGCGCCCTCACGAACGTCTTTCGTCTCGCGCGCCGAATCGAAACGAGCGTGCGCGGAGAGACGTTCCCGCGCAGCGGCAACTGGTGGGGCAATCGTACGACCTGGCGCATGTGCCTCGATCTGAACCGCTGTCTGTACTACAGCGACGCCAGCGGTCTGCATCTCGACGCCTCGGCACCGGTCCGAACGGTGTTGACGATTCTCGACGGAATCATTGGCGGCGAGGGCGAAGGCCCGCTTGCCCCCGCCGACGTGCCGCTCGGCGCGGTGATCGCCGGCACCGATCCGCTGGCCGTCGATCTCGTCGCCGTGCGCCTGATGGGCTTCGATGAAGCACGCCTCCCGAAGCTCCGAGAGGCCATGCGCGACGAGGGTCCGCGTGTGACCGCCGTGCGAGATGCGCGCGACGTGATCGTGCACGAGGCGCACACGACGTCGTTCGCCGCGCCTCCCCGCTCGCTCGCAGAGATCCGATGCGCGCGGCCGTTTCGACCGCATGCGGGATGGATCGGACACGTCGAGCGCACAGACGACGAAGTGCACGCCTCGTGAGCACCAGCGCAGCGGCATCGACCGATCCTCGACTTGCCCGGCCGATCTTCCTGGTCGGTATGGGTCGCAGCGGATCGACGCTGCTTTTCGAACTACTTGCGACCCATCGCGATCTCGGGTGGCTCTCGCATCACTCGAATCGCGCACCGCGACTTCCCTGGCTCCATGCGCTCTCGCGCCTGAGCGACGCGAACCTGCTGATTCGAAAAGCGATCGCCCGCTCGGACGAGTCTCGGTCATGGGTCGAGAAGCTTCGCCTCGGACCGGCCGAAGCGTACGAGACATGGGCATCGGTTTGCGGAGAGAAGATCCGCTTCGACTGGCTGCTCGACGCCCGCGCCTCCGACTCGGAGCGCGTGGCAGCGAGGCGCCTCGTGCTCGACGTGTTGCGCTGGGCCGGGAAGCGTCGCTTCGCCGCAAAATTCACCGGGCCGCCGCGAATCGGCTACCTCGCGAGCCTGTTCCCGGACGCGATCTTCGTCCACGTGATGCGCGACGGCCGGGCGGTCGCGCGCTCGTTGTTGAACGTCGATTTTTGGCGCGACACGCCGCGTCTTCACGAGCCGGCATGGCGAGGCGGCCCCCCCGAGACTCACCTCGACCTCTGGCGTTCGCTCGGCCGCTCTCCCCTCGCGCTCGCCGCACTGCAATGGCGCTTCGCAATCGAAACCGCGCGACGCGAGTCCGCTGCGCTCGGCCCGGGGCAGTATCACGAGCTTCGCTACGAAGACTTCCTGCGATCGCCCGAGACGATCGTCACGCGAATGCTCGACGCGTGTGCACTCGCGCCCGACCCTCGCGTGCTGCGCTTCCTTCACACGCGGTTCGCGCTACGGGATCGAACGCTGGATGCGCACGCGGCGGGTTCCATCGAGGATGCGACGGTGCTCGAAGCCTGCATCGGAACCACGCTGCGAGATCTGGGATATGCGACATCGGCGGAGACGTCATGAGCGAGCCTCCTGAGGTCGGCGGAGATCGTTCGCACTCGAGGAGGGTCCATCCGTCCGGCGCTCTCGAGGCCTCAGGGTCGACGGTTTCCTCGCGGATTGGATTCCTCGTCGACTTCCGCCTCGTCCGGCGCGGAGACGCGCTTTTCTGCGACGATCCCTTTCTGTTGTTCGCCCTCGGATTTCGAGCGTGGTATGACGAGATCACGCTGATCGCGCGTTGCTTCGACGAACACTCGGACATCGAGCCGAAGTATCCCGTACCGACGGACGGCGTCCGGGTGGTCACGCTTCCCCCATACCCGTCGATCGACTCCCTCTACGTCACCCCCTGGCGCTACTGGCCATGCATCGAACGAGCACTCGCCGCGACGATTCCCGAGTTGCGCGCGCTCTGGCTCAACTTCGGACATCCCGTCAGCCATCGTGCGCTGGCGCATTTGGATCGTGCGCCCGGCGTCCGCGCATTCGCGACGCTGCGCGGCGCCTACGACCGCGATGCGCGGCTGCGCGGGCGTGGTCCTTCGCTCGCACGCAGGGTCGCTGGTCTCGTCATGTCGTTTCAGATGCGCGCCTTCGCACGAAGGGCATCCAGACGCCGGATCCCTTGCATCGGCTTCGGAACGGCTGGACGGCTGCGTGGCTGGGGGATCTCCGCACTCGACATGGTGAGCAGCTTGCTGACCGAAGCAGATCTCGCGCTGGAGCCCACACCCGATCCGAACCTCGCCTGCGACGTGATTTCGGTTGGAAGGCTGGCGCCCGAGAAGGGCTTCGACGTCCTGATCGAAGCGATTCTTCGAATGAAGTCTGCCGCGACGTTGCGAATCGTGGGGTCCGGCGAAGAACGCCGGCGCCTCGAGCATCAGGTGGCAGCCCGAGGCCTCCAGCATCGCATCGTCTTCGACGGCCACGTTGCATTCGGCCCGGCGTTGTTCGCGCGTTATGCGAGTGCCCGCGTTCTCGCAATCCCGAGCCACACGGAAGGAGTGCCGAAAGCCGCGTACGAAGCGATGGCATTCGGACTCCCGGTGGTTGCGACGGCGGTGGGCGGCCTGCCTGACGCAGTCGGATGTGACGGAGAGCGCGGGTGGCTCGTGCCTGCCGGCGATCCCGCCGCGCTGGCTCGCGCACTCGACGACGCGCTCGCGGATCCCGCCATGCTCGCCGGCCGCGGTGCGCGCGCGCGTTCATTCGCGCGCGACACGACGCTCGAACGACAGGTGCGCAAGATCGTCGAGTTCGTCGACCCCGACCGGCTGGCGGATCCATGCCGCAACGAAGGTGCGTGATCTTCGACGTCTCGTCTCCACGATCATCGAGCCCCGACCTCGCCACCGCTGAGTGCGGGCGAGCAACGCGCTCGGGAGTCACGTCGCGCGCCCTGCCGTAGCTGCGAGCTCCGTCCACAGAGCGACCAGCCGCGGAACCACCGCGCCCGCCGAGTACTCCGAGTTCACGCGCGCCCGTCCGGCCGCGCCGAGACGAACGCGCAGCGATTCGTCGTGTGCCAGCTCGGCCAGCGCGCGAGCCAGTGCTGGCTCGTCGTCCACCGGCACGATCCGCCCGTCGACGCCGTCGCGCACGATTTCAGACACGGCCCCGACCGGCGTCGCAATCACCGGCAGCCCCGTGGCCATCGCCTCGAGCAGCGCGATCGGAAATCCTTCGCGTCGCGATGGCAGCACGAAAAGATCCGCACGTGCCAGCGCCCGATCGACTTCTTCCGCCGAGCACGCCCCGCAGACGGCGAGCCGCTCACCGAGCGCCTCCCGTTCAGTCGCAAGCGACGCCAGAAAAGAGGGATCCGGCGGTCCGACGAGCTGGATCCGAAGTCCGAGCACGCCTCGTGCCGCATGCAGCAGCGTACGTACGCCCTTGGCCTCGATCAGCGCGCCGACGAACAGGGCAACGAGCTCTACCGACCTCGAACGCTCGCCTGTCCCGGACACACCGCGCGATGCACGGGGGATGAAGTTCGGCAATCGAGCGACGCTGGAGGCCTCGATCTGCGACGCGACGAAACGCTCCATGGCTTCCGTGATCACGACGACACGATCCGCGCGCCGCAACACACCCCAGACCAGCGGGCGCATGACCCGCGGCAGGCTCATCACATAGCGATCGAAGTCCCCGCCGTGGAGATGAAGCACCGTACGCGCACCGCTGCGACGGGCCAGCCAGACGAACAGAGCATCGCGCGGCAACGCCCAGTGGTACGAGGTGTTCACGTGCACCACGCGGGGCCGCAGCACGCGCATACGACGACCGAACGCGACCAACAACGCGATCGCGTCCACCGCGCGATCGAGCCGGAAGCGGCTCGTCGACGGCCGATCCCCGGGAACTCGCGGTGCCGTATCGAAGACATCGAGAATGGCTTTCGTGGGGTCGACGTGCTTCCGCACTGCTTCCGTCCAGCTGGCGATCCCTCCTGGCGGCGGCGGGCGCGGGCTCACGAGCATCACTCGAATCGGTTCGCGCCCCGAGGCCGTGAGACGGTCGTCGCCAGCCGAGCGCTCGCTCACGCGGGCGTTTCGACGCGCCGCGCGACACCACGGCGCAGAACGAGAGCGGCGCGGTAGAGATCGAGATGGGCGCCAGCGATTCGGTCGAGCGCGTAGCGCTGTTCCACCACGTCGCGTGCGCGTCGGCCCATCGCGCGCCGCTCGTCGTCATTCATCGATCGCACGCGCCTCAACGCGTTCGCGAGTCCGGAGACGTCGCCGGGTGCGACCAGAAATCCGGAGTGCCCGTGCTCGAGCATCGTCGGGACGTCGCCCACTGGCGACGCGATCGCCGGCAGACCCGATGCCATCGCCTCGAGCAACACGTTTGGAAACCCTTCGTAGCGCGACGGCAAGACGAGAACGTCGAGCCGGCGCATCAACGCCGCGATGGCCGGGGTCGCCGGCATGCAGCGTACGACCGGATCGAGATCCCGCTTCGGGATTTCGGCGCGCACCCACGCCGCATACGCGGTTCCGCCGGAGTCGGCGCCGACGAACCACACTCGGAGACAACGGCGCTCTTCAGCCGACAGCCGACCGAGCGCATCGAGCATGGCGACATGATTTTTCTCCGCGCGCAGGCCACCCACGAGCGCCACATGGAAGCAGTCGGGCTCGAGCGACCAGGGCGGCTCGCCGGCTGCCTGACGGTCCCATTCTTCGAGGTCGATTCCGTTCGGCAAGTAGTGCACTCGAGCTGGATCGAGACCTCGCAAACGTTGCAGCCAGACCGCCGCCGGACCCGCATTGGTCGTGACGTGATCAGCACGCGGATAGACGATGCGCGTAACGAGGCGCTCGATCCGAGAACGCTGAGAGGGGTCGCTGCGCTCGCCTGCGATGAAGACGGGTCTTTCCTTCACAACGCGGCCAGCACAGCCCAGCCAGCCCCAGAAGCAGCCTGAGGCAAGAAACGCTTGCACCACGTCGGGCGCCAGCAGGGTGAGCGCTCTGCGCACTCGGAAGCCGAATCCGAGGTCGAACGTCCCGCGTCGGGCGACCCGAATCACGCGCACCCCGGCCTCGCGCAGACGCGGCCCGTAAAAGTCGATGTCGCGCCAGACGAGAAACGTCACCGACGCTTCGCCGGACGTGTGAAGGCGACGAGCGATTTCGACCGCCTGCCGTTGTGCACCGCCGCTGCCCAGATGGTCGATCAGAAAGACGATCTTCACGGTCCCACTCGCTGCGCGATCCAGCGCCCGATCCCCAGCATCAAGACGATCGCAGCGCACAGCACGACCGCGAGCGACATCCGACGCGGAGACATCCACCTCACCATCGGGCCTCGCAGGGCTGCGTTTCGCACCACCAGCCACGCGCGCGGCCCCACCAGCCGTTTCGGTAGCCCTCGAAGAGCCAGCATGAGCCGCCGCCCGGCGAGCGCGCGCGGAGACAGCGCGCGCCGGAAGCCCGCCAGATCGAGATCCCCGTCGACGTTCAGGCGCGGCAGCGGCATCGCTCCGGCGCCCCGGGCCACCACGCCAGGATACGAACAGAACACCGACGCATAACCCACCTCTCCCGCGATCCGCAGAACACGCGCATCGAAGAAGTTCGCAGGCGCGGCGAAGTGCACCACCGGCACGCCGATCGCCGCTTCGAGCCGGCGCTTCGACTCCTCGAGTTCGCTCCGCACCTCCTGGTCGGAGAGCGCAGAAAGCGCTCGATGCGTCAGTGCGTGGGACCCAATATCGTTGCCCGCGGCCACGATCTCGCGCAGCTCGGCGTCGCTCATACGGCGCTCGTCGCGATCGCCGGTCGAGAACACCGCGCTCGCAGGATCGGCGGTCACGAAAAAAATCGCCCGCGCCGAATGGCGGCACAGTACCGGCAGAATGTGGCGGTGACCGCTGGCGCATCCGTCATCCACCGTGAGCAGCACCGAACGATCTTCGAGCACGATCTCGCCACGGGCGTGAGCTACGACGCTGTCCGCGTCGACGAAGCGATGTCCCGACGCTTCGAGCCAAGCGATCTGCGCCTCCAGTGCGTCGTCGGGTAGCGTGAAGATCCGTTCCAGGCCGCTCGCACGATTCCATGCCTCTCGCGTCGACACGCGGTGATACATCAGGCAGAGCACGCGAGGTCGGCGCGCGGCCGCCGCGTACAGCACACCAAACGCGGCCAGCAGTGCTCCGGCCGCCACGGTTGCCACGACCAGCACGAACGTCACGCCCCCTCCCGTCACGCGCCGCGCACGAGGCGCCACAGAAACGACAGCGTTGCTGCGGCGTAGAGCGCCCCTCCGAACACGACGAGGCGTCTCAGATTCCGCGTTTGGAACAGCGGACCGAAAGGGCCGCCGTAAAGAAGATCTCGCACACCCAGAGCGAACCGGGCGCCGCCGATGCGCTCGGGGATGCGTTTCAGATCACCCACGATCCGAAGCATGGCGCTGCCCCGCGGCCCGAGCGCCCGCTCGAGATCCTCGCTGCCCATGTCGCGATCGATCACGATGCGCGGCAAGGCGAGTACGTCCGACAATGCCGTCGCGGAACCCTTGTTGTTACAGCAAACCGTCTCGTAGCGAAGCTCGGCAGCAATGCGCCGGACGCGGCGGCTGTATCCGGCACGCGGAATCGCCAGGTGCCGAACCGACCGCCCCGTGATCTCCTCCAACCGCTTTCGTGACTCTTCGAGTTCGAAGCGAACGACGTCGTCGGAACACTCGTTCAAAATACAGTGCGTCAGTGAGTGCGACTGGATGTCGATTCCGTGCTGCACCATCTCGCGCATTTGTTCAGCCGAGAGAAAGCCATCAACGCCCTCGACCGCCGAACGCGTGTGCTCGTCCGGCTCCGGCGCCACGTAGATCGTGGCCCTCTGTCCGTTCGCACGCAGCGTCGAGAAGGCCAGCGTGTAGTTGCTCTCGTAGCCGTCGTCGAACGTGACGATCACCGGCTTCGCCGGTAGCGGCTCGTCTCCGCGCCGGATGCGCAAGTAGTCATCGAAATCGAGAGTCGTGAAACCCGCGTCTCGCAGGTAGGCCATGTGGGCCACGAAGGTGGTGTCATGAACCACCCAGATCGGCTCATCGTCGCGCACACGGCCGGCGATCGCGTCGTCGTGCCGGATCAATCGGTGATAGAGCAGAATCGGCACGCGGTCTCGCCGATGCTCGAGATAGATCGCGAAACACAACCACGCCGCGAGAGCCCCGGGGACCGCGACGAAGAATAGAAAGCCCGCCGCGAGCACCATGGTCGCTAGCGCACCGGCTCCCAGGCCGGTGCCTGCTCGCCACGAAGCCCGCGCAACGTTCCCACGCACATCGCTGCGTTGCCGAGCAAGAAGAACGAAGTCACGGCGAGCAGTCGCCCGGCCATCCCCGAGGTGGCAGGGCGAGTCAGCCCGACCGCGGCGATCGAATAGAACGCCATCTGCGTCACGGCAGCAGAGAAATAGAGCGCATCCGCCGACGCCAGCGCGCAGCTCGTCAGAGCCGCCGTGAGCAATGGCGCCCACATCCACCAGCGCATCATCTTGTGGCTCACCATTTGAAACAGATAGAACCATCGCCGGGCGGCTACCAGTTCGCGCAGAACGTAGGGCGCCATCGACGCATTCTGCACGCTGATCCGGATCCGTGCGCGAAACTCGTCCTGGTTGCGCGTGCGTGAATCCTCCAGCGAAACCGCCTCGTTCTCGTACACCACGCGGCGCCCCTGAACGACGGTGTGGACGGCGTCGATCACGTCCGCCGAGAATTCCGGCCGACCGGGACGAAACAGTTCGCGACGAATCGCGTGAATCGATCCCGATACGGAGGTCTGGTCGCCGAAGGCGTTCTCCGCTCGCCGGATCGCGACGGCGATACGCTGGTAACCCGAAAAGCCCTTCGACGTGGCATCGTTTCCGAAGCGATAGGCCACGCGACCGGCCACGCAGCCGACCGTCGGATCGGCAAAGTTCGAGGCCAGGGCGCGCAACGCATTTTTCGAGTACACCCCCGTCGCGTCGGAAAAGACCAGAATCTCGCCGCGAGCTCGGAGCACCCCCTCGTTCGCGGCGGCCGTCTTTCCCTGCCGACCCTCCGCCCGATGCAGCATCACACGTGGATCGCCGTACGACGCGACGATCTCGTCAGTGCGATCGGTCGACCCATCGGATACGACCAGCACTTCGAGACGATCCGCGGGATAGTCGAGCGCAAGCGTTTGGCGAATCTTCTCGTGGATCACCGTCTCTTCGTTGTATGCGGAGATGATCACGGTGAGCGGCGGCGTAACAGGGGCCTTGCGGATACCCCGGCGCGAATTTGCAAGCGAGCCGAAGGAAAACGCGAGCAGCGGGTAGACGATCAGCGCCCAGGCGATCCACGAGATTGACAGCCAGAAAGAGACCGCCGCGACGCTCCTCATCGAGCCGGAATCCCCTTCCGCTCGCGATCGCTCCTCGTCCACGCCCCCGGCAGGTCGAGCACCTTTCGCTCCGCGAGCACGTCGGCGAGCGGGGCGAAGTGAAAGTCGACGAGCATCTGTCGCAGCTTGCGCTCGGTCGATTGCAGATTCACGTAGCACTGAAAGCTGCGCTTCCAGCTCATGCGAAGGCGCGGGTGCCCGGGATCGACCTCGCGCGGGTGCATGTAGACGCAGACGGGATCGTCGTGCGCATTCTGTCGACGCATGGCCCACGCGATGAAGGGATACGGCAGCAGTCTCACATAACCGCCTCCCGAGAACGGCAGACGGAGCGACCCGTACTCGAGAACGCTGGACGGGAACTCGGCCAGATGCTGCCCGTCCGCGACCGGTATGCGATGCAGCACGCGCGCCCCATGCGGCGAACCGCCGTGAACGCGACGTGCCGGAAACAGCGAAGAGTCGTAGAGAAAGCCCGCCTTGCGAATCACGTCGAAGGCCCAGGGCGCGCGCGGCCCGATCGAGAAGCCCGGCGCGCGGTACCCGATCACGGGCTGACCAATCAGATTTTCAAGCAGCCCCCGCGCGCGGCACAGATCTTGCTCCAGTCCGGCGCGTCCCTGCTGATACACCAACCGGTGTCGGTCTCCGTGCGACGCCACCTCGTGCCCGGCCTCCGCGATGTCACGCACAAGGTGCGGATAGCGATCGGCGACCCAGCCGAGCACGAAGAACGTCGCGCGCACGTTCGCGTCGTCGAGGATCTCGAGCAGGCGGCGGGTATTGCGCTCTACCGTGCGGGGCATCGCATCCCACTGCCTTGGCTGCGGCGCGCTCGGCACATCGAGCACGTGAAACCATTCCTCGACATCGAAGCTCAGTCCGTTGATCACAGGCGGCGTCATCAGATCACGTCCGTGTCGCCCCAGCTCAGGCACCAGGCCCGGGGGTCGTTCAGCTGCTTTGAACCCGCCCAGCGTCCGAATCCGCGAACGCTGAAGCGAACGAGTTGCGGATGCAGCGCCTCGGGCACACCCCAGTATCCCTCGCGATCGAGAGCTCGTCGCGCCGCACCTCGGACCGGCCGGAGCGCGCTCATCAGGAGCGCCCCGTCGTCGATAGCGTGCCCTGCGAGCGCCCGAAGCAAGACGGCCCCGGCCTCTTCTTCGTCCGGCGGCACGACCAGATCGAGCACGAATCCCGCCCGAACGCCGCCCATCGGGAAAACACGGTAGGCGGCCCAGGCCTTCGGTCGGCCGCCCTGCTCTGCCAGCCATAGCCGGTATCCAGCGTCCGGGCGTGAGCCATAGCGCCAGGCCGCATAGGCCCGATCGCGCACGGCCCCCACTCCGACTTCGGCGCGAGCCCGGAGCCAGAGCTCGTCGAGAGCGGTTTCATCCGGCTCAATCTCACGAATTGTGACCGGTCCGGTCGGGATGGCCTTCGGTCGCACCCCATGCGCCGGACCGCTCGGCGTCGCACGTCCCAGTGCCCGGGCCGCCAGAGCTCGAAAAAGGGCCGCGACTCGCAACGGACGGATCGCAAGGGGGAATGGTCGGATCGCCGTTCTCCCGAGCGGGCCCGTCATCAGGCGATGGGAGTTCCGATTCGAGAAGCCCGCCACGAAGGCGAAGCTCTCGCGCTCGATGCGCTCGTAGAGCCGCGTCCCCACGCGGAAGTAGAGTCGCCGTCCTTGCCATGCGGGATCGGTCATGGCACCGATCGAGTACGCGCCGCGGACCTCTTCGCCCCCTAGCCAGAAGCGCAGCGCCATCGCGCCGGCATGGGCGATTACGCGCCCGTCGACTTCGCCCACGACTCGCGGCGACGATCCGGCCGGACCATCGCGGAAGAGCCACGCACAGGTCTGACCTCCCCGCGCAACACCGAACACGCGATCCCACAGCGCATCGACGAGCGCGGCATCTCGCGGCGGATCGAAGTTTCGGATCTCGATTTCGTCGTCCGACGAGCGCGCGCCGGCCCGGCCGGGCTCAGGCTCCATCGCCACCGCTCCCCGGCGCCTCGCCGCGATGAACGTGCGCATACCAGCGCTGGAAGCAGAGCAAACGCCACGGCACCTCGGCCCGAGCGCGATCATCGCGTCGTTTCGCGTTCGATCGGAGCAATGCAGCCACTCCGCGCGGGTCGAAGAGGCCGTCTTCTGCCAGGCGCGACGGAGCGAGATGGTGCCGCGTCCACATCTCCATCTCTCGCACCAGCAGGTGATGCAGCGGCATCCCGAAGCCGCGCTTCGGCCGTTCGAGCAGCGCCCGCGGCACACGCCGATAGAGCACCTCGCGCAGCGGCGCCTTGGCGACGCCCCCGTGCCAGATGATCGAACGGGGGAGCGACAGTCCGAACCGGACCACGCGGTGATCGAGAATCGGGACCCGTGCTTCGAGTGCGACGGACATGCTCGCGCGATCGACCTTCACGAGAATGTCATCGACCATGTACGTGCAGGCGTCGGCGGCCATCGCCCTGCGCAGCGGATCGTCGACCGGGGCCGCGGCAAAGCGTGCTGCGTACACGTCGTTGTGTCGGACGTTTTCGGCGCCCACGAGGCCCGAAATGGCTTCGTCCGAGAGCTCGCTCATGAGGCTGTAGGCCACGCTGGAAGCCCCGCCCGCCGCGAGGTGGCGAAGCGCGTTTTGAATCGACTCGCCACCGACGGGCGGCATCATTCGACGAACGACGCGACGCAGCGCCAGCGGAAGACGTGTCGCCGGGAGCAACCGTGCGAGCTTCGCGTAGTGCGCATAGCCCCCGAAGAGTTCGTCGCCTCCATCGCCCGAAAGCACCACCGTGACGTGCTGACGCACGAGCCGTGACAGCAACGTCGTCGGGATCGCGGAGGCGTCGGCGAACGGTTCGTCGTAGAGACCGGGCAACTCGTGCGCCACCGCACGCGCGTCGTCCGCCCCGACGTACAGTTCGGTGTGATCCGTGCGAAGATGGTCAGCCACCGTGCGTGCATACGGCGCCTCGTCGTAGACGGGATCCTTGAACCCGATCGCGAAAGTGCGCACCGGGCCCTTCGCACGTTCTCGCATCAACGCGACGACGGTGCTCGAGTCGATGCCACCCGACAGAAAAGCGCCGAGCGGCACATCGGCAATCATCTGGCGCTCCACCGCGTCGAGCAGCAATGCGTCGAGGCGCGAGACCGCCTCCTCGAACGTCGCGGGCACCGGCTCGTCGGGTGGATCGATCGCGCGCAAGAAATCCCGGCGTTCGATCTTGCCGTCTTGCCAGACGAGCGACTCTCCCGGCATCAGACGCGCACAGCCCGTGTAGATCGTGCCCGGGCCCGGGACGAAACCGTGGCGCAGGAAGAGGCCGAGAGAGCCACGATCGATCGCGGCGTCGAAGCCGCGATGGCAGCGCAATGCCCGCAGCTCGGAGCCGAACGCCAGCACACTCCGATGAAAGCGGAAGTAGAGCGGCTTGATGCCGATGGGATCTCGCGCCAGCAGCAGCCGAGAGCGCGCCAGGTCGAACAGACCAAACGCGTACATCCCGTTCAGCCGTGGCAGCAACGCGTCTCCCCACGCGCGATAGCCCTCGAGCAACACCTCTGTGTCACTGTCCGAGCGAAAGGAGACGCCACCCCGCCTCAACTCGTCGCGCAGATCACGGTAGTTATAGATCTCGCCATTGAACGCAATGACGAAGCGGCCATCGGAGGTGGCCATGGGCTGGTGCCCGAGCGGCGAAAGATCGACGATCGAGAGCCGCGTGTGACCAAGGCCGAGTTCGTGTCTCTCGCCACGGACGTCGAAGCCGTGGCGATGCACCCCGAAGTCGTCGGGGCCACGGTGGACGAGCGTACGGGCCATCGCCTCCACATCGTCCGCGCCTGCGCGAGACGCCGGTCCGATCACTCCGCAGAATCCGCACATTCGCTCGTCTCCCGGCCACGAGGGGTCGCCGTGCACGGTACCGCGGGACGATCGGACGCGCGGCGGCTGGTTCGGATGCGGAGAGACGCCGGAGAGGGAGAAGAAATCGCTCGGGTTCAAGGCAACGCCCGACGAATGCGCCTTGCCCCCGATGCGTCGTCCCGCGCGCCCCTCGGATTTTCGAACGCATCAGAACTGGAAGTAGATGAACGGGTTGGCGCCGGTGGCCGCGAACAGGAAAACCAGCAACGCAGTCGCCACCAGTGCGAATGCCCCTCCTACGCGGGACGGATCGAGTTCGACCCACCATCCAGAGACGGCGTCGTGCCGCAGGCGCGCGCCGAAGCGTCCCAGCACCGAATCCATCCTCGCGCGTCCGATCCCGCGCTCGGCCGCGTTCTCCAGCGCGACGCCGATCACGTGAGCAAGTCCGACGATCACCAGCGAGCGGATGAGCCACGTCGGGAGCCAGATCACGCCCTCGCTCGGCACAAACAGTCGCGCAAATACGGTCATCGTGGTGTCGAAGTCTGGTGCGCGAAACGGCACCCAGCACAGGATCACAAAGAGCGTGGTGATCGGTGTGGCCAGTGCGGCCGGCAGAAGTGGCCTGTCGCGGTTCCAACTCCGCAACGCCCTGTGCACGGCGAGCGCAACGCCGTGGAGCCCACCCCACAGCACGAAGTTCCAGCTCGCCCCGTGCCAGAGCCCGCCGAACAACATCGTGACCACGAGGTTCCGATAGGTGCTCGCCGTGCCGTGTCGATTTCCGCCGAGCGGGATGTAGAGGTAGTCGCGCAGCCACTGGCTGAGTGTGATGTGCCAGCGCCGCCAGAAGTCGGCGACGTCGCGCGCCAGATACGGCATGCGGAAGTTCGCGGGCAGGTCGTAGCCAACCATCTTTGCGGTGCCGATCGCCATGTCGGAGTACCCGGAGAAATCACAGTAGATCTGGAGTGCGTAGGCGACGACGCCGCACCACACGGTCGCGGTCGACCACTGTCCGGGGTCGGAGAAGACCGGGTCCGCGATCCCGGCCATTCGATCCGCGATCACGAGCTTCTTCACGAGACCGAGCAGGAAGAGGCTCGCTCCTGTGCGCAACCGATCGACCGTCGGGCCGATCTCGCGGTTCATCTGCGGCAGAAATATGGACGCTCGCACGATCGGCCCGGCGATCAGCTCGGGGAAGAACGTGACGAACGTCGCGTAGTCGAGAAACGACCGGCACGGCGCGAGTTCGCGCCGATGCACGTCGATCGTGTAGCTCATGGTCTTGAAGGTGTAGAAACTGACACCGGCCGGGAGCAGGATCTCGAGGTGCGGGACGTCGAGCCCGGCGGCAGCAAGCGCGGGCCGCAGGGTGTCGAGGAAGAAGTTCGTGTACTTGAACCAGCCAAGCGTCCCGAGGCTGGCGATGATGCTCGCCACGAGCCAACGCTGCCGCGCGCGCGGTTCGTCGGTCTCGGAGATGCGCTCGCCGCACCACCAGTTGACCAGGCTGACGAAGAGCAGGAGCCCGAGATAGCGGACATCCCACGCCGCGTAGAAGAAACAGGAGGCGACCAGCAGGATGCGCAGCTTCGCCGCAAGCGACCAGCGTGGCCAGAGCGTCAACAGCAGGATGACGAGGAAGACGAAGAAGCGCGGGCTAGAGAAGATCACGACCCGCCAGCCTCGCCATCTCGTCTGCCAGCAGATCTCCGGCTGCGGCATGCCCGGCGGAATTCAGATGGCCCTGATTCCAGTTTGTATTCGGAAAGCCGAAGGGGGCGTCGCGCCGTCGAGCGAACTCGGGGTACGCGCTCCGCAGGCTGACACAGCTCCAGCCCCGCTCCTGACAGCGCTCGGCCACGAACCCCTCAGTCCGCGTCGCCGGCTCGGACGGTCGTTGAGGATCGAAGGACGGGACGTAGAACAACGTGACGCGCTCTGCGTAGGCACGATGCAACGCATCGAGCAGCTCGGCGACAGGATGCGCGTCGATGGCCTCGCCCGGCATCTCGGCGACCGCGCGCGGTGCCGAGCCGGCCGCAAAGAGCGGAGGTTCGGCGGCCCACGCGCTGCGGTGTTCAC